>CANJQG010000001.1 GCA_947476405.1 Thiotrichales bacterium
AATGAATACAGAACCATTGCTGAACTTAAAGCTGGCATTTTGAACTACATTCAATTTTACAATTACAAGCGGTTTCATCAAACACTAAACTATCAAAAACCAATGGAGGTCTATCATCAAAGTATTGCTAAGCAATTTAAAGTTGCTGCATAAAAACGGGAATTAGAGAGCCTGAAAAACTGTCTTGATTCTTAGTGGCATTATATTTTTGGATCCAAATTCTTCATGCATCTTGACAAGTACCCAAAAATTGAGTACCATAGCCTCATGAAACGAAATTTTGGAAAATAGAGTGGATATTTTTAAGGTCGCTCTCTCAAAACAGGCGAGAAAAGATCTTGAAAAAATACCTAAGCGATTATTCCAAAATTTAATTTCCTGGATTGAGTTGGTGGGCGCAGATGGCTTAAGTGAGGCTCGTAAAATTCCTGGCTACCATGATGAGCCATTGAAAGGTAAGCGTGCAGGGCAGCGCTCAATCCGATTGAATAAAGCATATCGTGCAATATATGAAATCAACGATCGAGGAGAAATCCATTTCGTTGAAATAATGGAGGTGAATCATCATGAATATTAACCAAAAGATTATTGAAGAATTAGAAGGCTTGGCGGGTCAAAAATTTACGCTGGGGAATTTTTTGGGATCCATTCGTCAAGAAGGCAATTTGTCACAGGTGGAATTTGCCAATGCTTTGGGCGTTTCCAAGCAATTTATTTGTGATCTAGAGCATCATCGTCGCTCCTTAAGTTTAAAAATGGCAGAGACTTTTGCTTTGAAGCTGGGTTATTCTGCCAAACAATTCGTGAGATTGTGTTTGCAGGACATGATTCAAAAACAGGGGCTCCATTATCTGGTTGAATTAGAAGAAGTGGCTTAGACCAGAAAGGAAATCGCCAGAGTAAAAATCAGTTTTACTTCGTTTTGGGTGCGCCAAGAGTCTAAGTCTTTCTGAAAATTGGATTCAGCCGCAAAGCAAAAATGCAGCGGGCATAAAAGAGCCAAAATAATTTTGTAAATTTTCATGCGCTTTCTAAAACTCCCTCAAATTAGTTGAACAACGCCTTAAAACAGGGATCAGTTTTTGCAAATTCGTTCAGTACGATATTCGTTGTTGAGGCGACAATATCATCGCGAATCTGTGCATCCTGTTTGCCTTGTACAGTGTAAATGGCAAGAACAATGGGCTTGCATAGCGGCGACCACAAGATGCCAATATCATTAGCAATCCCATAATCACCCGAACCTGTTTTATCAGCGATCGTCCAACCGATGGGAACCCCTGAGCGCATTCTTTTGTAACTCGTCGTATTATCGGTCATCCAAGTGACCAACTGGGCACGCTGTGGCTCAGTTAAGGCATTGCCCAGCGTCAATTTTTGCAGGCTGATGGCCATATCTTTAGGCGTCGCACTATCATCACTGTTATTGGGATTTGAGTTGAACGTTCCTTCAGAATGCTCTAAGTTAAAACTCTTATTGCCAATAGAGTGTGCATAGCTTGTGACTGCAGCTGGCCCACCCACTTCTTTGATAATCAGATTCGCAGCGGGATTATCGCTATAGCTCATCGCAGCGCCTGATAAGGCTTCCAGAGTCATTCCAGTCGCAAGATATTTTCCGGTAATGGGATGCCACATCATTAAATCACTTTGAGTGTAATGTATCTTTTTTTGCAACAGACCTGGGGCGCTGTCACTCTGCTTGAATAGTGCTGCCACATCAAGCAATTTAGAGGTGCTTTGTACAGGGAAAAGCTGATCAGCACGATAGGCGATAATTTGGTTGTTACCCGTATTAATCGCATAAACACCAATTTTGCCGTCAAAGCTTTTTTCAAGGTGGGCTAATTTTGCTTGGGCATTCTGAACGGGCTGTGCCTGGCTGGAAAGCGCAGAAATAGAGAGGCCGATGCTGATTAAGGAAATCGCGATGACCCTTGACAGCAAACGACGTTTAAAAAAACAGGAGACCATATTAATGCCTTTTATCTAATCGATTAATTTTATCAAAAGAACTGAAGCATGACAAACGGCGGATAAGCTGGCTATCAAAATGAATCCAGGGTTTGTAGGTTGCGAAGACAACGAATTTAAGAAAAGTTGCGCGCGTAATCAAGCACAAAAGCAAGGTTCACTCACGGCCTACCGAACAAAAACAAAACGATCTTCACTCGAATGCTGAGGCGAAAACTGATATCCATCAATATTAAATGCTTTCATGGCCTCTGGGTTAGCCAAGCGCTGATTGATAATATAACGCGCCATTTTTCCCCGTGCCCGCTTAGCCAATAATGCAATGATGCGATATTGCCCGTTGGCATGCTCCTTAAAATCAACATGAATCACTGGATGCTTCAGATGCTTAATTTGCACAGACTTAAAATACTCTTGCGAAGCCAGATTAATCAGGGTCGCATTTTGATGCTGATCCAAGTGTTGATTGATTGCATCTGTAATGAATCCATCCCAGTATTGATAGAGATTTTTAGTTTGTGCAATGGCCAGCTTTCTGCCCATTTCCAAACGATGCGGCTGGATCTGATCAAGCGGCCGCAACACGCCATACAAGCCCGATAGAATCATGAGGTGTGCTTGCGCAAACTCAATATCGTTTTGCGTCAGTGTGCCTGCCGCTAACCCTTGATAGACATCCCCTTGAAAAGCAAATAATGCCGGCATGCTTGGCGTTTTATTGAATGTTTGAAAGCGTTCTGCATTGAGCCTCGCCAAAGCAGGACTCATCGACATCAACTGCTGTAATTCTTCCTCTGTCTTTTCCTTTAACACTTCAAGCAATGCCTGGGTTTGCTTTAAAAAACGGGGCGCGCTGTATTGCAGCGTCAGGGCCGGTGCAGTCTCAAAACTCTGCCGCTTAGCAGGTGAAAGTAAAATGAACATTTTTTTTCTAGCTTATACGAATATTGAACAGTCTAAGCATACCCGATTAAAGTGTCAACTCTGATTTTCACATTAATCCACCCAGGCTAAATAAAGGTTGGTATAGGGCGATGACAACCAAGCCGACTAAACCACCGGTCACCAGCAAAATCAAGGGTTCGAGCAGGACTTTGAATTGTTCTATTTGATGATCGACACGCGCCTCAAAATGGAGCGCCAATTGTCCAAATTGCTGGTCTAAGGCCCCACTGACACTGGCAATTTTGATATACGCATTGCAGATTTCAGGGAAGTATTCTTTTTTATCGAAGATTTTTTCGAGGGGCTGCCCCGCCCGCAAGTCTTGCTGCAACAATGAAATTAATTGAGAAAAAGGGGTCATCCCGAATAATTTGGGAAGCAAAAGCAGAGCTTGCTGAAGAGACAAACCAGATTTTAAACTTAAACTTAAAGTCTTGAATAAAAACATCAGCAACCAGTCATGATAATAGCGCCCTATTCCTGGGCAACGAAAAAGACGTGTCGTTTTCTTAAACTGCTTCCAATACTGAATGAGTCGGTTTCTTAAAAAAACAAAGCTTCCAAAAAACGCCAGCATTAGGCATAGCACGAATATTTTTAAATGATGCACGATACTGAACAAACCCTCAGTTAACCAGGGAAGCGGTGCTTTAAATTGCGCAAAAATCGCTTCAAATTGCGGGATGACAAACCAGAGTAGGAACAAAATCATGCCCAGCATGAGCATTAAGATCAAACAGGGATAGGTTAATGCCTGAATCATACTTTGATACACTCGAAGCTGTAAACTGAGATAGGCCCCCAACTCATTTAAAACCTGATCCAGATTGCCGCTTTGTTCACCCACCATAATCATGGCGAGATAGGTCTCACTAAAATAATCCGGATGTGGCTTTAAACTTTGAGAAAACGCACGCCCCTTTTTAACGGAACGTAATACAGCGTGAATGACTTTTGCAAAATGCGGGTCGGGGCAGCTTTTTTCCAATAACTGCAAGCTATCTGAAAATCCTAAACCGCTTTGATGAAGCTGCTGAAATTGTTCAGTAAACCAGAGACTTTGTTTCCGTTTTTTGGAGAACATTTTAAATGACTGCTTTAACGGCGAGTTCAGTGCATAAGCCCGCTTTTACTTTTAATAATCCAGCATGATACAAATCCAGACCCTCCACATAATCCTGAGTCTCTGGACTGACTTTCAGCATTTCAAAAATTCCAGTTCTGCCTCGCATCCCTTCTTTTTTGACCAAACGCTGCGCGATGAATAAGCGAGCTGTTTCCAGGACTAAATAATGTGGGACCCCTAATTGTTCCAAACGGGAAAGCGCTTGACGACTTGACTGCGTGTGCAAGGTGGAAAGCACTAAATGCCCTGTTTGCGCGGCTTTTATGGCTATCTCTGCGGTTTCTGCATCCCGAATCTCACCGATCATCAAGACATCTGGATCTTGACGCAATAAACTCCGCAAAATAGTTTTAAAATCAATTCCGGCTTTTTCCTGAATCTGAATTTGGTTCATCCCTGGAAGCACCATTTCAATCGGGTCTTCAACTGAAATCAAATTACGATGTGTTTGATTCAAACGCGCTAAAAGCGAATAGAGCGTCATCGTTTTTCCACTGCCGGTTGGCCCTGTCACAATCACCAAGCCATGCGGCGATTGAATCACCTCTTCCACTGCAAGAAGCTGCTGATTGGTCATGCCCAATTCAATGAGATCTAAAAAATGATCCTGAAGCGCAAGCAAACGCAAGACTGCTTTTTCCCCAAATAAAGTCGGACAGGTACTGATACGGGCATTGACGACATGCCCCTCTTGCTTCAATTCGAAACGGCCATCTTGCGGCTGACGTTTTTCAGCAATATCAAGATGCGCCAGCATTTTGACTTTTGAGAGCAATACAGCAGCATAACGAATCGGCAAACTCACCACAGAATACAACACCCCATCCATCCGAATTCGAATGCGGACTTCACTTTGCATAGGTTCGATATGCAAATCTGAGATATGCTCGGCCACTGCCCAATGCAATAGCGCATCGAGACCTTTCAAAATATAATGCTCTGAGGGCTGAGAAAAAAGCGTCGATACCTCTGGAGGCAAAAGTTCACGCTCCATTAATCTCCCTCACAATGAGCGGGGGCATAATGTGCAAGCGCCGTATCAGAGGGATAAGTGCATTGCCAAATCATACTTTCCGTTTTCGCCTGAAATTCACCTGTCCAAGTTAAATCTCCCAAAGCATCTGCCAAGGTTGCAGTGACTTTTACGGTATTTGCGCCTTCACCTGCAATCTGAATCGCCGTCACATCTTTTGAACCAGACACTAAATCAACACTCTCCATATTAAGCGATTGATTGCTGACACTCGACAGGTTTCCATTATGCATCATGGCATATTCAGTCAGGCTGGTACGGACGGGCTCAGTCAAAACCACAGCTGAAATCGCCCTGCTTTTATTCAAGTAATGGCTATAAGAAGGAATTGCAATGGCGGCTAAAGTCGCCATAATCGCAATAACAATCATCAGCTCAATTAAATTAAAACCTTGTTCTTCATGACGCATATTCACTCATTTTTTAAACTGACCAATTTATGAATTATAAAGTCGGTTTAAATAAAAGTCAACGCCTGCATGATAAAAAAACAACCCCCTGCAAAAGAAAGGCCTGGACCAAAGGGAATACGGGGATTTCGAGGATATTTTTTACAAAATTTGAGGCCCGCTAAAAAGAGAAGCGTACCGACACTGGCAATCAATAATAAACCCGGCAAGGCTTGCCACCCAAACCAGGCGCCGAGTGCAGACAAGAACTTACAATCACCAAAACCCAGGCCTTCTTTTTGCGTCCAATATTTGAAAATCCAATATACCAACCACAGAATAAGATAACCTAGAGCCGCCCCCCAGAGTGCGCTTGTTATCGAAATCCAATGCAATAAAGGATTCAGTAATAAACCTAACCAAAGAAGGGAGAGCGTGAGATCATCTGGCAATATACCTTTTTTTAAATCGATATAGGCCAGAACAGAAAGAAATATAAAAAAAACCAGGAGTAAAAAGAAGAAAAAAAACATTTTGCTTTCTTATCCTGCCCCTCTTTCACTGAGGAAAGAGGGATATTAAAAAGTTACGCTGCAACAAGTGGATTGATTTTGACAAAAGTACGACCCTCTGCGCCTCTAACTTCAAAAGCCACAAAACCATCAACCAATGCATACAACGTGTGATCACGACCACAACCCATATTTTCACCTGCGTGCCAACGTGTTCCACGTTGACGCAATACAATTGTGCCTGCAGTCACTTCTTGACCGCCAAAACGCTTTACGCCAAGACGTTTCGCGTGGGAATCACGACCATTACGGGTACTACCGCCTGCTTTTTTATGTGCCATTTTTTAAATCTCCAAAATTAAATGCAGTTTATGCAATCTTTGTAATACGAACTTTAGTCAAATACTGACGATGACCTTGGCGTTTCATATGATGTTTACGACGCTTAAATTTAATAATGCGAATTTTTTCACCCCGATACTGGGAAAGAATTTCGGCCTCAACCGTTACGCCTTCAACAAGCGGCTTACCCATTTTAAATTTTCCGTCTTGACGAATCATTAAAACCTGGTCAAACTTGATCGTTTCACCAACGCCCAATTCAATCTTCTCAAGGCTTAAAACTTCACCTTCCACTACTTTGTGCTGCTTGCCACCACTGACAATTACGGCATACGACATGTCGTTTCTCCAAACTTGTAAACTAAAAAAATAATGAGGCTGGAATGCTACCAGAAAAATCCAGCCGATGCAAGCATAATTTTACGCGCGACAGAATTTCATCAAGGCTTCTAATTTCGCAAAATCTTTTCGCCCTGGCGTACGCTCCACCCCTGAAACCAAGTCAATGGCAAATGGATTCAATGACTTTGCTTCATGCATATTGCTTAAATTAATTCCGCCCGCCAAAAAAACTCTTGATAAATCCTGAGGCAAATCACCCCAATCAAAGGGCTGCCCAGTGCCCCCAAACTGTTTTTCATGATAGGCATCCAGCAAAACATAATCGCTGGCTACAGACTGAAGTGCACCCCAATCTTCCACTCCTGACACGCGATGCGCTCGAATGATTTTAAAATCGGGGCTTTCAAAATGATGATCTTGGTAAATTTGCACCCCCCATAAATTGAGCTGGGCTGCAATGTCCATAATTTCATCGCGACTGTGATGAACAAAAACACCAATTGCCTTCGCGTACTTCAAGACATTGATTATTTCACGAGCCGCTGAATAATCGACAAATCGAGGGGAGTCTGGATGAAAAATAAAACCCAAGAAATCCACTTTAAGCTCATCGCAAAACAAGGCATCGTCAAGATGAGTCGTTCCACAAATTTTAACGCGCATAGGCTAGATCTCTTGCAAGCGCTTTAATTTCAACGCAGCCATTCCACTCTCAAGGCTACGCTCCAAGCGCGCCCAAGCATCGGTTATGGACCACTCTGGTTGATACGCCAGCAAGCCCATCAAGGCATTCAGCAAGGCAACATCTCGTTTGGGGCCGCGCTCCTGATTATTTAAAATCCGCTCCATCATATCCGCATTACAGGCAGGGTCGCCCCCTAGCAAATCTTTGACTGACCCCGATTTTAATCCTAATTCCGCCAAGGAAAAATCAAATTTTTGGACCAGACCTCGACGAACCTGAAAAATATGATGCTGATCCGTTAAAATCAACTCATCACACCCTTCTGATGAAAACACCATGCCTTGATGCCCCAACAAAGCCAATGCTTCGGCAAAAGGCTCGACCAATGCAGAATCATATACACCAATCGCTTGATATTTCGGATTAAAAGGATTAGCCAAAGGCCCTAATAAATTAAATAAAGTCCGCTCACCTCGCGCGGCTAACACCTGACGGGCCGCCTTAAATCTTGCCCAATGCGGATGAAAATAGGCTGCAAACACAAAGGCAATGCCCACTTCTTGAAAATCATGATAAACCGCAGGCATGTTTTTGGGCAGATTTACATGCAAAGCCCTCAACACATCCACCGCACCAGAGCGACTACTGACGCCGACATTGCCATGTTTAATGACAGGCACCCCGGCTCCAGCTAAAATAAAAGCCGCTGTGGTAGAAATATTAAAAAGCCCCTTGCAATCGCCGCCTGTGCCGACAATATCTAAGACTTCCATTGACTCGTTAAGATGAACCTTACTGTGAGAACGCACGACTTTAACCGCCTCGTACAGCAATTCACCGGTAATGGGAAAGCGATTCAACGCCTCTAAAAAAGAAACCTGCTCATCCAATGGCAGGTCTTCGATCATCAATGCCTCTAAAATCGTTAAAGCGGCCACTATTTCTCCCTCTTTTATCAAAACTTTGTCAAAATTCCAGAGAAGATTCACCTACTTTTATTTTTGTTTTTTTTCTTCTTATTAAATTGAGGTTTGTGGGACAGTCTCAATGATGAATCCTCTACCCTTTCATCATACCAAAACCATCCCCCACTGTCAAGATGTAACGCTACAGCATTACAAAAGATTTTCCGATACAAAATCCCAATTCACTAAATTCCAGAATGCTTCTAGATATTTGGGACGTAGATTTCGATAATCAATATAATAGGCATGCTCCCAGACATCACAGGTCAGCAGCGCTTTTTGATCACCCGTCAAAGGGGTTGCCGCGTTGGAGGTTGATACCAAAGCCAATGACTGATCTGGATTTTGAACCAACCAGGCCCAACCCGAACCGAATGTTTTGATCGCTGTTTCAGTCAATTTTTCTTTAAAAATCTCAAACGAGCCAAAGGAGTGCGTGATCAAATCCAGCAACTTTCCTTTGGGCAAGCCGCCACCATTGGGACTCAAGCAATGCCAGTAAAAGGTATGATTCCAAACCTGCGCTGCATTATTAAAAATCGCACCCGACGATTTTTTAACAACGACTTCTAAAGACAAGGATTCAAATTCCGTACCCTTGACCAGATTATTGAGGTTTGTGACATAAGCCTGATGATGCTTTCCATAATGATACTCTAAGGTTTCTGCTGAAATATGCGGCTGCAAAGCGTCTTTAGCATATGGTAATGCCGGTAATTGAAAGGCCATACTCTTCTCCTATAACGATATGTGAAAAAAACCACTTCGATTGTAACAAGGCTGCAACAAAATTACCACCTCAAATCCATGCACAATCTATTCCATTTTTTAAAAAAATCCGTCATAATCTGAAAGCAATTTAATCACAAGGATCAAAGATATGAATATCCAAATTCGTCATACCATTAAAGGCGCCTGGGCATTGGTTAAAGGCTCCAAGCGCGCATTTTTTACGACCTTTATTGCCATGGCGCTCCTGCAAGCTGCTTTGGTTTGTATTCAGGAAGAAATCTCTCTTTTAGGTGATAAATCTAATTTGAGCAGTCCCTTGATTACCATTCTCATGCTTCTCATCACGAGCCCTCTCTCTGCCGGCTTTGCAATGATTGGCTTAAAACGTGCCCGCGGCGAATCCGTTAAATGGAAATCTGGCTTAGTGTATTTCAAAAAAATTCTACCTCTTTTTTCCGCTTATTTTATCAGCATGATGGCCATGTGGCTTGGCGTAATTGTCATCCTGTTTGTTTTCTTTCACCTTTCACAATCCTTTATTATGCCTCATCTGCTTAATGCTGGCTTTGCCGCTAGATTCAGCGTTTTGGTCATTTTCGCCCTCATTGGCCTCTTAGCCTTGAGCGCCATTAACACCTTGTTCAGCTTTAATCCCCTTCTGATTTTGGATGAAAAAAAACGCTTCCTACAAGCTGTTTCAAAATCAATTAAACTAGCCTGGGCCCATTTTAAAAAGCTCTACGGCCTAGTCATCATTTTATTATGCCTGAATATCCTGGGTGCGATTCCCTTTGGATTGGGCTTGATCTGGACCATTCCTCTGACCTACATCAGCATTGGTTTAGCTTATGAAAAAATCCGCGTTAAAGCACCAACGCTATAGCTGCAATTCAGCAATGTCCTGTAAAGAAAGCCCCGTTGTTTCAGCAATGATGTCAATTGGGATGTTTTTTAACAGTAAAGATTTTGCAATCTGGGTGCGCTCCTCAGCTTTACCTTCTATACGGCCTTTTTCAAGACCTTTTTTTAAGCCCTCAGCCAATCCTTTGGACAATCCCTCAGCGCGCCCTTTCATTTCCCTGCCACTGAGTAATGTATTCTCGCGACGAATCTGATCCCAATACATCTCATATGCATCAAGTTCCACAGGATTATAGGCGGCTTCTTCAGCGAGTTGAATAGCGCGCTTGATTTCTGGGTTTTCCAGCAATTCAGGGTCAACTGTTTGAGTCGTGCGATCAATTTCTCGCATAAAACGTAGCCATAGGATTTGGAGGCGTTTTGTTTCTCTTGATTGAATCGGGATTTTTTGGAGTTCAATAAAGACAAGCTGCAGATGCTCGATGACTTCGCGCCTCGGATTCATCACATTCACTAGCTGATAATGATGATACCAATGTTGAGGATCGGGATCAAAATTATTGGCAATTAAACCCAGGCCATAGACAGGCCGAAGCAAATGATATTCTTCGCCTTTTTCAAGCTGTTTTACAATCGCCTGACCGGATTCAAATAACAGGCGCTGTTTAAAGCTGTCATTCCAGTTAATTTGCATTTCGACAATAAAAATCCGTCCTTCCTGGTCTTTACAGCGCACATCGGCAATCGTGCGTTTCATCGTGGGAATCATCGGGACCTGTTCCTGCGAAAGATACTCCAGCTCAACAATCTCACGGCCTGGCGCTAATGGCAGCAATGCATTTAAAAAACTGATCAAAAGGTCAGGATGATCACCGAAGACTTTTTTAAAAACGATATCTGTTTTAGGATCCAAATACTTGGACATCTGACGCCTCATCTTGCACTAATTGAGCATGGATCGAATATTAGCCTTTCTGACGCTATTTGTCAAGTTTTTAAAACGCCATCATAAACTGCTGAACCCACCAGGACATGAGCAAAAGCGAGAGCAAAAACAAAAAAAGCAGCGTCAAATCCAATGACTTCCGCTCTTTAACAAACACCAGCAGCCCCATATAAAAAGGAAACAGCCCCGCCGTATAACGAGACAGGGAAACAAAACTGCCGGACAGCAGCGCAAGACTGGTAAACACGGGGATCATCAGCGCTTCCTTTCGATAACCGCGCCGATACAACAAAACAGACAAGGCCAACCCCATCAAATAAATGGAAATATTATACATCTGGAAGCGAGATTGCCTCTGGAGTTCCACCGTTAAATTTCGCCAATGCCATCCCGCACGCTGCCAATGCGCCTCTTCATTATGCACAAAAGCCAGCGCATCGCCCACATGAAAATGCAAATAAATCATATACCCAATCAAACTTAAGGGGATCATCAAAACCGGCCAATAGCGCCAAATATCATGTGTTTTTTGATAATCTTCCCAGGCAAACCAAATCGCAAACAGAATAATCAACACCCCATTAGGATGGGTCGCCGCCATCAAAAACCCCGCTACCCCCATCCAAAACCAGCGTTGATTCAAAGCCGCCAGCCAAAATATCAGAGACAGCATCAAAAACAAGCTCTCCGTATACACCGCCATATAATAAACATTGTAAGGACTCAAAGCCAACAACAGACACCCAATCCGAGCCATCCGCTCATCCAGAGACCGCCTCAACAAGTGATAAAAAAGAAACAGAGAAACCAAAAAACAAAGGGAGCTCAAAATCTGCCCCACAATCGCCGCAGGAAGATGCGTCAAAACGACCCCCCCCCTAATCAAAAAAGGATAAAGTGGAAAAAACACATAATTAGCATGTCCCTGCCAAAAAACCCCAAATTGAGGATGCACATCATACCCATGGCGAGCAATATTGACATACCAGAACCCATCCAACAAAGAGAAGAGCATCGAAAACGGAATTTTCAAATGAAACGAATGCGCCATCTGCACCGCTTCAGCAAAAAATAAAAATCGGGTGCAGATAAATAGAATGAGAATATAAATCCACAACCGGCTTTTTAACATTGCTCTGCCTTGATTCTAACTTTGAGCAAAAGCCCCGATAGGTGAAGTACTTTGAATTCCAGCAGGCGGAATTGTTAAATATACAACAAGACTCATACAATAAGAAGGAGAAGAAAGAGGATCTACAGTAGATTTTATACGTATTGACGTACAATTACCACTTCCATTCAGACCTGTACTCAAAGGTCCGGCTGAGACAACCACAAAAAACTGGTTTATATTTTTTAAAGCGGCTGAATCTCCATATAAATACCCCCCAGAACCGGAAGGAAGTGCGGATAAAGGAATATTATAGGAATCTGGAGAGAACGTAGCTTGAAGCATAGTCAAAGAACTATAACTTCCAGGAATAAAGTCTTTGGTGTAAGGAGGTGCAATAGAAGAGCATTGCTTATACCCACCATATGACCCCATATTTTCCCCAACCAAATATACAACACCCTGATCATTATAAATTGCAAGCGTAATACAATGCTCATTTGGTGAAAAAAAGCCAGCAGAATTCCCATTAGAAAGTAGCCCTCCAACAGCATATTGCGTTGAAGTCCTTGACCCATCAGAGTGATTGGCTTGATTCCAATATCCAATATCGCTTGCGTCAACACTACCAAAAGCTTGATACATTCCATCAGGGCCTGAAATCCCTGTTGTAACCGCATCTAAATTATAATTATCTTGATCACTCGCCGCTCCTTTAGAACCATTAATCGGAGGAACATCGCCTGCCGGAAGACCATTGAGGGCCCCCAAAAAGCCGTGAGGATCAAAAGTACTATCCACTTCTTGCCCCTTATAGTTTCCGTCACCCGTGATTTGAGATCCACCATCAACCTGGCTAATCATCACAGGGCCTCCGCTATTATTGGTAATCCAAACCGTTACACCAGATTGATTTGTATCTACCCCCCCCTCATCACAATGCCCAATGACGCCTTTAAATAAAATTAAAATTCCCAACAAAAAGATATAAAATTCTTTTTTAAAAATATACACACTCATGATTTCCCCTCAAAATTTATTTAGCACTCTTATTGCTCAATCCCTTCAGAATAGCTGGAAGATAAATTGAATTTGCATAATTCAACCGCGTGATATTATCATTAATTTTTTCTAACTCCTGCCTATTTTGATTGACTGCATCAGCTTGAGACAACAATTGTTGAGATAAAATATAATTCATTAATGCCTGCTGAATAGCAATAATCCGCAATAACTGCGGTGTAGAGGCAATCGCAAGATTAGTCATCCAGGCTGAATCAGCATATGGATTCAGTGCTGTAGTTTGAATTACATTATTTGCAGTGGAATTCAATCCAGAATAATTGCCATTTCGATCAGGCTGACTGACCTTTTTCGCCTGACCGGCAAAAGCAGAATAACCCGAATCTGTTGAGACAAACGTACTGCTGGTAGGTTGTAAATTTGGATTAAAGTCCAATATACTTTCGGTGGTATAATGGGAACCTATTTGGTTGTTTCCTGCTTGAATGTCAGCATCTATTTTTTGCAAAATATTATTTGCCGCCCCCTGATCAGAAGAACCTGAAGATGAAGGGATTACACCCCCAGTAGGAAGAAGCGCTGTATTAGGAAGTAGCCCCGGCGTAAACGTAGGCGGCGGCGATGAAGAGGTCGGAGAGGGCGCTAATACTAGTTGCCTTTGTGGCGCAGTCGACGCAGACGTAGGCGCATACGGTTTAACATTACTACCAGGCTGATTCAAGGCCGCTGGCACCGTATATTGAGGCGCCACCGAAGTCGGTGCTGCAGATGTCGTTACAGCAGGAGTCGGAGAAGCTGTTGAAGGAGCGTTATTCTGCTGATTCTGGCTTATATCCCCTGTTTGAGCCTGCCCCCCGCCATTACTATTTCCAAAAAAAGTATAGGGATTGAAGTCTGCAAAGGCAGCACTTGTAGTGAACAAGCCTAAAGCCAACCCTACCCCACTTAATTTAAAATTTTTCATTATTACTCCCTGTTTATACGTGCTCTGCTGCAGTTTCTGCAACGGACACACCAGCTGAAATGCCACCACTGATTCCATCACTATGTGATTTCGCCACTTGGAAATTAGTTTCCGCTGATTTTTGAGAAACCTGCGATGTATTTTGCCCTCTTTGGTCATTGGCCTGAATACCTTTTTGCATACTGGATTCACCCGCTTGAGCCGCTGCACCCGCAGTTTTTTGAGCGCCTTGTGAAAACTGCTGCGCTTCTTCTTTTCCGCCTTGTGCAGCCTGTCCGCCAATCCATTCAACCACTCGCTCAGGAATCGAGTAAATGGGGGAGAAGCATTTAGTAAAGGCCATCATTAAGAAGGAGCAATACGTAAATAAAAGGATGCAGGACATCACACCTGAAAGCTGCATATTTTGAACCGGCAAGGTATTCAAAGTATTGTCTGCAATGATATGGAAGCCCTGTGCTGAATAATTAATAAGGACATAAGTCAACAAAATCCCGACCGTTAAGCCAATCACCATAAGCACCGGCCTAAACACCACACCAATTAAAAGCTTCACTGCTGGCCGAGCATGCCCCATATAATGATCCCCCCCAGGATGTGCAATCCCTAACATCACCAAAGGCGCCGCAACCATGGCCTCAATCACGCCAATGATCCACGCCATTTGCCCGCCCCAGAACATCATATAAGGCATAAAGGGCAGGACCAACGCAAACTCAATCCCTGCGGTAAATAATGAAGTCATCACAAACATCAACATCGGCAGAAACATCATCTGCATGCCCAGATTCGACATCGTCGTCAACGTCAAGGTTTGCATTTTCAACGTTGCTTCAGCTACATCCGATGCACCTGCAGCTGCATACATAGGCCCAATTAACGGAATCCAACCATTCGATGCCTCAGATGCCCCCTGCTGTGCCTCATTTGTATCTGACGCTACACCAGTCAACATCGCATTAATGACTGTTTTATATTGTGTATACACATCTTGTAAGGAATTAATACAAGCTGAGACCATTTCAATCCCAGCACTCCGTACTTGCTGAATCAAACTAAATTGCCCCTGATAAATATTACTGGATTGATCCATCCCTAGATTATATACATCCTGCATAATGGTATTTAAACCCACTGGCGCATTCCCCGTTGCCACTGTTTTGATTCCGCCATTCCCTAATAATTGTGAAAAGATGGAGTTCATAGCCTCGTTAATTGGCAATACTTCCTGATCATCTGCATTACTCATCACACCATTGTCCTCAAACATGATCATGAAATTCTCAAGAACAGGCACCAGATTAATCGGACTTAATCCACCCGGGCTGGTATCACAAGTATTTTGAGCAGAATTTAATAGCACTTCAAGTGAAATCTGAAAATTGGTCGGAACAGTCAATAAGGCTGCATACAATTTTTTTACATCTGACTGATTCGCCTGATAAGGATTAAGCATACAACTCACCAGAACTTGATTCGTGGCTATTGCGCCAGTCGTGGGATTAATGACGCCACTTCCCGGCAAAAGCCCTCCATTACTAATCACGGCTGGATTATAAGGGCCAATCGCCTTCAACCATGCAATACTTGAACCCTGCGTAGGCAAAAATAAAGAGGTCACATCAATGGGTGTGCTGGAAACAGGCACTATAATATGATGGGCCCCCACGGCCATAGCCTGCCCCCCCATTCCTGTCTCTACCGTATAACTACCATTGCTATCTGACATGGGATAAATTAATACACCATTTGTATGGGCAATGGGATTATTAGCATCATTTGTTGGACTAGAAGCAAAGATATTATATCCTCCCGTCTTATTCGCATAAGGCCCAAACTCTGCAACTGCATAATAAAAATTATACCCCAAATAACCAAGAAGCTGCTGATTACCAGGGGATAAGCCCTGTATAAAGCTTTGAATGACATTACTCAGCGTTTCCAAATTTGCTGCAAATTGCGCATCTAAAATTAAATAGCTTTCACCCGCATCCCACCAACTATTATTCAAATTAACGGGAATGCTATTCCCCGTAACGACTTCTCCATTCCCATTAATATAAGACATACCCTCTACATTATAAACGTATTCACCATTTGGACTTTCAACTAGGCCACAACTCGTTACACCACCTACTTCTGAACAATTCGCATAGGCATTACTACCTGTTCCTGTATTTTTTCCATCATAAATCGATGTCAAGACCGCACTGATTGCATCAGACTGAATAGAATCAATTGAATAATTTTGGGTCCCAGGTGTCGGCGCCCAAGCTGAGGGAGGGGCATTACTTAAAGGATTACTGCCCATTAAAGTACTTAACTCATAGGCTTGAATGTCTTTTGTTACTGTAGCTTGATAAGCATCCCGAGCATTTTTATCCTGGCCTGGCGCAACAGGCGTCGGTGTACCATTCCCCGCTCCCATTGTGTTGTAAACATAATCTCCGGTAAGTGAAATTTGATTATTGGGTGTGGACAACCAATCATTTCCACCATTACTATAGGCTCCTACACCTGTACTGCCCGGATTAGCAAGAATCGACCAATCCCCAGGCGAAGCTGGGGAAGCGGAGGGAGGGTACGCCTTACCATTGGTTCCAAGCCAAAAATAAATAGCCCCTCCATCTCCCCAAGACAAAGCTTGGCCACTTCCGGTATTTAAAAAAGAACCCAACTGCGTGGTGCATGCAGTCTGTGCAAGCGGTGCACTATATAATTTTGAACAATTCGAACCTGGATCATTCGCAATAACGCCTGCCACTGCAGTTTGAAGCGTAGGCGGAATCTGCCCTAAAGTAATGGTTGTTCCTGCTGGAATATCAATCGGGATGTTTGAAGAACCTGATCCAGGAACAACCTTCTGCAACAAATCAAACACCATCTGTTGCTCAATCATACTCAAGGCATAATTCCGAATATACGACGGCACTGCGGGCGGAGTATAATGACTAAAGGTATCCACAATCACGGTCTTCCAAAGATTGGTGCCTAAATTCACACCCAGGAGAATAATATACAAAAAGATATACTGACCGACGCAATAACCGCCTTTCAACGGGACGATAAACAAGAGGCCAACGATTAAACGAATCGGCGTCCAGACGGCATTCCAATCTTTTCCTAAAAACTGACCATCTGCTGCGGTATTCATGGTGCCGACAAAGAGCATGATCGCAAAAATAATCGTTCCAAAACCTAATAAAAGCGTATTAAACTGCCCAATCATCAAGGGGAAAATCGTTCCACCAGCTGTACTATGTCCAGCGGGATCGATCATATTCGGCACGATACTCCCTAATATCTGTTGCAAGATCACCACAGCTTGATCATTTGGATCGGGCATTGCTAAAGAAAGTATACTCATATTCTATCCCTCTTATTATTCTACTAGTTTAAATTAATCACATTGCCACTGGTCGTGACGACATATTCTTCGACAACATCATGTAACAACATGACAAATTCAAATAAAGATTGTTCAGCCATGATATTCACGCGTTCTCCGGTGAGGGTTTCGGGGTCATTGACTAAGGCAACACTCATTTTACGGCCAAATAAAAAATCGGCAAGCAGATTGGCGCGTTTGACCAAAATCGGCAAGGCGCCATCAATGGCAAAAACACGTTCCAGCGGCAAGGTTTCGTCCCTAAAGACAAAGCTTTTGCTGTGACGCGCCGCGAGACGCACTAAGACCGTTGGAATATCAAACATTATTGCACCTGCTGAATAATTTGTGAAATCCCAATCAATTGGTCATTGGTCACATTATTGACCCGCGCAACGACCAGGGTTAACAAAACATTACGTGATGTTACAGCGCTGCCTTTTTGAAAATACAAAATCAAAGGCATTTGAATCTGCCACATATAGGTCCCTTCAAATACACCCATCCCTGTCACCACCGGCACCCCATTGGGCGCTGCACTGACGATATATTGATTGCTAATAATTTCAGCCAACTGTGAGGCAAAGGTTCCTTGAAACTGGCTCCATCCCGTGGGGGTAAAATAAGGAGACAAATTGTTCAATTGCGCACGATAATGCACAAAATCAATCTGATAAATATTGGGCACATTTTGACTCACCCAGTTCAAGACCATGGTATTATTCATCACGGGCTCCGTCGTCGGATAAACCGGAATCAACTGGCCCGTTCCATTCGTTGAAAAGAAAAACTTCTCCGGCGGCTGCTGCTTATTCATCACGACGACAACAACCAGCACGACATTCAAAATCATACTAATCAAGACCGCCCAAATCAAACGCCGAAAGCCATCCTTATAAAAATCATTCCGCAACTTCACTTGTTCCAGAACGCCCTTTTCGGTTGTTGTCGCTGCTGCCGTTACCATGTCACACTCCCTTTTTACGATTCAGCCTTTAACTCATTAGAGTCGGGTGCAATCGAACGAATTGCCCATTACTCGTCACCGCAGTGATATAATAAGGCACACTTGTATGCGTTCTTAAAACAAAAATATACGATACTAAACCAATATTGACAAGAAAACTCGCCATCAAAACCCAGATAATCCGCCTAAAGCTGAGTTTATAAAAGTCGTTTCTCAATCGCGCATTTTCAATTTTACTTCTTTCGGATGACATCTTTGTTTTCCTTTATGTCTTATGCCCCAGGAATTCGTAATTCGCCAACCCCAGAAGCCCCCCCAATTGTATTAGTGAGCGTTCCGGCAGGAGGCTCTCCAGCAGCCTTGATTTTATTTGAATCAGAAGCAACGGCGGGAGGCTGCGGCGTATTGGTTTTCACTTCCATTCCTGCATTACTTAAACGATGATTGACTTCCTCCGTCACTCTAAGCGCTTCTTCAGATTTCGCTGAAACCTTATTCCCCTTGGCATCTGTAAATTGAACAATCGTTTCTCCTGTATGTTTATCTTTTTCCAACACAATACGCAAATTAGAGTGACTTTTCCCTAAAGCAGAGCCTGGATCTGCTAATTCATTTTTTACTTTTTCCCATTCTGTATGAATCGGATCAGACTTTCTGGAACCTAGATGGTGCAATAATTTAATCAAAATCTGAGCAAGCGAAACTACTGCGCCGACCTCCTTAATATTCTTCCATTTTTCCCGATATTTTTTAAGATTTTCATCAAAGCGCTTTTTTTCTTTTTTTAAAACGCGCTCACCTTTTCCAGTATAGCGAACCTGATCATCATCTGTTGTTGCCGTTGTTGTCTTATCAAGCTTTGCCCTCTCTTTTTCACTTTTTAGACTTCCATTCCCTTCATGATAATAACTTGCATTATGAGCAAGACTTGCATTGAAACCAGCGTCTTTATCTGCTCTAAGCTGAGGCACATTCAATGCCTCCAAGGTCTGCTTGAAACTCTCATATTTCTTTTGTACTGCAGGGTCTGAAGAAGTTGAACAAGCTGCTAATGTTTTATGGACTGGGTTGCCTATAGTACCTTTGGTCAACACCTTATATGCGTCCAGCACGGCGCACATTTCTTTGCGCTTCGATTGATCATGAAAAGGCCGCTGCTCTCTAGCAATGCTATTCTCTCCTTGCGCCAAAGAATAGCGAACAAACTCTATATTTGCCTGCATTTCTTTAATCGTATCTCGACCTCTTTCTTCCCCTGAAAAACTCATCTTAACCCCCTATCGCTCTCTCGAGTCCTTCTTCTTTAATTAATTTCGCAATTTCGGTTACATCGATGGCAGCGGCATCAGGGCCGGCCAATTGCACCATGAGTTCCGCTAAAACGGCGCTTTGATCTGCTTCGGGCAAATTGGATACATTTTGTAGACGCTCCAATTGTTCGGCGTTTAAGCCTAGCTCTTTCATAATGGTTTCCATGTCTAAATCAGCCATTTCTTCTTCTCCTAATTCGGGTTCTTCCCGCTCTAATAATCGTTCTGCATTTAAGCCTTTTTCGCTGGCATTCGGTTCCTGAAACAAATAACGGCCCTGAATCCCAGCCCGTAAGCGAAGCGGCAAAAAAAGGAGAAACTGTTGATACAGCTCGATCATTTTTTCTTCATCCGGCTGCGCACGAATCGCATCTACAATCTGTAAGGCCTCAGGTTCATACGAAAAATAACGATCCAAATAATAATCGATCACACCTAAAAGCAGCTTTTTGACGGGCTTTTGCAAGCGCGTAAAGCGAGCTACTCGATCACTGACAAATTCAAGCGCTAGATGTTCGTCATGATCTTTATATTCTTCTTGTATCACTGCCATCTCATTTCGCCTTTTTTGCACCCTGATTAAATCGCACTTTTACTTCATCCCGAACCCATTCTTGAAACGTGCACCCCAACATTTTTCGCTTCATTTGATATAACCAAAAGTGATATCGAAACCCAAATGCCAAACATAATACTGAAAAAGATAAACTCAAAAAAACCAATTTCCAGTCGTGCTGAAACACATTTATGATGCTATATAGTATAGCAAAAAAGAATAAAAAAATAAATAAAAAAACTATTTTTTTGAAAGACTTTTGTATCTCAATGTAACGTGCAGTATCCATGCTAAAATGGTCAGACTCAGGGATATGCTTTCTCAAATTGTAACGCATCGCCCCTTTAATAATCCCAAGATTCGCATCCAAACCCTGCTTAAGCTGATCTGCTGCCACAATTCGCAACCCTTCTTTCACAGCTTTGTTTCCTGTTTTTTTAAAAAAACCCACCGCCACTCTCCTTATACAAATAGTTTAAATTTATTCACTAAATCATCCACGCGTTTGGGCAGACAATCCGCGTAGCTTGTCTGGCGTTCAATTTCATCGATCATACTAAAGGACTCTTCCTTAGCCAGACTCTCACTCTTCCCAATCAGAATATTCAAGCGCTTGACCACTTCATACAACTTCTCTTTGGTCAAAATAGAGGGCAGAAGGGTCGAGGTTTCAATATCAAAAAAGCGACTGGATAAGCGCTCTTCCACTTTAATAAACATAAAGATGGATGCATTAATAGACTGATCTCCAAAATCAACTTTTTCCTCTTCCTTTTTTCCCTGAACAAATGCAATAATCGCATTCGTCAATTTTTTACGATCCTTTGCCAGGGCCTCATTACCCATAATACTGATGAGATTCACCAAAGCGCCTTCAGGCTGAACCCCTTTAAAATCAGCAAATTTGATCTGCACTTCACTGAGCGATTTAACCAAGGTTACACTTTTATCAGAAGGCCCTTTTACTTTTAAAAATTGATTAAGCTTAATTTTTTCCACTTTAGGAGGGTTTGCATAAAACATCCGCGCCCGCACAATATTGGATTTGAAGAAGATATGCCCCTCTCCCTCTCGCTGATCTTTTAAATCCAGCAAGTCAATCCGATTACGCTTGTCGAGCGAAGCTTCCATCGTATCTTTATAATGCAGAGCACCGCCCCCACCTGAACGTGAAAAGTTGCGCGCCACTGAAATATAAGATTCTCCTGCTGTTTTTTGGAAAAAGTCCCAGGTTTCAAGCGGATCTTCTAATTTCATACAAATCTTAATATTGGTATTCGCACAAATCGATGCCGCCTCTTCCTTCCCACCTTTTTGAAAAGCAGGCAAATCCTGACCTGCAAAGACGACCGAAAATCCAAGAGACCGCGCCTGAGCGGGTACGACTGCAAAGCCTTTTACCGCATAATATCCATACTCATCGAGGATACATAAAAAAGGCGTTTTTGAATTGGTTGGCTTCCGCTCAATCACATCCCGATAATCGCCTTCAACCTGGCTTCCCAAGCCCCCTGCCAACATGGCTTTCAGGGATGCAATAATCAATTTACCCAAATTCGATAATTCATCAGGCGATTTTTCCAAGGCGGGCAAAAGCACCACTAAAATACGCCGATTCAAAACCACGTCATGAAAATCCACTTCCGCCAGATTAGTCCGCACAATATGCGCATAAACGTCCGCAAGCGATCCGAAAATCTTGGTCAACTGCATGGTGATATAACCATGCTGCTCAAATACTTTACCGCTTTGCTTGCCCTTTTCACTCTTTTGATAGCCTGGCAAAGTGGCCAAATAATTTTCTAAAGGATCCCGTACTTCAAAAGGGAGAGTCTCAGGCATAATCGTGATGTTGTTATTTTGATCAATGACTTTGCGGTCATAAAGAAGCTCTTCGACTGCATCCAAGGTAAAGTAACGACGAATCAAGCCTGCCTCAAGCAGTAAATATCCGCGATCACGCATCCAGACCAGGGGCCGCATCAAGGCTGATACGAAAGAAATCGCACGCCCTTTCCACATATCCCCATCACCGCCACTCGGGCCGCCGCCTGAATCCATCAAACTCACCACCAATTCCGTCAACATACTGGACGAACCTGCTGCGAAGGGATTCATGGTATTCGATAAAACCGTAGACTGCGGCCCAATAATATCCGCCGCGCCCGTCATAAAATTAATCAGAAGCAAATCATCTTCTCGCCCCATCGATCGAACCATGGAAAAAACTTTTGCAAAAAGAGAGTTATCCCCCTTTCCATCCACATAAATAAACCCGCTTCCCTGCGCTAAAGCATTAAAAGCAATGGATAAAAGCGCTTCTGTTTTACCCGAACCAGTCGATCCAAAAATAAGCACATGCGTCCGCATATCACTATTACTAAACCACAATTGCTCTTTGCTGACATCATCATTTCCAAAATAATAAATGCCCGCTGCAGGCCCTGGATTTTTAGACCCGGGCAAAGGATCATTTCGATCCAATAGATTAGAATACGCCGGCATTTTGTAAGGCAATTCGACAAAAGTAAAGGTGCTATACCAAAAAACGATCAAGGCTAAAACAAAAAACAAATCCGTCAACATCGGCATAAAGAACATGCAAAGCGCCATCACCCCAATAAAGCCAATGGCCCCATAGCGCCCCTTGATTAAATCGCGAGCCTGAATCCAAAACGGACGCAGATCACGCACTGCATCTTTTGTTTTAAACTCTTGACTTTTGAGGACCCCACGATATGTCTTAGCCATCAGCGCCGCCTTATAATAATTTTACGCGAACCCCCTAACGCCGTCCGAAGCAATCGAAGGCAGGCCACTAAAGAAACATGATAATAATTAAGAACCATTAAAAAAAGGACAAAAACAACGGCTGCCCCTACCGTATAGCGTGTTGCATGAAGGAGGCACAGAAGCACTAAAAAAGAAGCCCGCGCATCCACTTTATACATCAAGGGAGTCAATGCCGAATCACGCCAATGCGCATAAATATCGTTAGCCATGTTTTTGCTCCATTAAGAAAAATCGTTGATAGGCTTCTTCGGTCAGCAGCCCTTCTTTATATTTTTTTTCTACATCTCTCATAATCGGCTGACCATACTTTGGCAATAAACTGCGAATCGTCCCCACTAATGCATCCAAACCACTTTTTAATAATGCATCTCGCACTTCATTGGTAAAAACGAGATACTCTCGCACAGCGGTTCTTTTTCCATCAGGGCGGGGCAATAAAGCTTGCCAAATCACCACTTTGATGGTTTCAAGCAAATCAAAAAGGCAACTATCTCGCGCCTCATAGGGAAAAATCATAATCATCCTGCGCAAAGTATCCGCAACACCATTACTATGCACGGTGGTATAAACAGGATGCCCTGTCAACGCAGCTTCGATGACGGCCTCAATGGTTTCCTGATCACGCGCTTCACCAACCAAAATCAATCCTGGTTTACGACGCAAGGCATTTCGCACTCCCGCTGCAAAACTGGCTAAATTTCGCGGAATCTCAACCTGTGAGACTAAACTCGTCGGCATTTTCACCCGGTTATAAACATATTCAATCGGCGCTTCATAGGTCAATACTTTCATGTTCGCATCCTCTTGCATACAGATATCTGCCACGACGGAAGCTAACAAAGTACTTTTACCAGAACCCGTCGCGCCACTCACGACAATAATCCCCTGAGGCACTTTTAAATAAGGCAATAACTCCGCCTCAACACCCAGTGTTTCAAGAAGCGGAGGCTGACTTGAAATCACCCGAAGCGTCATCTGCATTCCTTGATACCCATCAAAATAGCAGGCCGTGATGTTGACCCGAAAACGGTATTCAACATCACGATCTACTTTCAGTCGATAATGCGTATCAATATCATTCCCCGAAAAAATCATCGCAGTGGCATTGGCGCCATAAACATGCTTAATAATATCGGATAATTCTTGTAACGAAAGCACTCTTTGAGTCGTTCGGCATTGACGCCCATGAATTTCCGCAAAAACCACTTCACCGGTCTGAAAAGTAATATCTGAAGCTTTATTTTCACAACAGAACAAAAGCAGACGATCAAATTGCTGTGCAACAAAATAGTTGGGTTCATTTGGAAATTGAAGCGGGCCCATTTCCACCCCCATTATTTGGCTCCTGAACAGATCGTGCTAAGGCACCCGCAAGCGAAGTCGGCTCTGTTACGGGCTGCGCTAGAGGAGGCGTATCGATTGTAGCCGAAGGAATCGGCAAAGAGGCACGAATCGTTGTAATGACCGCATCCCCTTCAGGATCAAGCGAGGCCGTCTCTGGAGGGGCAATAGGCGCAACAGGGGCGGTTAAATCGCTTGGCTTAGCCTCCCAACGTTGTGTTTGATAAAGCAATTGAGGCTGACTTGTAATCCGCAAGGTTTGATCATCGACCATCATGTGGGTGCCACTTCCTGTCACACCTTGCTCTGTCGTTTTCACATAGTATGGACTGACCATGTTTTGAATGAGTAATTCTTTATACAAAAGCATCCCACTAAAATCACGATCTAATAAATTTAAATTAATGGTAAAAATCGAAATCGCCTGATTAATCCCTTGCTGCCACCCCAAGGCAACATTCGCTTTCCAAAGCGCTTCTTCTTCGCTGTTTTCGGGTAGTAAACTGCGATCAGGCAAAGTGGGTGTAGGATAAGACATCCAAATATAATCATGCCAACTTGGAGGAGCTGTCACAAACCGCGCAGGCGCTAAAATATTGTAAGTCTCCCCCGCAATCCGAATCGTATCCCCCTGGGAATTAATATTGACTAAATTGCTCGCTTTATTCAATACAGGCGGTAGCACATTATCCTGATACATCACCTGATTAAAATCAAAAAGATGATAAAGCTGTTGTGATTGACCTGTTAAAATGGCATCAATCCGAGTCGATTCCTGATTTAAACCGGCCTGCATGCCTAAAGACTGCGCCGCTTCTTGTAAAGCCTGTTGACGAATGGTCGTATAACCAATCTGCGTACTATAATAAGCTGAATTGGAATTAATATTTTCCAAATCATGCACGCTATAATGAACAGGAAGTGCAGGCGCGCCAGTGGTCATCATCAGCTGTACCTCAGGCTAATGATTTTTTGGTCCTGAAGAACCAATATCACCACCTTTAAACCCGCTTGTAAATCAGCATTTCGAATAATATTAATCGCTGTAGTGGGCTGACTGGTCGTGTCAATATTAATCAACACAGGTAAACTAGGCGGTTTTCCAAACACTTGAAATTGGTATCCCGTCGATGCAGCAACCTGCGAAAGCAAAGGCGCAATCGGGCCATACCACTTAATGGCAATCGTTTCATTCAAAGCAGGGTCATTGATATTACTCAAGGGCAAAGTCACATTATTTTGCTGCAGCTTCTCAATTGCAGCCAATTCTTGCAAAGAGGCCTGAGCAGAGTCCGCCGCTTGATTCAGCTGGGACTGTACTTGCTGGTCAATTTGTGCTTGATTAGGCACCACACCCGCTGATCCCCCAGCACTTCCATTACTTTGACCATTATACGCAGTTGTACCCGCACATCCTGCCAAAAGCCCCAAAATAGGTAACAAAAGTAAGCGCTTCATTCCATTTCCTTTCATTAAAAAAACCAACCCTCAGCCTAGGATAAAACTAAACTAAGGGTTAGGCAAGTCGAAAATCATCGATTATGAATTATCCTGATTGAGATCCACTGCACCCACACCCACATTAAAGCTATTCGCTGAACCAGTATCAACACTGGAGGTTAACATATGTGCGATCGGTACCGCTAGAATTAGGGCTGCACCAAAGCCTAAACTCGCCACCCCTTTGCTTAAATGTTTTTCCTGGCTTGATCCACCGTAATTTTGTTTCAAATGCACCAGGCCTTTGAGAATCAAAATCACCCCGGCTACGGTCCCAACGGTTGCAACAATCATTGCCGCATTACCTGACAAGCCCTGGACAGACGCGACTAACTTACTGACACTCATGCTAGTATCATCACTTGCGTTAGTATCGGCAAAAGCACTCAGCGAAATCATCGACAAAGAGAGCGCTGATACCATTTTAAAACCTATTTTCCTGATTAAATCTACTACTTTCATTTTTTTCTCCTAGTTTTAGTTTATGCTTACGTTGACTAACCTGTTGTATTTGAAGTTAACATATTATTCAGAAGATCATAAAAAGAGGACATATTGACCCCCACAATCCCTGCAAAAATAAATGTAAATGCTTTTCCGACGTGCCCTCCTTGCCCACCCTCCCCTATTTTTAGTAATAACAGCATTCCACGAATAAAAGCAATCACACCGACTAAAAAGGCAACCGCAAAGACAGCATACTGGATCCCTTCCGCGACTGCATCATTGTCACTCACTGCATTACTGATATCGGTTGCATAAGCCGTCATCGGGCAAAAATTATTACTCGCCGTATAAAACCCTGAGTCATTTAAAACGGGCCCGGTACATTGCGTCATCATTGCACTCTGTTCATTTAACTGAACAAACGCACTCGACATCATTTGCAAATAGGGCATAAAACTAATCAGCACCACCCCCACGATAAAAAACATCGAAGTCCCCATCGGTGTCACACGATTATGATGCGAACTATTGGGATGCCCATGATGATATAAACGCGAGAGCCCCATCAAAATCAAGCAAAATCCAATAAAATAAGCGATCGTTGTTACAATATGAAGGATAGGCGTCAAGTCCTGATTCAAAACATTTTGCAAAAATGTCATAAAATCAGGAGGAGTACCCGGTACAGATGGGGATGACGAACCTCCAAAACTCATTAAAAATCCTTTAACTTTGTGATGTGCCTATCATACTAAATCTTTTTCTATATATACAAACTTTAAAATGTAACACCTGAAACGCTTTATAAAAATACATCCTTCAAATGGCGAAAAATAAAGAAAACCCTATGTAACAATTTAAATTAGCCGGCCCGATAATATTACATTTATTAATTAAAATTATCATTCAAAAAAGAAGCGCACTTGCCAAAAATAGACAAGCACAGTAAAGTAAATGTCTTAATACGTACTCTTTGGATCATATCATGAAACGCATTTCAATCAAAATGAAACATTTATTCCTGATTTCTATTTTGATTTTAGTGCTCGAAACGATTCTTTTTCTAACCTATAATTTCATTTATTTACGGATGGGTCCGGCAGAAGCGCTGAATACACATACTTGGCAAATGGATATTATTGTCTTTTCAACTAACCTCTGCTTTTTATTAATTATTTGGATTTTATTTCTATTATATTATCGCTACTCGCTCCCTCAAGAAATTTTAAATATGATTATCGGAAACGAAAAATCACCGACCACCGATCGAACCGTCCAGAAACTTCAGCAAGATATTAAAAATTATTATGAACAAAAAACTATCATGATTACCGCTCTGGCGCACGATATCAAAACCCCCTTAACCGAAGCAATTCTCCGTCTTTCGCTTCTTGAAGATCAAAAAGAGGCGGATCAGGTTTCAATTAAGCTGGAAGAAATCAACCATATCATCAATAGCTCACTTGAATATGCGCGTGAACCCGAACGAATTCGCCGCATGCACGTAGATGTGATTTCTCTGATCGAAAGCATGGCAGAACAATACAACAAAAACAGCTTTATTGTTAAGTTTTACTCAAGTGTTTTTTCATTTACCCTGGATATTGAGTTACAGCTTTTTAAAAGAATGATCTCAAACATTATTGAAAACTCAAGAAAGTACGCAAGCACCTGCGAAATCACGATCACCCAACCCACAAAAAATCATTTGGAAATAGTCTGCCTGGATAATGGCCCAGGCGTTCCTGAAAAATACCTCCACCTCCTTTCTATTCCTTATTTTCGGGTGGACCAATCGCGCTCAAGTGAAACAGGTGGAACGGGCCTGGGTCTCGCCATTGTTAAAAAAATTGCCGAGATTCATCATGCAAAAGTTGAATTCTCCAATCGACCTGGAGGAGGATTTATGGTAAAAATTAATTTACAAAAACGAATTCCTGAAAAATCACTCACTAAAAAGGTGAACCCATAATGCGCCAAACACCCCTCATTTGCCCCTCTATTCTTTCTGCCCACTTCGCAATCTTGGGCGAAGAAGTGCATGCGGTCCTCGCTGCCGGGGCAGATCGCATTCACTTGGATGTCATGGATCAACATTATGTCCCCAACCTGACCTTTGGCCCCGTCGTCTGTAGCGCCCTCCGAGATTATGGAATCAAAGCCCCCCTCGACGTCCATTTAATGGTTGAACCCGTGGATGACCTGATTATTGCTTTTGCCAAAGCAGGCGCTGATTGCATTGTCTTTCATCCCGAAGCCAGCCGTCACGTGGATCGCTCCCTGGCTTTGATTAAAAGCTTTGGCTGCGAGGCCGGCCTTGCTTTAAACCCCGCCACTTCACCCGATTGTCTCGATTATGTTTTGGACAAAATAGACCGCATTTTAGTCATGTCCGTCAATCCTGGTTTTGGCGGCCAAACATTTATCCCATCGAGTTTAGAAAAAACAGCCCTCATTCGCAAAAAAATAGATCAATCAGGCCGGATCATTCGCCTTGAAATGGATGGCGGAATCAATGCTGACACCCTTCATTCTGCGTATCAAGCGGGGGCGGACACCTTTGTTGCAGGCACCGCGATTTTTAAGCATGCAACCCTGGATTACACCCAAGCGATTGATTTACTTCGTACAAAACTTAACTAAAAAAATCAACCAGACGCACCTGCTCAGCATGAATCTCTGAACCCAAAAAACGTTCTGCCACGCGCATAAAGCGCCCCACTCCATCCGTTACCCAAAATTCACTGAACCCTTCTTCTGCCCCGCTATGCACAAAATCAGGATGAGCCCCAAAATAATCATGCACCGCCTCACTCACCACGCGAGACGAATCAACAATCTGAATGCGATCCCCCACCACCTCATGAATCACCTCCGCTAAAACCGGAAAATGCGTGCAGCCTAAAATCAAAGTATCAGGACGCGTATTAGGATCTGCCAATAAATCATCGAGATAATGATGAATAATTTTGCATGGAATCTCACCAGACAAAAAACCCTCTTCAGTCAAAGGAACCAGCAATCCCGCTGCTTTCTCGACCACCTGCGCCGTCCGGTCCAAATGATAAATCGCCGACTGATAACTATGCGCTGCAACCGTCGCTTCTGTTGCGATGACGGCGATGTGCTTTGTTTTAGAAATCGCCAACGCGGCCACCGCTCCGGGCTCAATCACGCCAATAATCGGTAGATCAGGATAGCGTTTTCGTAAAACAGGCAACGCTGGCCCTGTTGCCGTATTACAGGCAATCACTAAAAATTTAATGCCTGCATCAATCAACAAACGCGCCGCCTGAAGCGCATATTGAATAATCGTATCGGGTGTTTTTGTACCATAAGGCAAGCGGGCCGTATCGCCCAGATACAGGAAGTTTTCATGCGGCAAAATGCGTTTCAAAGCCCGATAAACCGTTAACCCACCGACCCCTGAATCAAAAATCCCAATCGGCAAAGCATTCATCCCCGATACACCGCCCCAATTAAGGCCGGAATCAAACGTGCTGTTTTAGCCTGATCATCGATAATGGGATTATATTCCGCTATTTCAAGACCGACAAAACCAGGTTGTTGATGCAGCTTTTCCACCACAGGAATAAATTCAGCCGCACGAATTCCACCACTTTCACGACAGCCCACCCCAGGCGCATCCAAGGGATCAAATGCATCTAAATCAATGGTCAGACCAAAATACTTGACTTTAGATTGAATATAGGCCAAAGCATCGGCAAACACAGCCGCAATGCCACGCTCCAGGACTTCTTCCATAAAAAATACTTTCACATTTAAATCATGAAGCAAATGCGCTTCACCCGGTTCAAAACTGCGAATTCCGATAAAACAAAGATGCTCTGGCTTCAGCTTGGGCTGTGCATCCAAAAGCTGCGCCAACTCTGGAATTCCACGCCCCAACAAATGACTAACGGGCATTCCATGAATATTTTGAGTGGGGCTGGTCTCCGGCGTATGACTATCCATATGCGCATCCACCCAAATCAAACCCAGAGGCCCTTCATCACGCAAGGCATGTGCAGCGCCACTCCAAGTTCCCATTCCGCAGGAATGATCGCCCCCCAAAACACAAAAGGGTGTTTTTTCTGAAACCGACTCCGCGACCCCTTCTGCCAATAAAGTACTGACTTCCAGCAATTCATCTAAGACTTTCAGGCCCCGATCGGGACTGGCCGCCATCAGCAAATCCTGCCAAATGACCTCAAAAGGCAAATCTTGCCAAAGCTCAGGATGATAATACAGATACAAAGGTCCTAAACCGCAGTCTGGATTATTTGCAGCAACCCCAGATGCAAAGCCATAAATATTGAGTTTTTTAATCACACTAGATTCCCCTGTAATTTTTGAGTCAGCAATCCTTTCAACGCTTTTAAATCACGACAAAATAAACGAATGCCCTCTGCCAGTTTTTCCGTACTCATTGCATCTTCATTCAGCGCTATTCTGAATTCGCTTTCCGTCAAAATGTGTTGAGCAGATACAGCCCCGAGATGATGAGGATCCAAAGCACGCTTTAATTCACCCTGATCCTGCGCCAGTGCCTCCAATAAATTCGGGCTAACGGTCAAGTAATCACAACCCGCCAAGGCCTCCAACTGTCCCGTTGTTCTAAAACTCGCACCCATAATAATCGTGGGATAATGATAGGTTTTATAATAATCATAAATCGCTTTAACAGAGTGAACACCTGGGTCCTCACTCGGCAAAAATTCTTTTTGCTCTTTCAGTTTATACCAGTCATAAATTCGACCCACAAAAGGGGAAATTAACGTGACACCCGCATCTGCACAACGCATCGCCTGACTCATATGAAATAAAAGCGTTAAATTACATTGAATGCCCTTTTTTTCCAAGTTTTCTGCTGCAGCAATTCCTTCCCAGGTCGAGGCAATTTTAATTAAAATACGTTCTGGCCCAATGCCCGCAGCGGCATAGAGATCCATCAAAATATCCGCTTCACGGAGGGTTGCAGCCGTATCAAACGATAAATGCGCATCCACTTCTGTCGAAACCCGCCCCGGCACATGCTTTAAAATTTCCACCCCAAAATTCACCGCTACTTTACGGGCAGCCCAACCGGCCTGCTCGTCCAACAGATTTGATTTTGTCTTTGCAAAAATCAAAGCATCATCAATCAACCCCTGATAAAGTGGATCATGGCTCGCTTTTAAAATTAAGCTAGGATTGGTGGTCGCATCAATCGGCTTCACCGCTTTGATTGCTGCGATATCGCCCGTATCGGCCACCACTGTCGTCATCAAACGCAATTGCGATAGTTTATCCATGCATTCCTTCTTAACTTAAATATTTAAAATAGAGTCTAATCTCCAGGGTCAGTGCTGTCAAGGCAAAATATAAATCAAGCTTGCCATTCTGCCGGTTTGACCCTGATCACGACGATACGAATAAAAACGGGAATCTGCATAAGTGCAGAGGCTACTTTGGTAGACTTTTTTTATACCGGATTGATGCAAAACTTCCGCTGCCATCCACGCTAAATCGGCTTGATAATGACCGCGCTGATTTTCAACAAAAGCAGACTCAAAATCAGGATGGGCAATTAAAAAAGCCTCACGCACTTCTGGGCCAACTTCAAAATGCGCTTTTGAAATCGCAGGGCCAATCCAGGCAATACAATCTTCAGGGGGACTGTGCATGTTTGAAAAAGTCGACTCAATGACACCCGAAAGCAACCCTCGCCATCCAGCATGAATAGCCGCCACTTCTATGCCTAAAGTATGGGTGACTAAAATCGGCAAACAATCCGCTGTTTTGACGATACAGATCGCGCTGGGCACTGAACTCACTGCCGCATCAGCTACCTGATCCGATGCCGCAGGCAAGCGAATCACCCCTGAACCATGCACCTGCTGCAACCAAGTGGGTTCAAGCGGCAAGCTCACCTCCAAAGGAACGCGCGTCATCAAAGCGCGAATATTGCGGGGCGCAGGCCAATTGGGTTCAATGATCATGATAGGCACTTCTTGCCAATAAGGTTGCTGAAAAAGTCAGCCCTGCCCCCAGAAACGCAATGATCAATAAGCCTCGGCGAAATAATCCCATCAACATCAAGTGCAGCGTTGCAAGCGAAAGCGTAGGGGAGGCACTCCAATTTTGCGCATTGAAAGACTGAATTCCCGTTCCTACCGCTTGTAAATCGTCAAATTTATATTGGTGAAGCTGCGGCATGTGCAACATCCAGGCGTGAATTTCAAAATCTACATTCAGGTGTAAAATTTGGCTGGCAAGACTGACGCAAACCACTCCACCCAGCAAAGCACTGACATAAAAAATACTCATTCCTAACCCCTGATGAACCAACGGCAATTCTTGCAATGCCCCCCGCACACTTCCCACAAAATAAAACCCAATTGATAGGCCTGCACAAACCAAGCCCAGCAATAAAAGGGAAATGCTTTCCCAATAAAATGTCGCAATAAAAAATAAATAAGCCATAAAAAACAAAACACAGGCTCTAAAATGAAAAACACGATACCCTTTTTTATCCACTAAATGCCCAAATCCCGTTGAGGCAATGACCACCGCAGCGGTCATTGCCAACATGATGCAGCCTGTTTTTAAAGGGGATTCATTTGCAATGTTTTGCAAAAAAAGCGGAACAATCAAAAGCATGACCCCATAGCTGGCTAAAATTAAAAATCGATTAAGGACCAAAATACGATAGGCGCGATTGATCAATAATGCCTTGATCAAAGGCCAGCGCAATGGCTCAAAGGCTGGCTTTTCAACTATTTTTTCCTGAGGACAAATGAACAGAATAATCATAATACTCAAAAAACAAATCGGTAAATTCATCCAGAAAATCACGCGCCATGATAAAAATTGAGCAATGGTACCGCCCAAAGTAGGCCCCACCGCAAGCCCTAAACAAGACAAAATCGCGACCACCCCAAGGGCGCGCCCTTTTTGCTGATCAGGAAAATACTGGGTTGCAAGAACGGGAATCAAGGCCATCGTCATCCCATACCCCACCCCTTGTAATGCTCGACCCAGCAACAAAATCGAGACGCCTCCTGCCACTGCTGCAATCCAAGAGCCCATAAAAAAACACACCACACCGACAAGATAGATATCACGCCGACTGTTGAGATCCGCGATACGCCCGCTGGGAATCAAAAAAATCGCTGCAAATAGCAGATAAATCGTAATAATCCACTGACTCATTTGAATCCGCAACTGAAAATAATGCGCCAGAGTCGCTAGCGCCACATTCATGACTGTTGCATCCACATTTAATAGAAAAATCATGAGCCCAATACCCAAAAGTACCCACCATTTTTTTTATTCATTGCAGCCATGCCGCTCATTCTCTAAAATGTTATTAATTTGGATGCATGATACCATAAAAAAACGGGGCCGACGATGCAGATAACCTCTCTTTACAAGGGCCATGACTTATTAGGCGAAAGCCCACTTTGGCACCCACAAGAACAACAACTTTACTGGGTAGATGCCCTAAAACCAGCCTTGCACGCCTTTAACCCCCTTAAAAATCAACATCGAGAATGGCCCATGCCCGATTTGATCGCCTCCATTGCGCTCAACCAAAACGGCGGCCTCATTGCGGCTCTACGTCACTCCTTCGCCTGGATTGATTTACCCTCTGGAGATATTCATACTCAATTTTTAATCCGAGAACAGGATGCCCCTTTTCATCTCAATGATGGAAAATGTGATGCCCTGGGACGCTTCTTTGCAGGGGAAGTGTCTCATGACAAAACCCATCCAACAGGCCAATTATATTGCGTGCACCCCAATGGAAAAATCGAGATTAAAATGACGGGGCTCGCCTTATTTAACGGGCCCTGCTGGAGCCCCTGCAATCGCTTTTTCTACTTTACAGATTCTTTTCAAAAAATCATTTATCGCTGTGATTATGATTTAAAAACGGCAACTCTTGGCAAAAAGCAAATCTTTATTCAAATTCCAGAAACAGATCCCAGCACTCCGGACGGTTGCACTGTGGATGCTGAAGGCTATTTATGGAGCGCAAAATGGAATGGCCATCGCATCACGCGCTATACCCCTGACGGCCAAATCGATCAGGAAATCCCACTCCCGATCCAAAGACCCACCAGCTGCATGTTTGGTGGCAAAAATTTAGACACGTTATTTGTGACTTCCTGCTCTCAGGATCTTAATGAAACAAGGCCGCTCAAAGACCCCAAAGCGGGCCAGATTTTTGCCATTCAATTTAAGCAATCCCAGGGCATTTTTTGATTTGCAGCATCAATTATTATACTTTAAACTATGTCATCTTATAAAAAAAATGAGGCGCATCATGGCAATCGTAAAAAATTTATTTCAACAATATCAAGCAGAACCGGCACTTAATCAACGCATTCTTCAGATCAAAGCCTTATTATTTTATGCACAAAAAGAAAAAACCGCTTTTGCAGCCTGCATCATCGAATCTACATTGCGTACAGATCAAAACAAGCCATTGACACTCCATCAACTCAATCAGATTCTGGAGCACCTAAAAAAGTCTGGGCTTTTACTAGAGGATCTAAACTGCCATCCTGACATTCTTCATCAAGTTAGCGCAGAGGCTGTACGCGATCAAAATAAGGATGCTTCTGCCAATCTTGCCCTTTTAAAAAGCTATCCAGAATATAAACTGGACTATGTTTTTAGAGAAACCTACACCCTTAAAAATATCCGCATCCTCCATCTCGCTCTCCATTTAAATCAAACCGATCTTTTTCTAGATGAACAGTTGGAACTCAGCCCGATATCCACTTATTTTCTTAACAATATTGAACGAATCATTTTTAACTTTTCCTTGGATGAAGCCTGGATTAAAACACGGCACCCCATCATTCAACTTTTTCTTTTATGTGCAAAATTGCGAGATATAAAGGGCGTACTTGATCTACAACTTCCGATGGACGAATCCTTCTGGCTTGATTATCTCCGCACCCATCGCTGTATTGATCTCGCAATCCAGCACGGCCTTGATCAAAACGCTTACTTCATGAATCAACTCATCCAAATCGAGTTATACTTTGGTGGGCTGCCGGCTTTACAGCAGGAGCAGAAACTACCGCTCATGGCCCAAACCTATGCAAAAAGTGAGCTTACCGCGGCCCTTGCTTTATTGAAAGGAGATCGCCGTACAGCCCTCAAAGAATATCCCAGCGCCATCAAACAATTTTCAGAATGGGTAGAAAAACAACACTGGGCGGGCATGAATCTGCATGCTTTGCTTTATATGCTTGCGATATTGTCATCCCCTCCTACAACGACGGAAATCAAGCAGGCCATGATGATCACCGCCCATCTACGCAAGATTAGCCTGAGTAAAACGGCTGATATTCTGGATGCAATCCTCCATTTAAAATTAAATAAAAAAGAACAGGCCATTGCCTGCCTCAATACAAAGCTGATCTACACCCATCCTTTTTACAATGCAATCCTCGCCTGGCTGCAGATTTTAATTACGCCTGAAGACTTTCCTAAACGCCTGAAACACTTTCGATCTGAATTTAAAAAATGCCAGGACAGCGGACATCTCCTCGCGGCACAATTATATGCTGAATTGATTTTAATTCAGGATCCAAGCCATTCAGACGCTCAGGATTTTTTAACCCACATTGCGCCCCTTGGCCACTTTCGGCTTATGAGCATTCTCACGATCAAACAATCCTGGGAATATGCAATCGATCAACTTCACCATGTTTTAACTGATAAAACAGCTACATTCAAAAAATCTTTAGGTGCAAAACGCCTGGCCTGGTTTATTCATCCAGAAAAAAAATACCTAGATCTCGCCGAGCAATCCATGAGCAAAAATGGCACCTGGACCGCAGGCAAAGCCATTGCGCTCAAACGTTTTTTTCAAAATGATGCCAAATTAGATTATCTCACAGCTCAGGATCGTAAAATCCTGAAAAACCTCAGTCGTCAAACCTATGGCTGGTATCACGAAGTGGAGTTTTCCTGGGATACGAATTTGGCTTTTCAAGCCATGATCGGCCACCCCTTTATTTTTCGTAGTGATAATACCAGCATTCCCCTGGAACTGGTCGAAGGTCAGCTGATCTTACAAATTGAAAAAGTCAAAAACGGCTATCATTTAGCCCTTTCAAAACAAAGCACATCCCCCACGGTTTTTTTAGAAAAAGAAACCACCAATCGTTATCAAGTGATTTCTTTTGGTGAAGATGCGCTGACGGTTTCCAATATTTTGGGCGGGAAAGGCATTACCATTCCCGCTGCCGCAAAGGAGCGGGTGATCGACATGATCTGCAAGGCTAACAGCACGATCCGCATTCAATCTGATATTGAAGATGACACCCTACCCATCCTATCCGGAAACACCACCCCTTGCGTGCATCTCCTGCCCATTCGTGAAGGCCTAAAAGCGCACTTATGGATGCGGCCTTTTGGCGATCAAGGCCTCTATTGTCGGGCAGGGGAGGGACAAAAAAGTATGATCGGCGAGCTTCAAACCCCACAAGGCCTGCTCAAACAAAAAGTGCTGCGTGATTTTAAGCAGGAACAAAAAAGTATTGCGACCCTGATCGATCAATGCCCGAGCTTCACCGATGTCAATGATGGAAGCACTGAACTGTATTTTGAATCCCTGGAATCAAGCTTAGAAGTCCTGCTGGAACTAGAAGAATACAAACAAAAAAATCCCCTCACGCTCGAATGGCCAAAAGGGCAGACTTTTAAAGTTAAATCCAGTATTTCCGCCAAAAATATGTCCCTTTCCATCACCGGCCGCCAACATTGGTTTGAATATGATGGCGAGGTCAAAATTGACGAGAATAAAACCATAGGAATCAAGCAATTATTAGACCTACTGGATCAAGGCCATGGCCGATTTATCCCACTTGAAAATGGCGAGTTTATTGCCCTGACCGAGCAATTTAAAAAACAATTGGAAGATTTAAAAGCGCTCTCTGACGGCAATAAAGTCTATTATTTAAGCACCGCCGGATTACGCGAACTCTCCGATGAGGCAGGCACCCTTCAAGAGGATGCCGCCTGGACGAAGCATCTCAAAAAAATCAAAGCTATGGCAAAACATAAACCCATCCTCTCTTCCACGCTTCAAGCAGAACTCCGCGACTACCAACTGGATGGTTTTGCCTATTTATCACGCCTAACGCATTGGGAAATCGGCGCCTGTCTCGCGGATGATATGGGTCTTGGCAAAACTGTTCAAGCCATTGCCTTGCTGCTTTCTCATGCAGAACAAGGCCCCTGCCTGGTCATTGCACCGACTTCCGTCTGCTTTATCTGGCTGGAAGAACTCGCAAAATTTGCACCCACTCTAACCCCACATATTCTGCACAACACGAATGACCGCGAGGGATTGATTCAATCTTTAGGCAAAATGGATATCCTCATTTGCAGTTATGGGCTCCTGCATCAAGCTGGAGACGCCTTGCTCAACAAACACTGGAAAATGGTGATTTTAGACGAGGCACAAGCCATCAAAAATTCCGCCACTAAGCGCTGGAAATATGCCACGCAATTAAACAGCAGCTGTCGCGTCGCACTCACCGGCACCCCGATCGAAAATCATCTAGGCGAATTATGGAGTATTTTTCAATTTTTAAATCCAGGTTTGTTAGGGAGTCTCAAGCATTTTCAAGAACATTTCTCAGGACCGATTGAAAAAGATAAAGATCCCATTGCCAAAAGAGCACTCAAAAATTTAGTCTCCCCCTATATTTTACGCCGCACCAAAACAGAAGTACTCCCGGAATTGCCGGCCAAAATAGAGCAATCCATTTTGATCGAACCCACCCCAGAGGAAATGGCGTTTTACGAAGCTGTCCGCATCAAAGCACTGGAACGCATTCAGAAAATCAATGCAACAGAGGGTGGCACGAAACGCTTTAGCATTTTGGCTGAAATCAGCCGATTACGCCAAGCCTGTTGCTCAGCCAGCCTTGTGGACGAGGCCATCAATATAGAAAGCAGTAAAATCAAAACTTTTATCACGATGACTAAAAACATGCTGGACAATAAACACAAAGTCTTAGTATTTAGCCAATACGTGCGCTATCTTGATCAAATTAAAACGGCCCTCAATGCAGAATCCATTCGTTATCAATATTTAGATGGCTCTACTCCGATGAAAGAGCGTCAGCGCGCCGTCAATGCCTTTCAAGCAGGAGAAGGCGACCTTTTTTTAATTAGCCTCAAAGCAGGCGGCACAGGCTTAAACCTCACGGCAGCAGATTACGTCATCATCCTCGACCCCTGGTGGAATCCCGCCGTAGAGGATCAGGCCGCAGACCGCGCCCACCGCATGGGCCAACAACGCCCCGTCACTGTCTACCGCCTTATCATGAAAAATTCCATCGAAGAAAAAATTGTCGCTCTCCACAAAAACAAAAAAGACTTAGCCGCAGATTTGCTGAGTGGCAGCGATATGAATGGTAAACTGAGTGAGGAAGAATTGGTTAATTTGATTACGACTTGATGCGTTATCTTGTTCTTATTTCTAAACATCAAAAAAAAGCCGAACTCACATAGTCCGGCTTTTTTATCACCCTAAAAAGTTAGAGTGGAAATTTATACGTCAATCCCAAAGTCAGAATGTTTTGTGTCATCGGTGAAGAATCAGAACTGACGTTGTTATCATTCCAGTTTGATCCAAACGTATGCTCATACTGTAAAGACAAGTTTAGATTTTGCGTAAATAAATAGCCCATACCAATCGCTAAAGCAGGAAGCACCCCGGTCTGATCTGTGGATCCACTAGAAAGTGAACCTGAAGCTGAGCCACTGACATCAGTTGACTCATAAACACCCCCGACCTTCCCAAAGAAATTCCAGCCACTCGACATCACATAAGTACCGGTTGCCATCAATTGGATACCCCAGTTGGAAATGGATCCTGAAACATTTACAACATGAGGTATGGTATAATTATAAGTGGTCTCACCCATATACAAATAGCCTAACTCAAGACCTGTCATCCAATTTTGCGTTAATGCATAATCATAACCGACGGTTGCACCCAATACATAATTATTATCTGATTGAGAATATGAATAATTTCCATAATTTGACGCAAGAGTTGAGGTATAATCAGGTGAGTCAGCAAAAGAATAACCTGCCTGACCATTAACATATAGGCCTGACTGAGCGCTTACATCTGCAAATGCAGTACCCATCATGCTGATTGCAACTAGGCTTGATATGACTATTTTTTTCATGATTGATCCTTTTTGGTTGGTTACCATGAAAAATTTAGACTAACAAGGAGATCCTGTCAATACCCCAATTTTTTATGATTGAAAAGCCTTGATTATTGATTGGGGCAATTAAAGACATTCCCTGTCAGTGCGACATTGGTTTCTTGTCCGCTACTGCCACCCTCAACCTCTCCAATGCCACCTCCACTACCTCCAATATTGCCTCCAATGCCAGCGCTCATAATGTTACTGCTACTGGTGCTGGCTGCATCGGTCATAAGCAACACCACACGATTTCCGCCCAGTGCGACGGCTTGATTTCTCAAATCATTAAAGGCGCCGGCTTGAAGATTTTTGTTGGACGTATAAGCCCCCGTAAAGAAATTACCTTGATTGGCAGTGGCTGAGCCTAAAAATTTACACGCTGCCGATGCAGGCGCATTGGTGACCATGACTTGTTCAGCGCCTGGCTTCAATGGAATAGCTGAACATCCAGATAAGCCGATGATTGCTGCTGCTGTGAGCCCTGATAAAAACATAGATTTAATTTTCAATTTACCCCCCACTTTTAAAATTAACTTTATGTAATTATAAATGATTTAAAATCAATGTCAATGTCAACAGCCCCCTCAGGCGACGGAGAGCGCATTTTAGGACAGCCCCGAGCAGAAGAATCAACCTGATTGAATCCAAACGCACTCTCTAGTAAGATGGCACTACTTTGCAATAATAAGCCCCGAACTGTGAACCAAATCATCCTCGCCTTACAAGACTTCTGCGCTGCGATCAAACATCATCGCATCTGGCTTGAGCTCTCTAAAGTAGAGGTCAAACAACGCTATCGACGCTCCGTGATCGGCCCCTGGTGGATTAGCTTGTCTCTGCTGATTTTTATTGTTGCCATGGGCGAAGTGTATAGTCGCATTTTTCATGAAGGCCTTGCCAGTTATATTCCTTTTTTCACGGCAGGCTTTTTGATGTGGACGTTTATCTCCACCAGCATTAATGAGTCGATTGAAGTCTTTAAAACCAACGCCAGCTTTATCAAACAGGTCCGCCTACCGTTTAATCTTTATACTTTCAAGCACCTCTCCAGACAGATTATTTTTTTGGGACATAATTTGGTTGTTTATGTACTGGTCATGTTATTTTTTAAAATGAATCCAGGCTGGAATCTTTTATGGTTTATTCCAGGATTTTTTCTTTTATTAATTAATGTTTATTGGATCTCGCTTCTCGTCACTTTGCTTTCTACACGTTATCGCGATACAGGCCCTTTAATTAATAGCTGCATTCAAATTGCATTTTTTATTACTCCGATTTCATGGATGCCCAAACTCATCGGCGCCCACTCCTGGATTATGAAAGTCAATCCTTTTGTCTATTTTCTGGGGGCAACGCGCAATCCGCTCTTGGGCTCTGCACCCACGCTGCATACTTGGATCTATAATATCATCGCAGCCTGCGGAGGCTTGATTTTTACTCTGCTGGTCTTTGCGTATTCCCGTCGTAAAATTCCGTTTTGGGTGGATTAATTATGTCACACATTATTCTAGACCATGTCTCCTTAAATTATCCTGTCTTTGGCGCGAATGGCCGCTCGTTTAAAAGCGGCATTTTCAATATGGCAACCGGCGGCCGCCTGGCTAAAAGCCACGGCACCATTACAGTTGAAGCCCTACACGATATCCACCTCAACCTACAAAGTGGCGATCGTTTAGGCTTAGTCGGTCACAATGGCGCAGGCAAAACCACTCTTTTAAAAGTATTAGCCCAGATTTTTGAACCAACTCAAGGCACGATCTCCGTCAAAGGCAATTCCAACTGCCTCTTTGACATCATGATGGGCATGGATATTGAATCTAACGGCTACGAAAACATCATGCTCCGCGGTTTGATCCTCGGCCTGACCCGAACGCAAGTTAAAAAAATCATTCCCAGCATCGAGGAATTTGCAGATCTAGGTGATTTCATCAGCATGCCCATCAAAACGTATTCTGCAGGCATGAAGGTGCGCCTGGCTTTTGGGATCATCACCAGTATGCCCGCTGAAATTCTCCTGATTGATGAAGTGGTCAATGTCGGTGATGCCAATTTTATGGAAAAAGCAAAACAGCGCATGCATGGATTGATTCATCAATCGGATATTTTAGTGCTGTCTACGCATGACGTAAATATTATGAAGGAATTTTGTAACAAGGTGCTTTGGTTAGAGCATGGAACGATTCGCGCATTCGGCCCCATCACTGATATCCTTGAACAATATTCTAAATCTCAAGGACCACAAGGATGAAAGCAGTCTTATTAGCAGGTGGCTTGGGCACACGCTTAAGCGAAGAAACCGGCACCCGCCCTAAACCCATGGTTGAAATCGGCGGAAAACCGATTCTCTGGCATATCATGAAAATATATTCCCATTACGGAATCAATGACTTTATCATCTGCTTAGGCTACAAAGGCTATATGATCAAAGAATATTTTGCCAATTATTTTTTACATACCTCTGATGTGACCTTCGATATGCAACATAACAAAATGGAAGTCCATCAAAAACATGCTGAACCCTGGAAAGTGACCCTGGTTGATACCGGAGACGAAACCATGACCGGCGGTCGTTTAAAGCGCATTAAGCCTTATCTGGATCAAGAAGATTTCTGCTGCACTTATGGCGATGGCTTGTCTGATGTCAATATTCAGGCCGTCATTGATTTACATCAAAAAGAAAAGCGCCTTGCAACCCTCACCGCAACACAGCCTCCAGGACGCTTTGGGGCATTGGAGATTGCAAACAATCAAGTTTTAGCTTTCAAAGAAAAACCAAAGGGCGATGGCTCTTGGATTAATGGCGGATTTTTTGTCTTATCACCCAAAGTATTAGATTATATCGAGGATGATGCAACGCTCTGGGAACAAGAGCCGATGCAGAATCTGGCCCGTGATGCTCAGATGTCCGCTTATTTTCATCATGGTTTTTGGCAACCGATGGATACCTTGCGTGAGAAATGTCTTCTTGAAGATCTCTGGCAATCCGGAAAAGCCCCCTGGAAGGTCTGGAAATGATGCCTGATTTCTGGAAAGATAAGCATGTCTTTTTGACAGGACATACGGGATTTAAAGGCTCCTGGATGAGCTTATGGCTACATTCGATGGGTGCAAAAGTCCATGGCTTTTCCCTGGCCCCCGCAACCACCCCCTCTCTTTTTGAATTAAGTGGCCTTGAAAATCTTATTGACAGCCAAATCGGCAATATCAATGACTACCCCCTATTATTAAACGCGATGCAACAAGCAAAACCAGACATCGCTTTGCATTTGGCAGCCCAGCCGCTGGTGCGTGAATCTTATACCAACCCCCTTGAAACCTATCAAACCAATGTCATGGGGACGGCGCATGTTTTAGAGGCCATAAGGCACACCCCATCCGTCAAATCAGTCGTGATCGTGACCACAGACAAATGCTATGAAAACAAAGAATGGGTCTGGCCCTATCGCGAAAACGAACCCATGGGCGGGCATGACCCCTATAGTTCCAGCAAAGGCTGTGCTGAATTATTAACGGCCTCCTATCGGCATTCTTTTTTTGATACACACAAAGTCGGCCTGGCCACCGCACGAGCCGGCAATGTGATTGGTGGAGGAGACTTTTCCAAAGATCGCTTAATTCCTGACTTTATCCGCGCAATCCAGCAAAACGAAACCGTCAAACTTCGCTATCCCAATGCGATTCGACCCTGGCAACATGTTCTGGAATCCATTCATGGCTATCTGTTATTAGCTGAAAAACTATGCTCTCAGCCCCAACTATTCTCAGAAGCCTGGAATTTTGGCCCCCATCTACAAGACACCCAAACCGTTTCAGAAATAATTGATACGCTATCTCAGCAATTTCAGCAAGGCGGCTGGCAACAAGAGCCCGGCGAACACCCTCATGAGGCACACTTTTTAAAACTGGATATTCAAAAAGCTGAAACCCTTTTAAACTGGCATCCCACGCTGAATATCGAAGCGGCATTGACCTTGATTTATGACTGGTATCAGGCTTGGAATGAAAAGCAGGATATGTTAGAATTTACACTTAGACAAATTCGCAGTTTTTGTGCAAAACTTTAAGAGGTTATGATGAATACAGTCAGCATGAGTGAAATGGTGAATAATCATGATCTCGTTATTCCATTTGAACTGCTTAAACGACTAAATCATCAAGAAGTAGAAATTTTCGTTTTTCCAAAAGAAACAACAGAAAAAAGTAAATCAACGAGCAAGACATTATTAGATCTTTTTAAAAAACATAAAGACGTGAATCCTTTTTCAGAGATTACAGATGCAGTACTGTGGCAAAAAGGAATTCGCAATGAGTGGTGATCAATATTTACTAGATAGCAATGTTATTATTCGCCTATCTAAACAAGATCCACATTTAATCGACTTTGTATCCAAGTCACTTAATAGTGCTATTTCGGTGATTACTTACATGGAAGTATTGGGATATCACTTTAGCAATCCAAAAGAATTATTAACCTGGTTTGAGCTAATCCATATCGATCATGCCATTGCAGATCAAGCCATAAAAATTCGACAAATGTACAAAATAAAGCTACCCGATGCCATTATTGCTGCAACGGCCCAAATTTGTAAATTAACCCTTGTGACGGGTGATACAACTGATTTTAAGAACATTAAAAATCTTGAAGTAATGATAAAGTAATAAAGGAGAAAATATGACTGATTTTATACGCGTTCCCTACGGCTGCACCGTACATGGTGAAGAAGAAATTGCTGCCGTCACCGAGGTTTTACGTACCAGCACCCAAATGGGTAAAAATGTCCATGGCATGGAAGCCGGCGTCTCTGCGCGCTTTCAAAAAAAATATGGCGTCATGGTCAACTCAGGCTCCTCCGCCAATTATCTTGCGATTGAAATTGCAAAATTACCCTTGGGCAGCGAAGTGATCACGCCTGTTTTGACGTTCTCAACCACCGTCTCCCCCATCGTTAAAAACGGCTTAATTCCCGCTTTTGTGGACGTAGAACCGGGCACCTACAATATTGACGCTGATTTAGTCGAAGCCATGATTACGCCTAAAACCAAAGCGATGATGATTCCTAATCTTCTAGGCAATCTACCCGATTGGAAAAAACTGCGCGCGATTGCTGACAAATACAATCTTTTAGTGATTGAAGATTCCGCTGATACTTTAGGCGCGACGATTGATGGCGAGGCTGCTGGACGCTTTACCGATATCAGCACCACCAGTTTTTACGGCTCCCACGTCATCAATTGTGGCGGCAATGGCGGCATGGTCTGCTTTAATAAACAAGAAGATATGGAAGAAGCCAAACTCCTGCGCAGTTGGGGCCGCAGCTCCTCTTTATTCGTAGAGTCCGAAGCCATTGAAAATCGCTTCAATGTCTATCTAGATGACATTCGCTACGATGCCAAGTTTATTTTTGAACGCATGGGCTATAATATTGAACCCAGCGAAATGGGTGCTGCTTTCGGCATGGTTCAATTGAGTAAACTCGATCACAATATTGCGCTACGCGATCAATGGTATCAACAACACGTGGCTTTCTTCAAACAATATGAAGACTGGTTTATTTTACCAAAACAATTGCCAAATTCTAAAACAGGTTGGCTGGCTTTGGCCTTGACTGTGAAGCCGGATGCACCTTTCAAACGCACTGATTTGCAAATTTTTTTAGAAAAACGTAATATTCAGACTCGCACGGTCTTTACCGGCAATATTTTGCGTCAGCCAGGCTATCAGACCATTCCGAGACGTCAGAATGATAAAGGCTATCCGGTTGCGGATGCGGTCATGCGCGGCGGGATTTTGATGGCCTGTCATCATGGCTTGAATGCCGATATGGTTTCGCATATGCATGAGTCAGTCGCTTTGTTTTTGAAGCAATATGCCTGACACCGTACAGTTTGCGCAAAATGTGCGCCGAAACATTATCCACATGACGCATCGTGGCAATAGCTCGCATGTCGCCTCTGCTTTATCGATTACCGATATTTTAGCGGTCTTGTATAAAAAAATCATGCGAATTGATCCACAGCAGCCGAACTGGGAAGAGCGAGACCGCTTTATTTTAAGCAAAGGTCATGCGGGGGCAGCGGTTTATGCTACGCTGGCTGAACGTGGATTCTTTGATCCTAAACGCCTGGAAGAACACTGCAAAAATGGCGGCTACTTAAGTGGCCATGTGTCTCATAAAAATGTCCCTGGTGTGGAACTCTCAACAGGCTCACTGGGGCATGGTTTATCAGTCGGTGCGGGAATTGCCTATGCCACAAAAATAGAGAACGGCACTGAACGTACTTTTGTACTCATGAGCGATGGTGAATGCGGTGAAGGCTCAAATTGGGAGGCCATCTTATTTGCAGGACACCACCAATTAAATCGTCTCGTCGCGGTGATTGATTACAATAAATTACAAAGTTTAGGCTCTGTTGCCAGCACACTTAATCTTGAACCATTGAAACAAAAACTAGAAGCGTTTGCTTGGACAGCACTTGAAGTGGATGGTCATAATCATGAAGAATTGGCACGCGCTCTGACCGATCACCCTACGCGCACCCAACCACTGTGTATCATCGCGCACACAACCAAAGGCAAAGGCGTTAGCTTTATGGAAAATCAAGTGCTCTGGCATTATCGCAGCCCCCAAAATGCAGACTATACTCAAGCATTAAAAGACTTGGGGGCAGCATCATGAGAAATGCATTTTTAAAAGCATTAATCGAGACGGCAGAACAAAATCCTAAACTCATGCTATTAACTGCAGACCTGGGCTTTGGCTTATTTGAACCTTTTGTTGAAAAATTTCCTCACCAATACCTCAATGTAGGCGTGGCAGAGCAAAATATGATGGGTATTGCGACCGGCCTCTCACAGAAAGGTTATACGGTTTTTGCCTACTCCATAGCCAATTTTGGAGTGCTGCGCCCTTATGAGCAAATCCGCAATGATCTTTGTTATCATGATGCGAATGTCAAGATCGTTGTCTCTGGTGGCGGCTTGAGTTATGGCGCATTGGGAATGTCACACCATGCCACCGAAGATATTGCCGTCATGCGTGTTCTCCCCAATATGCAAATTTTAACTCCCTGTGACGACTTCGATGCTTATGCTGGAACTCACTATTTCGCAAAACAGCCTGGCCCCGCCTATATTCGCTTAGAGAAAGGCTCCGTAAGCCAGGGCATTCAAGCCTTGAATGCTAATTTTACCCCAGGAGAACTCACTTATTTCCGCAAAGGAAAAGACTGCGTTATTTTTGCATATGGCACCATTGTGTATGAGGCCCTCAAAGCAGCAAACCAATTGCACGCAACGGGCATTGATGCAACGGTTATCCACCTCTCCACTTTAAAACCGCTTAATCATGAAGCAATCATTACCGAAATAAACAAGCATAAACAAGTGATCAGCCTTGAAGAGCACTCGATCACAGGCGGCCTCGGTAGCATCCTCGCTGAAATCATTGCAGATCATGGACTCAGACCACAACGCTTTATCCGCATGGGTATGCCTAATTTATTTTCCTCCATTGTCGGCAGCCAAGAGTTTCTGCGCCAATACTATAAAATGGATGCTACTGCCATCGAACAGCAGATTCGGAACCCCTAAAATGAACAGATTTAATGTAGCACAGTCAGACTTAGATGAAATTGCATCACAGCTAAAAGATCAAGCCAGCGACTTAAAAGATGCACAGATCTTCATCACAGGCGGGACTGGATTTTTTGGAGCCTGGCTGATTCAAAGCTTTCTCAAACTTAATCAGGTTTATCAGCTCAATGCTCAACTTCATATCTTAAGCCGAAATCCAGAGCGCTTTCTGAATCAATATCCGCAATTAAAAGCCCTCCCTGAATTGCATTGGCTAAAAGGCGACATTCAAAATTTTACCTATCCAGCAACCCAAATGACCCATATTATTCACGCTGCAACATCAGTAGCAGAGAATGAGCCTTTGTCTACATTGGATACCATTACTTTGGGAACACGACACATCCTGGATTACGCAAAGTCCCTAGCTTTGAAGCCAAAAGTATTGTTTATTAGCTCTGGTGCTGTTTACGGTAAGCAGCCCGCAGCGATGACGCATATTCCAGAAACCGCCCCTACTGCTCCTGATCTCTACGGCATCCAAAGCGCATATGGGTTGGGAAAATGTATGGCTGAACACTTATGCTATCAATATCATCGCACACACGGATTGCTGATTAAAATAGCCCGCTGTTTTGCGTTTATCGGCCCACATCTACCATTGGATCAACATTTTGCCATCGGCAATTTTCTGGCCTGCCGTTTAAAACAAGAGCCGATTACAGTCAAGGCAACAAGTCAGGTCTTTCGCAGCTATCAATATACGACGGATTTAATGGTTTGGCTATGGACTATTTTAATCTCAGGCCAGGAGGCCACGCCTTATAACGTGGGCTCTGATGATGGTCGCACGCTCAATGACTTTGCAAAATTGGTTGCTGAAATGGAAGAGCCTATTTTGCCTATTCATATGCCGCAGCAAGGCGCTGATATCAGCCGTTATGTACCAAGCATTGATTTTGCCAAAAAATCACTTGGCTTAACCAATCATGTTTCAATTGAAGAAGCATTACGCCGTACTTTGGCTTGGCATCGGCATTAAAACTGCTAGATCATTAGCAAAATTTAGCTAAAAATTGCTAACGCAATAGCAATTTTTGGGTGACTTAATGAGCAAAGCGATCTTTTCTTACCTTGAAACTTAAAAGATACTATGATATCCTTAATACCATAAATTTCGATTGAAGAGATATAATGATATCCTCTATGATGATGACTCCCCACGAAGTAGCGATATACATTGCAGGGCAAGCACAGGCAAAGAGACTGGCTTTAAATTTTAGTCAGAAAACCCTCTCAGAGCGCTCTGGTGTTAGCCTGGGTGTGCTGAAAAAATTTGAACAAACAGGTCAAGTTTCTCTGGGATCGCTTTTGAAAATTGCTGTAAGCCTAGATGCATTATCGAGCTTTCAAGACGTATTTAAACCCATGGCTCCTGAACAATTCTCGACACTGGATCAATTATTGGCTCAAAATAAAAAACGCAAGAGAGGTCGGAAATGATTCACGTCTATGATTATTGCGGGAATACAAAGCGCCTTGTTGGGCGCCTGGCACAGAAAGATCGGGTTGTATTTTTTGAATATGCACCTGAATTCTTAAATACGGGAATTCAGCTATCCCCTTTTAAACTGCCACTTAAAGTAGGCTTAATTCGATGCGGAGAATCGGTTTTTGGCGAGTTTCTCCAGCTTATGATCTTAGTTTTTCATTTGGACCTTCTGGCGAACACTGCACATTGATTCACAATACTTTGTTAAAGTTTTTCAGGAAATAACATATATTTAACAGGAACAGCCCAGAGATTTTTTGCAAAATAAATAATCTCCTCCCCCTGATAAAGCACTACGCCTAGATTGAGGGGCTTACCACGCGCTGCTTCTAAGTCTTTTAACCCCCCAAAGTCGCGAGGCGATACACTCGCAGCGGACTTAACCTCAACTCCAAACAGCCTATCACCATATTCCAAAACGAAATCAACTTCTTTACCCTGATGCGTCCGATAAAAAAAACAGGACACTCCTGGCGTCAGGTGAAATTGCTTACGTAGCTCTGCAAAAATAAAAGTCTCAAACAATGCACCAAAATAAGTCGATTGTGGCAATTGCTCTTTGTTTAAAATACGATGCATAAATGTAGCTAAGCCAGAGTCTCTCGCGTAAACTTTAGGCATTTTAATCAGCGATTTAAGGGAGTTGACAAACCAAGGCTTGAGCGCAATCACTTGAAAAGTCATTTCCAACAACTCAAGATAGCGCTTGCAAGTCCGTTGATCAATTCCCAAGTCTGTACTCACACTTTTGACATTCAACAATTGCCCGCTCTGTGACAAAAACGCCTGGGCACAACGCGCAAAACTGACCATATCCAAGCCTTTGGCAAAATCACGGACATCTTTTTCGATATACGTGGTTTGGTACGCCTGAAAGTAACGCGCTGCAAATTTTTCGTTACGCGAAAGGGCCACCTGAGGAAAGCCCCCTAAAAACACAGCCTCCATGATCAACGATTTAGCTGAAGGCGTTATTGTATTGCGCAACGATTCCAAATAAGCCTTAAAATTTTCCAGAGATGTTTCCAGCATTATTTGCAAACTATGAGGCAAGGGTAATCCCTGAGATTCAGCCAGACTCAGCCCCTCTAAATTCAACACCTCCATCCGCCCTGCCAGGCTTTCTGTCGTTTCTTTGTGCGTGAGAATATTAGCAGAGCCGGTTAATAAAAACTGTCCGTTTTGAGGATGTTCATCAATGCGTTTTTTAAGCGCACGCATCAGGTCAGGCACTCGCTGAATCTCATCAATCACCACACGGCCACTCAAAGATTCAATAAATCCATCTGGATCCTGCCTGGCTGCAGTTAGCGTCGTCAAATCATCCAGGGTAATATAGCGATCCAACACCCCTTCTTTGATGAGAGATTTCGCCAATGTTGATTTGCCCACCTGCCTTGGGCCAAGCAGAATAGCAGCTGGAAACAGCGTAAGAGAATCTAAAACTAATGTGCTAAATGATCGCATAGCAATGCTATAAATTATGACATTCGTATGTACTATTTTATAGCATTATAGAGGCGTGTCAAGTCGGGATTTTTGCAAGGATCTGTTTAAACTGAGCATCAAAGCAAATTGTCTAAATAATACCTAATTGCAGGATCAACCAAAGTATAATGCGCATTCACAACATGTATCAGGTCTTTTTCCATCAAAACATCAACAGCCTTGCGAATGCTTGACAGTGAGAGCCCTGTCTTGACCGTGAAGCCCGCTCCATAAATTTCTTTAGCAGGCTCTTTGGCCAGAATACTCAAAACTTTCTTTTGATTTAAACTCAATCCAATCACATCATCGCTGATAATATGACGATTATCCCGCACGTAATTACGCCAAGTTTCCTGCACCTCGGTCATCGAGGGAACATTTTTTTCCATCCATAACACTTGGCACAATGCATTCACATAAAATGGATGGCTCTCTGTGAGATCTAGCACTGCTTCAAAGGATTCTGATGACAGATGCTCAGCCCAGCGCTCCAGAGCCAACTTGTTCAGAGATTGCCGATAATGCTCTTTTGCGATGCGCTCAAGCTCAAAGGTATGACATAAGCGATATAAAGGGCGCTCTTTATCACCAAACATTTTGCGCAATAAATGTCTGCTGCTCCCACTAAAGCAATAAGTGATATTTCGACTGCGTTCAACCGCATGGCGGATCGAGCCCTCTATGGATGAGGCATTTTTCAAAAAACTAATTTGCTGCATTTCATCAATAAAAATAATCGCTCTTTTGTCAAAATGCACGGCTGCCTCATCCAGCTTCAGCAAAACATCCACAATATTGCTAATGGGATTGCTCGGCGTATGAAACGTCAGTTTTTGTCCAAACGCACTCAGCGCCAATTCGGGCTTCATGCTTCCAAAGATATTCAATAACTTTTCTTTTGCCTGTTGTATAGGCGGCAATAGCTCCATCACTAATTTGCCCACTTTTTCATAAAGGGCATCACGCACCGTTAAATCATCATGCACAGTCATAAAATCAACCATACAAAATGGGATATTAATTTCAGAGGCAACCTCAGTAATCAAGCTAGTTTTGCCATAACGCCTGGGTGCCATCAAGACCAAATGCCTGTTCGCAAGGATGTTTTTCTGCAACTGATTGCGCTCTACATGGCGATTGATAAATGCTTCTCCACGCGCAATGCCAGTTGGAAAGCACTTTGTTGCATCTTCAGACTTCAAAATAGCTGCCGTCATCTCACATCTCCTTTTAGCACTTCACCTTTTAGTGATTCACTATATAGAAACATTGATCCAAAAGCAATATTTTTTACACGCACGCACTTTGCAACACCTCACTTAAGACAGTATAATCACCTTTCACATCAAGGATATAACCCATGAAACTCATCTCAATTGTCCTCCCCTGCTATAACGAAGAAGAGAATATCGACGTGATGTACCAGCGTCTGCAAGAAATCACCGCAGCGCAGTCCCAATATCAATTTGAGTTTATTTTTATCGATAATTGCTCGCAAGATCAAACGCCAGTGATACTAAAGGCTTTGGCAGCCAAAGATCCACGCGTAAAAGTGATTATCAATGCGCGTAATTTTGGCCATATTCGCTCCCCCTATTATGCCATGCTGCAATCCACAGGCGATGCAACGATTTTGATGGCAACGGATTTGCAAGATCCGCCTGAGATGATTCCCGAGTTTCTCAAAAAATGGGAAGAAGGCTTTAAAGTCGTCGCGGCGATTAAACCGGTGAGTCAGGAATCGAAGGTGATGTTCCAGATTCGCAAATGGTATTATCGTTTTGTGACACGCATTTCCGAGGCCAAACTGATTCAGAATTTTACGGGCTTTGGCTTGTATGATAAAAAAGTCATGGATGCCTTGCGTAAGCTGGATGACCCCTATCCTTACTTTCGTGGCTTGATTTCGGAATTGGGTTTTAAAGTAGCAGAGGTGCCTTTTAATCAGCCGCGTCGGATTCGCGGGATCACTAAAAATAACTTTTATACACTGTATGATATTGCGATGCTGGGGATTACCAGTCACTCCAAAGTGCCTTTACGTTTGGCGACGATTTTTGGCTTTGGCCTGTCTATTTTAAGCTTTGGCCTGTCGATTGTATTCTTGATTTTAAAGTTGTTATTTTGGAAGTATTTTTCCATGGGAGTTGCACCGATTTTGATTGGCTTGTTTTTCTTTTCTTCGGTACAATTGTTTTTCATTGGGATGCTCGGGGAATATATTATGGCGATTCATACTCAGGTTTTGAAGCGGCCGTTGGTGGTTGAGGATGAGCGGGTTAATTTTAACAAGGACTAAATAACCATGACTTTAAAGTTGAAATGCCCTAACTGGCTACCTTATTTCGTTTCCCTGCTGATTCTGGCTGGCATTTTTTTTGGCGTCCTGCATGGGCATAATTTTAATTTGAGCATACCCCTGATCTATAATGGTGATGGACTGCTTTCAACCCTCTGCATCCAAAGCATAATCCATACCGGCTGGTTTTTAACAGACCCTTTTTTGGCAGCGCCTGGTGTTTTTGAATTTTATGATTTTCCGGGACTAGATAATACCAGTGGCCTCATTTTGAAATTCATGACACTTTTCTCACATGATGCATTGACACTCACGAACTTATTTTTCTTGCTCGGTTTTGTGCTTTCAGCCTGGAGCGCTTTATATGTTTATAAAAAGCTTTCTCTTAACACCCCCTATGCAATAATCGCCGCAATTTTATTTACTATTTTGCCTTACCATTTTTCTCAAAATGAAGCCCACTTATTTCTTTCAGCCTATTTTGCAGTTCCATTCTGGCTGATGCTGTCCTTCTTCATTATGAATAATGAACCATTACATTTTTTTAAAAATCGCTATCTTAATGCAGCAAGTTTCTTTATATGCCTAGCGGTTATTGTGAACACCGGAGTGTACTACACATTTTTTGGCTTATTTTATACTTTCTTTGCTGGAATTATCGGCAGCATTGCTCTGCGCAAAGCCAGCCCCTTTTATCGCAGTTTACGAATCATTATCCTGTCTGGGTTCATTGCAGCACTAAGCCTTGTCCCCAATGCGCTTTACATCCACGAGCATGGAAAAGACACGCAAATCGCACACCGAGCCTTTGATGAGTCAGAGATTTATGGATTGCAAATCGCACAAATGCTTCTTCCTGTTGAAAATCATCGCAATGCTGACTTAGCTCACACACGCTATCGCTACGATAAAGAAACAGCACAAGTTCTGCCTAAAATGATTAATGAAAACTCATCTAGTGCACTGGGGTTCATCGCCAGTCTGGGCTTGCTGTTCTCATTTTCAATTGTTTTATTACAAAATGCCTGCAAAAAAGCAAGCAATTTATACCGTGCTGCGTCATTTAATATTTTAGGAATTTTACTGGCAGTGCCATTTGGCCTTAGCGTCCTCTTTGGCATGTTTATTTCACCCGAAATTCGCACCTATACGCGAATCAGTATCTTTATTGGCTTTTTATCTTTATTTGTCTTTTTTAAATGTTTGCAAGCACTCACTGAAAAATACCAATTTAAGAAATGGCTCATTGCGTTGATCGCCTTTATTATTCTGGCCATTGGCGTGTTTGACCAAACCACGGAGCAGAATATTTTTCCTAAAACTCCAGCCTGGCAAAGCGCAGTCACAAACGATCAGATTTTCGTGACGCAAATTGAGCATCTCGTGCCCACTCAGAGAATGATCTTTCAATTACCCTATGTTGATTTTCCAGAAGGCGTTGCGCCGGGTACAATGGATTCATACGCCCCTCTGAGACCTTATTTCTTCTCTCATGACTTACGCTGGAGCGCAGGCGCAATGAAAGGCCGCCCTGCTGCAATCTGGCAAAAAGCTACAGCAAGTCAATCGACTCCCGCAATGATCAACAATTTAATTGCCACTGGATTTACGGGCATTTATATTGATCGTGATGGGTATCTTGATCATGGACAGGCATTGGAGACTAGTCTCACGCAAATTCTGCATGAGCAGCCACTGGTGAGCCCTAATCAGGAGTTTAGTTTTTTTAGTCTCGATAAAAAAGCGGGCACTTGAATTTGCACACTCTTTTGATTGGCTTGTTTTTCTTTTCTTCGGTACAATTGTTTTTTATTGGAGTGCTAGGACGTATATTATGGCGATTCATACTCGGAGTTTGAAGGGGTCTTTGGCACTGGAATAAAAAAAATTGGCTTTTCAAAGATTAGGAAACACCTAGTTATGGTCTTATTAAACTGCACAAAACAGAACCTATTAAGAATTAAAATAATTATTTTTTTCTTTTTGATGATATCCACAGCTATCCCTTTAGCCCTGCCACTCTTTACGTTTTCGAGTGCAAATAATGCAGAGCAATGGGTTAATCTAACCAACCAATTTTTTTATGGCAATCAGGATTTTTTATTTTCATATGGCCCCTTATATTGGATCGTAGGGGGAGCCTCCGCACCATATAATTTTAGCATATGGATAATAACAGCTTTATTTTTCTTTGCTTATTGCACAATTTTTTGGATACTACTAATTGAATTAGCATTCAAATATCATGCCACTCCAGCCTTAGCAATCCTATATTTCCTATTCATCAGGACGATACTTTTTGCACAAATTATTTTTTTACTCCCCATTATTATTGTTTATTATTTAGAACTAATGGATATTGATAAATATAAAATCTTACATAGCCTTCATAAAATTGCAGTGCTAAGTTTTTTTACTGCCTTGTTATTTTATATTAGATTTGTCTATGGAACTATTGGACTTTTAGTATTCGCTACTTATTTTATTAGTCTATGCTTCGATAAACTTCACTATAAAAGCCTTGCTGCATACGTTGGTTTCTGTGTTTTATTTTATTTCATTTTAGGATACGCTATATTCCATCACACTAATAGCATATATAACTACTTTATCATAAATAACCAGCTAAGTTTTGGCAACTCAATAGAGATGCCAGAGGATATCTCTTCTAAATGGATTATGTGGCTTCTCATTGCAGCACTTTTTTTACTACAGAATTACTCTATTAGAAAAAATAAATTTTTGATTCTCACCGTCAATTTACTATTTTTAATATTATTAAAATTAGGGTTTTCACGAATAGATCATTACTATAAAGACTTTATCTCGCCAATGAGCATTGTTTTATTCATAATTGTATTGCAACGAAGTAAAGAAAAATTTCTATACTTTCCTTCCCTTATCACTCTTTTATTGATTGTCATCACTAGCCCCTTTCCAATGTATTTTTACTTTCTACAAAGCACAGTTCAAAATACGCCATTTTCAACAGGAAGACATGGGTCATACCAAGATAGAATGGGTGCAATTTACCAAAATTACCACCTTCCACTCCAGGCATTAAATTTGCTAAGAAATAATACGATTGATTTCTATCCTTATACCAATGAGTATGCCTTCGCCAACAACTTAAATTATGATCATCGGCCAATTTTTCAAAGCTTTATGACATTATCTCCACGCCTAGATCAAATAAATCAACAGTTTTTTAACCAAAAAAACGCCCCTTCTTTTATTTTATGGAGTGGACCACTCTGTGTAAATAAGATATCTGACTGTAATTGGTTTTTAGATGTAGACAATCGCTATACATTAAATATAGACCCCCTAACAATTGATGCTATTTTAACAAACTATCATCTTGTTGAAAAAATAAATGCGAATAATAATTCAATCTTGATTTTAAAAAAAACCACATCCACTGTACTCACTACATCTATATTTATTACAAAACAAACAATGCAGCTTAATAAATGGTATACCGTGCCTGTGGCACCTAATAAAATTGGCATTATAAAGCTAATTCCACACTTACAATTCACACTGTTTGGAAAACTCCAGAACATGCTCTTTAGAGGAGATGTCGTAAATATTCGGTATAAACTTAAAAATGGTAAAATTGAAGAACACCGGCTAAATATACTAAATGCAGAAAACGGAGTTTGGATATCCCCATACTTCCAAGATATTAATTTTACACCAATAACGGCAACAAATGTGATGATTTCATGCAAGACTCGCGGTTATTTACAAGAAACCTTCCAAGGGGACTGGTTAGAGTTCAACATTAACTTAAGTAAATTTTTATCGACTAGTTAAACATTGTAGCCAAAAAAAATAAATCACTAGTGCTTTTTGCATATCGGCTCTGTCTTTATTGTAAGTTTTTACGGGAACCGTAGAGCACTTTTTGCCTTGTTGCAATCAAGCGCGTTGATTGATCGCCGCATAGAATTTTAAGAATTAAATTGAGATATTTAATCACAATTGTAAACCCTACAAAAACCCCCATAAGACCAAATGACAATAGCAACATAGTAGTTGCCCAGCCTGCCACTGCACCTCTGATTTCATAAATGACAATCGTGTAAATGAGTGCTAGCATAGCAATACCGCCAAAAAGGACACAAAATACTCCAGTAACTTTTTTGCCCATATCAGTAAATAACAGCAAAAGATCTGTCGCAAAATCAAATCGTCTCAAAAAACCACTTTTTTTTATTGCCACGGGAACAATCTGAGTGTAGTCAATATAAGTATAATTTAAGCCCACTGTACAATATGCAAATTTACGATAATGAATAATCTCATTTACAATATTTAATCGATTAATTGCACGACGCGACAGAACATGGAAACGAGAACTTTGCAAAAAAGCACTTTTTAGTGAATTCCGATTAACAAGCCGATAAAATAGTCTTTCCATAAACGAGCTTTTTTTGTCTGGCCTCACCAATACAATATCATTACCTCCACGGCAGGACTCAAAAGCTTTCCACAATATTTGAACTGGATAATCTATTAATAATTCGTCAAATTCATAGACAAAATCGCCAATGCTGGCTTCCAAGCCCATCAACATAGCTTGATCATCTGGAATTTGGTAAGGAATATCTACACAATGAATTTTTAAACTAGAATCAATTTCAATCAGCTTTTGTAAGCTCACACGAGAAGAGGTTATCGAACCATTACTCACAATAATATATTCAACAAGACCGAAGTTCTCAACAAAAAAAGAATGCAAAACTTGCAAAAAACCTAAAAGACCAGTCGCAGTCTCTTCAGTCACTTGCAAAACAACTGAAATATAATTATCATCTTTAACCTGCTTCATTTTAGAGCACCCCCTCCATATCATAAATCGTATTTATTTTTCCTGAAAAAATTGAAATAAATTCCGGACACTCCGAATGCTGCTTAATGATTGTTGGGCGAGCATCACTCACCTCCGTACTTTGTAGACAACTTTTCATGGAAAAAAGAGAATCAACATACTCAATTTCAAATGACTCTGAAATATATTTTTTTGCCAAAGCCAACATAGACCTAAAAGCAGTGCCCGGACGAGCGGAGCAAGCATTGCAATTATTTAAAGAAAGCGGCGAGCACTGCACACCTTCTGATTGACAAGAAAATAAGGGAAGAATCGCTTTTGATGTTTGATGAGGCGTATAATCGACAGCAGTCAGTGAATGTAACCCAGAATGTCCAAACGGCATTAATGAAAAAAATGCGCCATCCATCACCGTCAATCCCACTTTTCGAATGGACTCACTCACTTTACATAAAATGACCTCACAAAGCTCATATTTTATAGGAAAAGGCTCATAGCCCAAAGGCATAAGAATTTGATTTAAACTAGCATACGTTGCATTAATCAAACTATGCGTCTTAAAAGAACCTTGATCGCTTATAATGTTATACAGCTTGTGTTTTGAATTTTCTTCAATATTATTTATTTTAACATTAAACAAAACATCACATTTTCCCGTTGCTAACAACTCTTTTAATAAGAACTGAGCTATTTTTTTAGCATCAAACGTATATTCTTTAGTTGCATAAGCCGACGCAATATATTGCGACTTAAAAAAACGAGATACCTCAACTGGATTGGCAGGTATTTGAGCATGACGACAAAAGTGTTCGAACTGCTGATCATTGACCCATGAAAAAGCACTAGATATTGCATAAATTTGTTCAAAATCTTGCAAAATTGCAAACTCAAACTCAGCGACAAAACGATCAAAATAATCAATCGATTTTATTGCAGTAGAAAGGCTGCGGGGATAATGATAACCATAATGAACTCGAGCTTGATTAATCCAGCTAGCACGCATAAATGGCTTTTCATCACGCTCTAATACCAAAACTCGTCGCCCCTGCCTTGCAGAAATTAAGGCAGCATACAAACCATAAATTCCAGCACCAATAATAATTCGGTCATAAGTCATTTTTTAAGTGTCACTTTTTGAGGGCGATAAAACCCAAACAAGTTTTTGAACAATATAGTTAACAGATCGGCGCTCCCTTTAAATTTACTAATTTTTGTAGGAATTTTACCCTCTTTAGGATAGGCTCGGGTGACAGGAATCTCAATAGTCGCGAACCCTAATTGCGGAGCGCGAGCAGACAAATATGCAAGCAACTCATACCCACTAAACACATTCCTAAAAGGTGCAACACGTTCATCAAGAAGAAATGTTCTAGAATAAGCACGAAAGCCATTTGTTGTATCCGTATATTTAAAACCAGCTGCAAGAGAGATCAATGGAATATGCAAAAGCTTAACTGCCCAGTGACGTAAACGAGGAGTATTAATTGCAGCACCACCCGGCAAAAAACGCGACCCTTGAACAAAATCATAGCCCTGATCTAAAAATTGAATGAAATTGAGCACATCCGCAACACTATCTTTGTTATTTCCATCTACAGTTACAATACCTTCATAATTTCTTTGCAAAAGCGAAAAATAATAGCCCATACGTAATTGAGCACCCAATTTCCCAGCATCTTCTTTGGTTAATAAAACAGAGACGCCACAACCTTTCAAAAACTCAACATCTAAAGACCCATCTTGACTTCCACCATCACAAATAATCACATCAACAGAATCCATTACCCCGAGTGAGCGCAACTTGTTTAACTCTTGGCGAATTTTATCACCCTCATTAATCACGGGAATACACAAACAATAGCTATTTTTTTTTGGAAAGAATTCAAGTGTTGAAAATTGGGGAACTTCATAATCCATGATAAATCTCACTTATAATACTTAGACACTCGATCACTTGAGAGGGCACATTTTCTTTAGGTGCAGCCATCTCAATAGAAACGTAATGCTCATAGCCTGCTTCTTTTAAATTTTGCATTAAATGACGATAGTGATCGACATATTCAGAACGCGCAATAATAGATTCCAAAAACGGTGCACTCACATGAACATGACGACACTCATCTAAGCACTGGTTAATTAAGTCAGGGTGCTCATGATTTAAAATCATCGTCCCCGCATCACAAATCATTTTAAATCCAGGAGAGTTGCATTGCTTAACAAATTGATACGCTGCCAGCGTACTGGTCATAAAATTGGTTCCGTATTCTACAGGATTGGGCTCCAAACAAAAGGAAACACCATGGCTAAAAGCATAATCACCTAGTTCACTAAAAAAAGTACGGGCGATCGCCATATCTAGTTCAAGATGATGACTAATACGATTTTTGGGATTGCCAAATACGAGTACAGGGCAAGATAGCGTCTCAGCAAAAAGAATCGCTTTTTTCAAGTAAGCCTTGAGATGTTCACGAGCACTGTCATCGACAAATAAATACAGCCCCTCTGTCCCAAATAAAAGTGACTGCATGCTCACGAGAGATAACTGATGCTGGCGTAGCAAATCTATTTTAAGCTGACGCGCTTCATGCAAATGATCATAGGGATTTTTTGCAAAAAAACGCGTGGGTGCAATCTCCAATCCTTCATATCCATATTGGCGCATTGCAGCATACACAGCAGCATCTTCTGAAGCAGCCCAGGCAATATTCGAAATTGCTAATTTCACTGTACTGCACCTCTTTGCCCTACAAAAAAGCCTTTGATTTCTTGTAAAATCAAATCACGTGAATACAGATATCCCCCTGCCCCCCCAAAAATTTGATCATAAGTAGATTTCATATTATAAAAAAGAGGAGACTTGCCCTTGATCTGATTAACAAAACGAGTACCCATTAAATAAAAAAACAGGTCTTCTGCAGAAATAGGCTCAACCGCTAAATTAAGCAGTTTAATATCCTGATGCATAGCCCACTCAATATCTTTCAACAAAAATTTTAAAGGATAAAACTGAAAACAACTCCGTGCATCAGTAAAGATTAAACTAGAAATATGCTGTTTACTCAAAAGCGCCTGCAATTGGCTTCGCATTTTAAAATCAGAAATAAATTGAAGCACTCTATTTCCAGAAGAATCTATTTGATAAAATTTCTCAATAAAATCTTGCTCTTTGGGCATATACAAGTCAATAATTTGGCTCCAAAGTTTTGGTATAATAGATACGGGAAGCGGATTGATCATATCATAAATAAAATTCTTCTTAAGATGAGGGCCAAATAAACCAGGCAACCGTAGAATCGTATAATTTTTAAAGTGCCCACTTACCCATTGCTCAAAGAAATAACGATTTTTACCATAAGCCTCTTGAAGGGCTGGATTCGGCAAAGTGTTTTCCGTAACGCCATCGACAAAATCATATACATCGACAGTAGAAATCAGAACAAAATTTTCTGCAGTAACTGATTGAAGATGATCGATTAACCCTTGAATTTTTAAAAGATCTTCCTCAGGATTTTGATTGGCAAGCCATTTTGTAGCACTCACCCCGGCACAAACAACCAAATCAAAATGTTTGTTTCTAATGTCACCAATATTTTTTGAGTTATACAAAAAATCAAAGTCTTTTTGCTCAAGTAAATTTGAGCCAACAAATCCAGAATAACCGATTAAGGCAGACATCATACACTATTACCTCTTTATCACAAATAACCAAGTTGAAATAAGCTTACTTTAGCCTAAATCTGCGCAGACATTGTAACCCTCTAATATAATAGCATGCAAGGCAAGTCGCACTGAAAGCCGTTGCAGCAGCCCTAATTGATACTCAACACCTCTGCGCTCAAAATTAAAAAATGCCTTTTAAATCCATTAAACTAACCCAAAAAGGAGTGGGCATTTATAATTCTATGTAAACACTCTATTATAGTGGTATTAATCTATGCTTTTGACCATAATCTTGTTGCCTATAAATTTGTTTGATTCCACCTCCATAATTATAGTAAGATGGCACAAACTTTATAAGGATTAATAATGCCCAAAACCATCATTAACAGCATCTCCTTAATTTGCCCGACTAAATGGAAATGAAAATGAAGAAATCCCCCCCCTATACTTACATTTCCACCCATAACTGGCTACCACAAGACGGTCTTTCTACACTTATTTCAGAGTGGTTAAATTACAAAAAACAAACAAAGTCTACTTCCCTATTAATTCTACAAGCGCTTTCTCCCCCCACAAAAGATCAAGCCACAAACCTTGTGCAAATCATCCAAAACTTAGCTTACCGCTTTGAGCTTAGCCAAACAGATATTAGCATCTGCAATAAGCTGTTGAGTGATACTGAACTGTCTACACTATATCAAAATTCTAACGCCATTTTAAGCTGTAAATTAAATCATGAAATACTCAATACAGCAACGCTTACTGCGATACGTGCAGGGATACCGATTATTTATCCAAGACATTCTCAATTAGCCCGCTTCATTCCTGAGAGTTACCCCTTTAATATGGAAAGTGATTGTAAAATTATCTCACTGCCAGATCCTTTAAAAAAATACTCACTTGCAACCTATTGGAACGTCGTGAGACAGGGAGAGATGTGTAAAAAACTCACCCTATTTGAAGCCAGTAGCACCGAAACCATTGCTCATGCAATAGCACAGTTTAATATAGAGGGCTTAAAGGAGACAATATGCGAATTCTGATTGATTTGACTCCAGTGATTATCAACAAAACAGGAGTACATCAAACTGGGCTTGATCTTGCAAGGGCGCTTCCTAAATATTTTGAATGCTATTTTAAATTTGGCCCACACATTTTTTCTTTAAGCCAATTACAAAGCTGGGATCAGCTTACCCCCCCCAAAAAACTCAAGCAACAGGTACAGGGATTTTTTTTCTCACATTTGCGAAAAAAAATTGATCCAGAAACCTTTCCCGATGATCTTTTGATATTAGACGCAGATGTTTTGCTGCTGCTTGATCCGCTTTATGCTTTATTCTATCCTCGCTCAGTTTTAGATCGTGCAGTCACAATGATTTTGGATCTCACTCCCATCACAGTTCCTGACTGGCATGAGTCCCATATCTGCAAGCGGTATCAAGCAGCTTACCTGCACCTGCAAGCTAGTCAATCAAAATTAGTTTCTATTAGTCAAAGCACTGCAGATGATCTTTGGGTTAATTATGGATTGGGAGGCTCGACAGTTATTCCTCTCTACTTAAGAGAACTTCCCACAACTTCAACTCTACTTAAACAAGACAATCCATTTCTTTTATTTGTGGGTAGCTTGGAAATTCGCAAAAACCTGCTAAATATTATCTGCGCATACGGCAAATCCAATGCTTACCAGAAGAATATTTCTTTGTATATTGTTGGGGGGGCAGCCTATCGCACCGAAGAAATTAAGGCGCTTGGGGCTAAGACGCCTGGCGTAAAATTCCTGGGCTTTGTTTCTGATAAAGAATTAGAGCAATTATATGCAAGCTGTTTAGGCATGGTTTATGTTAGCCAATGGGAAGGTTTTGGCTTTCCACTATTAGAAGCAATGGCCTACAAAGTTCCCTGTATTTCTTCAATCACTGGTGCTAGTCCAGAGGTTGGAGGCGATGCTGTCCTCTATGCAAATCCTTATAATACGGATGAAATTGCACAAAAAATAAATCAGTTAATTGCGCTTTCTTCAGAAGAAAGGCAAGAGCTTGAGCAAAAAGCCTTCACGCGCAGCCATCTTTTTACCAAAGAAATTTTTTTAAGGAAAATGCATGCAAGCTTGGTAGAGAAAATTAATGAGAATAAGTCGGCACCAGCAAAGCGAATTGCCAGTTCGATTTTTTCAACTGGATTAGTTCCAGCTGAAGCATGTTCAGTGAATTATAAAACACTTATGCGACAGAAAAATGCTTTTTCAAGAACTTTTATCTACTTACGAACAAAGTTAAAAACCTCCAGACTGGTTTTTTTTAAGGAGCGCTTGCTGGCACGTTTTTTCCCAGCTGCTCGCTAATGACCCGCAATTCTACTTAAACCACGTGGTACAAAAGCCAAATAGTAACCTGGATAGCCCAGGCTTAAATTAGGATTGTAGTGTGGATCACACGCCATGACCATGCTCCATTTTTCAAAAAAACGCCTTGTTGCTACCTCATTGAGAGCTCGCTTCTCTGGAGTTGTATCTCGGCCACGCGTGCCGGACTCTTTATGATACAGCTGTGCTGCAGGGTCATAAACAATCACATAGCCAAGCTGCCGCACTTTTGTACATAAGTCTGCATCATTCCATGTTACTGGAAAGCTTTCATCAAAGCCACCAATCTGCTCAAACAGAGACCTTGTCATCATAAGGCAAGCACCCGTTACAGCGGAACAACATTGCGCAAAATTAATTTTTCCAAAATAGCCGGATTGTTCCCTGGGAAGCCCAGCATAAACATGCAAAGCTGAGGCGGGGAACTCTAGCACAACTCCTGCATGCTGGACACGCTCATCTGCATAATACAGTTTTGCACCGACGATTCCTACATTTTTTTGCAGTAGCATACTTAACATAGACTCAAACCAACCCTTTTCAATTGCTTCAATATCATTATTGAGAAACAATAAAATCTCTCCCTTCGCCTGCTGCACTGCAAAATTGTTAATTTTAGAAAAATTAAAGGGCCCTGGATAACTCACTATTTTAATTTGTTCAGAGCGAATTTTTTCAAAATATGTTAAAGTCTCAGACTTCTGACTATTGTTATTGACAATAATCACCTCTAAATTGGCATATTCAGTCGTTGCAAAAATACTCTCAATGCATGGCCGCAACATATCCAGACCATCTTTAGTCGGGATAATAATAGAGACAAAAGGCAAAACTGCTGGCAGCGCATATACAACTCGATTATTGCATACCTCAGCCGCAATGCCGCAACGCTGCAAATGCTGCTCAATCACTTTTTGCCCATCAATAATAGAGATTGGCTGCAAAAACTGCCACTGATGATACAGAATATGTGGAATATGAAAAATTTTATTTGTTTTTTCAACACAATGAAACACAAAGTCCCAAGCAGCAACACCATTGAAAGTACCACAAAAAACCGCCTCCTCACGCAAGAGAGTTTTACGAACTACGCAGAACGGCATTAATTCATTACGTGATACTATTAGATAAGGATCAAACCCGCCCTTAAAGTATGGTTTGCAACGCATTCCCCATCGATTTAAATGATCATGGTCCGAATAAAAAATATCAGTATTAGGTTGATGCTGTAACCGCTGTACAACTTGATATAAAGCATCTTGAGTTAAGCTATCACCATACATCATTAACCCTAAAAATGTACACTCTGATGATATTTTTCGACTATCGCCTAAATCTATGATTTTAATTCTATGATCCTGAGTCGCAAATTTTTTCATTTTATTAACCAGCAAAGGGGGCATGTTTTTTTCTATTAAAACAATTAATTCCCAGTTTGAATACAGCTGCTTAATAACACTTGATGCAGATTGATAGAACAATTTTTCACTTTTACATGAACCCACCATCACCACGGAAATAACTGGATTTAAATGAAATGCTTCTATTTTCGTAAGAGCGGTTTTTTTGAGTCTAGAATCCAGGCGATCATATCTTAAAATCCACAATTGATAAGCAAGGATATCCCATCTTTTCCAAGCAAATTTGAGCACCCTGCGAAAAAACAAAACTGCTTTTTTCAAAATTAACATGATTTAATTCCTAAATTTTCAGCATTATCATAAGGAAAATTGTTTAAATACTGCCAAATGCTGCTCAGCAGCTTTATCCCAGGAAAAGCGCAACAAGTTATGTTGCCCTTTTTGAATCAAGCTCTGACGCAAACTCTCATCTTCTAAGATTTTCTGCAATCCCTGATTAATTGAATCCACAGACAAAGGATCAACATGCAGCGCAGCATCACCAGAAACCTCCATACAAGCTGGGTCTGTTGAGGTCAACACCGGACAATCCAGGCGCATAGCCTCTAAAATGGGCAACCCAAATCCCTCATACAAAGAGGGAAAAGCAAAACAGCTAGCTTGCTTCATCAAACCGACAGCCGTTGCATCATCTACAAAACCTAGAGCATGAATTTTGTCAGAATGTGCTACAATTTTTGCATGAAGCGCTTCGGACTTCCAGCCCAGGCCGCCAGCCAAAACTAAATCATAGGTATCTTGCAATATTTTGGGCAAGGCGAGATACGCGTCGATCAAACGTTCTATATTTTTACGGGGCTCCAGGGTACCTAAAAATAGAATATAGGGTTTATCTCGTTTAGGAAAATGGGTGCTGATTGGCTCAAAATAGCCGGAATGAATGACAGTCATCTTGTGCTCAGGCACGCGCAACTCTTCAATTAAACTTTGTTTCGTGGCATGGGACACCGTAATGATATGATCAGCACGCTTAACCGAAGCAGCAAGTAGCAATTTTTCGACCGCCCAATTGCTTGTTTTCATAGTCTCCGGCATTTTACGATAGACCAAATCATGAATAGTCAACACCATCGGTATTTTTTTGCAGCCAAATAATGGCAAATGGTGCCGTGGGGACCAGAATAAATCAGGCTTACTTTTTTTAAGTGCTTTTGGAACTTGTTGCTGCTGCCACAATAATTTGCCTAAACTATAAGGTAAAGGATGGCGCTCAATGAGGTGTGCATCCGCAGGACTGACTTTGGTTTTCAGCGCCTCATTGCTGAACAACTCAAGCCTACACTGCGGCGCAATACGCTTTAAAATTTCAAAAGTATAACGCCCAATACCACTCAAAGAATGGCTCAATGGACGGGCATCAAGCGCGATTTTCATATTTGCGTTCACGACCTAACACCCCCAACATATGGAATACAAATAGCGAATTGCATGATAGCATCCCCAACAATATAAGCCAAGAACGGTACGGCCACTCGCTTTTTTAAAAGCGCCTTCCAGCTTAATTGGATTGAAATCCAATAAAAAGGGTGAAATCATTAGACTACAATCCAATTAATGAAGCAGCTTATGCATATTTTATTTGAAACACAGCAGATTATTTTGTCGCAATTTCAACAGAATACCCTTTATCACCGTGAACAATTTGATAAAATTACACTCGACAATTATATCACAGGAATTATGGGCAGCCGAGGCGTCGGCAAAACCACCCTTCTTTTACAAAAAGAGCTTGAACAAGACGGATTACAAGGCAAAGCGCTGTACGCCTCTCCGGATCATCTTTTTTTCTTGAGCACTCGAAATTGGTGGCCAAAATAAGACGACTAAACAGATTCAAGACTTGCCAGCTGGATATGTTTTCGCCGATGGCCTACTCCTGGGAAGCAAAAAAACCATTCCACTGTATTTGTTAGGATTTTTAAGTTAACCAGAAAAAAATACCCCCCTATTTTAGCCAAAACAGGTTATAATCACCCTATGAAAATATCCAAAAGAGTAAAGCGATGCTTGATTTCAAGAATCTATCAAATTAGCATTCTGTCCGTCTTTAAGCATGCTGCTTACGAAATTGACTCAGCCCTTGCGCTAACAACAACTTAATTAATGATTGATAAGGCACATCCTCTTTGTTCGCCGCCACTTTAATGTCATTTAACAACATTTCAGGTAAGCGCAAAGAAATACTTTTGGATGAAGGCTTCAGTCGGCTAAATGTTACGCGCTTAGCTTGGCTCAAATCGAGATAATCTACCGCACTATGATCCGCCCAAAACGCTCTTTCCTCATCTTCATTTTTGAATTTAGGAATTGACTTCAAATTTTTCATAAAATTCTCGCTCCTCACTAAAGCCATTCTACTTCTGCACACGCTGCAATATCACAGCATCTCCACGATGCACCATCAAAAACAAGGGAACCGCGGACGCATACAGCTCAATATTTTGTTGAGTAAATGGCACTACTTGAATCACCCTCCTCGTATGCTGCATCAAATAGGCAGGATTGACCCAACTATCCTGAGTCATCAAAACACCACTTTCTGGAAAATGATTAAGCAAGCCTGCCTGCAGAGCCTGATCATCTAAGGCACGAGGGTATTTAAATAGGCTATTTTCTTGCTGCACCAATATACTATTAAACATAAATCCAAGACACAAAATCAAACTCAATACAGAGGCAACGGCCCGATGAAACCGTTTTATTTTATTCAGCAAATAAAGCAACAAAAATGCCATTCCAATATATTGAATATATCCAGGAACGTAGGCAAACCCCCAATGCAACCAGGCTTGGTACTTGATAGAAACTGCCATTAAAAGCGAGGGAATTACGCAAAATGGAATCGCCATCATGATCAGCAACTTCCTTTGTTTTATGGGAATTACAAGTTGATTTAACAGGCGACAAAACAACATCCATGCAGTCATAAATAAAATGACAATCAGTCCACTATGCCATGGATTTCTAAAAAATGGCAGCAGATATTTAGTTTGCAAATAATGCCCACGTAGCAACCCATACGAGAGCGGAATCGGCCCCGTTAGCTGATACAGAAAAGCCATGATCGCATGCGCATTCATCGCACCCAAAGTTGTTCCATCATAACTTCCATGTTGCCGCAACAGGTGGTACACGCCTAAATAAATACAGCTCACCAAGATAAAAGGCAGCATCACTAACACATATTGCTGCGTGGACTGCTGAGCACGCCAGGCTAAATATCCCACTCCAAAAAAAACAATAACTCCTGGCTCATACAGCGTCAATGCAAAACCATACATTAACAACGCACCAACAAACCAGGCTACTTTTTTATTTTCCAGCCACTTTATAAAAAAACACAACGCCAACATGATGCAAAGCACTAACATTTGTAACATAATGCCATAACTCACCAATGCATTTGACATATCTTCAATCGACCAACACAAAGGGAAAAGCAATATAAACAGCAAGCTTGCCGCTTTATTTTGAGTCACCAAATAAACAAACCAGGTGCCACTTGCTACGCTCAACCAAATGCATAAGACTCGCACGATTTGATAGCCCAAAGGATCTTGAAAATAATAAAAAAATGGCACATTGAAAAAACTATCCAATAAAATGCGCCCTTGCCCCACACAAAATCCCTTCACCTGCATTAAGGTATATTGCCATAAGTTGAGGTGCGCTAACTGCATCGCGCCTGCACCAGAACTATTCACAATATCATCACTAAAAAATCCAGCCTGCAAAATAGGTAAGGATACGATCACCATAATGAATAGCAACATCAGCAAAATTTGTAATTTTTTAAACATATTATGGCCCTTTATTCAAAAAACTAAAGCAAGGAGCCTCCGAATGCGGAATGCACTGCCAGGACACAACAACATGCTGTACCCCAGGCAAGCCTATCATCTTTTTTTCATGCCCGAATGCCGAAAATACTCGCACATCTTGAAAGGTCATACCAGAAACCTTTTCCTGATCATCCATCAAAACATAATCTAAAGCGGTGACACGCCCCAAAGTCACGGTTCCATTAACGGTGAAGGGGACATTCTGAGTCAACATAAAGTAAACAGGCTGATTTTTCAAATTAACTTGCCCTGATTGCAACGTGAGATTAAAACTCTGTAGACTGACATTTGCATTTTGCAAAAAGAAATTTGAACTCACCCAAAAATTTTTACTCAGCACCAATGCATTCGATGGAACATTTTGTAACAATCCCTGTTGAAATGCTTCCACCTGGAGTATGCGAGGATATTTAAAATGATCATTCTCACGATTCACACTATACGTATTAAAAATAAAAGACATGCAAATCAATAAACTAAACAAGGCTGCAGGCCATTTTTTTTGTGTATTTTTAATTTTACTTAAACAAACCAAGAGCAATAAGGTAAAACCAATATACTCAATATAAATCGGCAGATAGGCTAAACCCCAGGCTAACACATCACGATATTTTTCGGTAATTGCAATCAATAATGCCGGAATAATACACAAAGGTAAAGCCAATACCGTAAGCAAGCGCCTTGATTTGTGATCTAAACGAAGCTGAGGCAATAAGGCTTTAAACAACTGATATGAAACGACAGCTAATATAGCCAGGCATACCACCGAATCAGGTTTTGTAAAAAACTGTACAAATACAATAGGTTTAAAAAAATGCCCCGACAAAATCCCATAATCCAATGGAAACGGTGCAGTCAGCTGATAAAGAAACGTAAGGATGACTTTAAAATCAAAATGCCCGACAGCCACTCCATTGTATAATGCAGCATGATGCCGAACAATCAAGCAGGCAACCCCATAAATCAAAGTCAAGAGAACATACGGCAGCATACACAATAAAAACTGCTGGATGGAATCCCGTTTAAACCAAACTAAAATCATCAAACAAAAAAACGTAGTGATTCCAGGCTCATAAATTAATACAGCAAGAGCATAGCTGATGATAGAGCCCAACAACCAGAGCCAATGCTTTTTTTCATGAAACTGAACATATCCGACCAAGCTCAGCATCATAAACAGCACCAACAATTGAAGTGCTAAGCCGTAACTAACCAGGGGATCACCAAAATTACGAATTGACCAGAATAAGGGAATCAGCAAAATAAAGCCAAAACTGGCCTTGATATTTTTTGTCAACAAACCCACAAGCCAAGCTACACTGATCAGACTCGCCCAAATAAAAATAAGACGCACAATCTGTACCTGGGTTGAATCTGGAAAATAATAAAAGAGTGGCATAGAAGTAAAACCAAACAGAAAAATTCGCCTCTGAGACAGAGATATCCCTAGATCATTCTGAACTGTATATTGCCAAATATTCAGATGCAAAGCTTTAACTGCGCCGATTGCAGAGCTGTTCAGCGGATCATCCCCACCAAAAAACCCCGCATGCAGAATCGGCAACGACACAATCAGTGCAAAAATAATCAACCAAATCACTATTTTTATATTTGATTTCATGAGGCCTTTTAAAAGCGTTGAAAGCGCCATTCTACCTAAGACATACCTTGATTTCAATCGCAGCGATTTTAATGCCCATCGTTTTTTGTGACTTCTGAACATACTCAGTTTTAGACCGCCAAATTGACATTTGTCATTTTGGCGGTACAATAGCTCATAAAGAGATACGCCGGAATTGAGATGAAAGCATTTATTGGGAGACACGGAGAGTTAAAACTGCTGAAAGATCTGCTTGAAAAAAGATCTTCCAGCTTGGTTGTTATTTATGGACGCAGACGCGTGGGCAAAAGCCGCCTGGTCGAAGAGTTTGGCAAAGAGGCGCGCTTTCTTTCCTTCGCAGGCCTGGCGCCACAAAAAAACACCACGACTCAATCTCAACTCAGCGAGTTCTATCAGCAAACAAAAAGACAACTCCCGGTTCAAACAAATACTTTCACAGACTGGGGGGATGCCTTCTTAGAATTATCAAAACACACGCACTCAGGACGGATTATTGTATTTTTTGATGAAATTTCATGGCTTGGCAACAAAGACCCTGACTTTTTGGGAAAATTAAAAAACGCATGGGATACACAATTCAAGAAAAATGAAAAACTTATTTTTATTTTATGTGGCTCCGTCTCTACCTGGATCGAACAGAACATTCTTTCTAATACCGGGTTTTATGGGCGCATTTCACTGAAGCTCAAGCTCCAAGAATTACCCCTACATGATTGCAACTTTTTTTGGCAAACACAGGGCAAAATGATTTCCCCTTACGAAAAACTAAAAATTTTAGCTGTGACAGGAGGCATCCCCAAATATCTAGAGGAAATTAAACCAGGCCAACCGGCTGATGAAAATATCAAGCAGCTTTGCTTTTCACCGCATGGCCTACTTTATAATGATTATGATTATATTTTTTCAGCACTACTCGCACGGGAAAGCCCTCAATATCATAAAATTGTTGAGCTATTAGCGGATGGCCCTGAGGAGCAGTCCAAAATTTCCAATCATATTCAATTACATAGTGGCAGGAATTTATCTGATTATTTGGAAGACTTAGTTTCTTCTGGCTTTGTTCAACGTGATTATACTTGGCAAATCAAAACAGGAGACATTGGCAAACTGAGTCGATATCGTTTATCAGATAATTATCTAAGGTTTTACCTAAAATACATCAAACCCAATGCAGCCAAGATAGAGAATCAGCAATTTTCAGGGCGCTCCTTAAGCGCCTTACCTGGTTGGTCATCCATTATGGGCCTTCAAATTGAGAATTTAATACTCAATAATCGCGTCGCCATCCGAGAAAAAATAGGTATTTATCCGGATGAAGTCATTTGCGATGGTGCGTTTTTTCAAAGAAAAACTGCCCGCCAAAAAGGTTGTCAAATCGACTATATGGTCCAAACCAAATTTGGCAATCTGTTTGTTTGCGAAATAAAATTTAGCCGCAATACGATACGCGCCAACGTCATTGATGAGGTCAAAGAAAAAATCGCCCGCTTGTCAACACCCCGAAACTTTTCCATCATTCCAGTGTTGATTCATATTGGTGAAATTCAAGACGAGGTAGTAGACAGTCAATTTTTTTCAAAAATCATTGACATGGCATCGCTAATCGAATAAGGCTCAAATTCAGATAATCAATCGGAACGGCAATTAAAAAACCTATTCTACCGAAGCATACCTTGATTTCAATCGCAGCGATTTTAATGCTATCATACAAGCACCAAAACACATCCAAAACACATCATGAAAGGCATCATCCTCGCAGGCGGCTCAGGCACACGCCTCCACCCCGCCACCCTCGCCATCAGCAAGCAACTCTTGCCGATCTATGACAAACCCATGATCTACTACCCTTTATCTGTCCTCATGCTGGCGGGAATCCGCGACATCCTGATCATCTCTACGCCACGCGATTTACCGCAATTCCAAAATTTATTAGGCGATGGCGCAAAGTGGGGCATTTCCCTACAATACATCGTCCAAGAAACCCCACGCGGCCTTGCAGATGCATTCATCGTCGGCGAGCAATTTATTGATCAAAAACCTGTCGCGATGATTTTGGGTGATAATTTATTTTTTGGCCAAGGCTTTTCACAATTATTAGAAAACGCTGCTGCTTTAAAACATGGCGCCAAAGTCTTTGCTTATGAAGTCAAAGACCCTGAGCGCTACGGCGTGGTTGACTTTGATGCCACCGGAAAAGCCATCAGCATTGAAGAAAAACCCATTCACCCTAAATCAAATTATGCGGTAACAGGCCTGTATTTTTACGATGGACGCGTCTCCGAGTTTGCTCAAAAAATTAAGCCCTCAGCCCGTGGCGAGATTGAAATTTCTGATCTCAATCAACTCTATCTGGATCGTGGTGAACTGGAAGTGGCAACGCTGGGACGTGGCTTTGCATGGCTGGATACCGGCACGCACGAATCCCTGCTAGAAGCCTCTGAATTTATTCGCGTCATTCAGGAACGTCAAGGCCACTATATCGGCGCACCTGAAGAAATTGCCTTTGACAAAGGCTTTATCAATGCGGCACAATTAAAAGTCCAAGGCCAGGCGCTGTCTAAAAGCGGCTATGGCAAATATCTACTCAGCTTGTTGGATCCATAAATGGAAGTCATTGACACAGGATTAGCCGGTTTATTATTGATTAAACCCAAAGCATTTGGGGATTCGCGCGGTTATTTCATGGAATCCTATCAAGAACAACGCTATCAGGATGCAGGCATTACGACGCATTTTGTTCAGGATAATGTTTCCCGCTCGCAAAAAGGGGTCCTCCGCGGCCTGCATTTTCAAACCGAACATGCACAAGATAAATTGGTCATGGTTTCCCGCGGTCAGGTATTTGATGTGGCCGTCGATATCCGAACAGGCTCCCCCACGTTTGGCCAGTCTTATGGCGTGATTTTGAATGATCAAAACCATTGGCAACTTTATGTACCAAAAGGCTTTGCGCATGGCTTTTATGTCATGGAAAACGACACGGACTTTTGCTACAAATGCAGCGATTATTATCATCCAGAATTTGAAACGGGAATTCTATGGAGCGACCCTGATCTCAAAATTGATTGGCCGCTTGATCCCAATATCACGCCCATTATCTCGACTAAAGATCAGCTTTTGCCCCAACTTAAAGACTTTATTTTATGAAAATTGTGATCACTGGCGCTAAAGGCCAGCTGGGCTCTGAATTAGTGGAGCAAGCCTTACACGCAGGCCTGGAAGTTCAAGCTTATTCCTCCCAAGCGCTCGATATTACACAAGATTTAACTCTTGATTTAAGCGGAGTCGATGCCCTCATTAATTGCGCAGCGTATACTGCGGTTGATCAAGCAGAAGATGCGCCTGAAAAAGCGTTTGCAGTGAATGCCACAGGCGTTAAAAATTTGGCAATCCTTTGCAAAAAATATCAGGTTCCCCTGATTCATCTTTCCACAGATTATGTTTTTGATGGCACAAAAAAAGGCGCTTATTTCGAAACAGACCCCCCTAATCCACAAAATGTTTATGGTGCGTCTAAATTAAAAGGGGAACAACTCCTGCAAGCGACCTGGGAAAAACATATCATCCTGCGCGTCAGCTGGGTCTTTGGCCGTTTTGGCAATAATTTTGTTAAAACCATTTTACGCCTGTCACAGGAACGCCCACAGCTTAAAATCGTATCGGACCAAATCGGTTCACCCACTGCTGCCCAGCATATTTCACAGCTTATTTTAACTTTGTTACGCCATCCCAAACTCCAATCAAATTGGGGAATCTATCACTATACGGATGCCCCCCTCACAAATTGGTGTGATTTTGCAAAAAACTTTGTCAATCCAAAGCAATGCGAGATCACCCCCATCAAGACGGCAGAATATTTAACCAAAGCAAAACGACCTCAAAACTCTGCTTTAAACTGCAGCAAAATAAATCACGTATTTGGAATTAAGCAAATGGAGTGGAAAACAGCCCTTAAATGACCATAAAAAAGAACTTGCTCATAATTGGGATACTTTGCGCAAGGAGGGTTCTTTTGATAAAATAAAGCCCCTGGTTTAAAAAATGAAACGCGGAGAAAATCATGAATATCAAGGTCTTGGAAGCACAATACCTACACGATATGCTTTTGAAAATTAAATTTAATGACCAGAAAGAATACCTCGTTGATTTAAGCGCTGTTATCAAAAATGATCCTATTCAAACTATTCATGCGTTGCGAAATAAAAATTTATTTAATGATTTAATGATTTCAAAATTACATCAAACCTTTAAAGATTGGGGCTATATTTAGTTGTTCAGATACCACAACCCGCCCCTCTTCGCGAGAAATCCCATACACAAACGGCCCCTGCCAATTTGCAATGATTTTCTCCCCCACAAACTCGGGCTGACAACGCTGCCAAATCTCATACACAGGATAGTCCGACTCAATCAAGATGACCTCACCCCGTAGATAAACCTGACGCCAGACAAAACAAAACTCAATAAAATCCGCCAAATAAGGAAGCCCATCGGCAAAAGGTGCTGTTTTGATAAAGTCATGCAAGTCCGCGCCATACTGACTCAAATTCAATGTGGTTGATAAATGGGCTGTGGCATAGCGATAACATAACTCCTGAAACGCATCAATACCAATCAAAGCGTCCAGTGGCTTAAAATTTTTATACAAGGCTTGCTGTAAGGTACTCAAAATACTGGTTTTATAAATTTCCAAACGCTCAGAAAATTCCGGTGATAGACTCATCTGCTCTAAAGCCTCGGGCTGATCCTGTAGCGCTGCTAAAAAAGCAGCCTCATGTGCAAACATGCTGACACCTCGCAATCTCATCCAAAATCACTGAAAACGCGGGTAAATCACTATCCCATTCCAGACAAGTTGGAATCGGCCCATGTTGTTTTTGAATCTGCTGATACAACCCCATAACCCCCTCAGCAATCGGCTGATTATGCGTATCAACCAGCAGATTATTTTGATGAATTGCGCCTGCAATATGCATTTGTTTGACCTGCGACCAGGGCAATGCATCACAAAATTCTGCAATGGATTCCTGATGATTATGACAAGTCACCACCACATTATTCACATCCAGCAAAATACCGCACCCTGTTTTATGAACTAGCTTTGCAATAAATTGCGCCTCAGACATCTCAGAGCCCTTCAAGCGCACATAACTCGAAATATTCTCAATCAAAAACGGACGCTTCAATTGCTCCTGCAGAAAATCAATCTTAAACGCAACATGATCCAGCATCGCATTGGTAAATGGAATCGGCAATAAATCATGCAAAAAAAGCGTCCCGACTTGTGAAAAACACAAATGGTCTGAAATCCACACTGGATTAAATCGCTCAATCTGACGCTGCACTAAATCTAAATACTGCGGATTGAGAGGATCCGATCCGCCAAGCGAAAAATTGACCCCATGCAATACGCAGGGATAAGAGGTTAGCAATGCATCGACTTGCGCCACAATCGGCGCATCTAAATCATGAAAATGATCCACCAGCAACTCCAGCCAGTGAATCGAATGCGCCTGGGTTTGAAGATTCTCCAGATATTTGAAGCGAAACCCCAAGCCTAAGCCTTGAATCACGAAGCGCTGGATCCTGATTTTTTAGCCTTTCCTGCTAACTGCCCGACCACTGCGCCTTGCAGATTCGCACACACCCCTTTGGGAATGGCAATCCAGGCATTTGCGGCCCGATCCACATTTGCGCTTCCACCACAAGCGGAACTATTCGTCGCACAATCATTCATGCTTTTCGCTGCAACGCCATAACATTCGACATAATCATTGGCATCCGCTTTGACCTGCTTTGTGTAGGGCAGCTTATCGCACATGCCTTTAGTCATCATGAGAGGCACATCTGGACCCTGTTTGGACACGCCATAGCATTCAACTAGCGAATTTTGTCCGCCCTGATTGCTACTGCTACACCCACTCAACAAAACCGTACTCATCAAGGCTATCGAAGCCAGGGTTATTTTTTTCATATTACTTTACTCCAATTATTTTACCGTCTTTTTGATAGGAAGAATGAATCAAATGGCCCCATTTTTTATGAATTAAATAATCCAACGAAAACCGCCCCATTCCATGAAACATCAATAAAATCAATATCAATCCCCACATAATGTGATCATCCAATCCCGCAGACCCCATCGGTGTCATGAGGAAATGGAAAGACAACACACAAATCACATTATAAATCAAAAAGCAAAAGAGGAAAAATCGCCCCCCCAGCCCCAATATCAGCAGCACGGGAAACAGCAATTCCACGCCCGTCCCCACATAAGCCGCAAAAGTAGACGACATAAAAGGTGTTGAGTAAACATATTTAAAAAGCACAAGCGTCGTATCCCAATCCGCAAGTTTACTCATCCCCGAAGTAAAAAAGACCTGCGCCACCCACACCCGCGCTGCCAAATCACCCAGATCTTTCAAGCGATTCAAAAGATGAATGATAGGCCGAAGGATTCGGACTGAGATTTCAATATGTTTCATGTAATTTCCTCACCATAAATTATCGTTTAATAAAAAAGCCCAACCCGTCAAAATAACGAGCGGGGCTTTCTCAATCTGATCGATTTTTAATAACCACCTGATGTTGCTGCTGCACTAGGACCCGCAGCTAAGGCACCCAAACTTGCTGGATTTGGATAATCAGGCATCAACTCGTAAACGGGCGCACCGGAGGTAGACACATCTGTCCACCAGCTTTGCTGACTCCAACCATACACATCAATTCCTTTGTAGTTAGTATTGGATGTCACACCACTTTTATTAATCGCTTTTAACACTTGATACACATAAGAACCTTGATTAGGTGTACCTGGCTCATTCGCACAATAATTGCCTGCTCCAAAAGTATTAATCAACGTGCTTTTTGTCCCAGTTGAAGTATATTCTTGACGACTTTCAAATTCATGTGCTGAAGCACCAACGGGCACACCAAACTGAAAGGGCACATTTAATTGGCTCATTGCTGAAATTTCAGCCTGAACCAAATATTGATAAGCCGGATAGGTTCCCGCAGGCACAGTCACATCAGTCGTCGGACAAGTAGGATAACCACCGGGTTCGCCTGTTGTTGTATATTGCACTTTTTTACCTGTTGCTGCATTTTCCAAAACAGCCGCAGCGGCAATCGTTGAAGGACTAGTCGTCAAATCATACAAAGAGTCCACGATCATACCATTATTATGTTTTGTAAATACAGACACAACATCTGGCGTTACATTTCCAGAGAAAGTAAAGACACTAAAGAAACGACCATTGGGATGAGCACGATCTACGCAATGCAAGGGATCTGAATATTCTCCATGTGCATCGGCTTGATTATTAATCCCAGCTGTACTATCAGGATAGTTTGTACCCTGCCCATAATACCCCGCAAAGTCCTTCGCAATTTCCGTATAGAATGGCTTTTGACCCGTTCCTGTAAAGGGCACGCCATTGGGACCCGCTACAGAATTAAATGTAAACGGCTCCAAGTCAAATTGCACACCATCAGGATGATCATCTGCACAAATATTTTTTGCAATAAAATCTGCTAAATGCGCTGCATCTGCGGGAGCCATGGTATTCAAACCATCTAAAAAATCAGAATCTGGGTCTGCAATATCCATTCGCCCATCAATATCTGCAACTAAGTACGGTTTTGTACCATTAGAATCGACATAGACGTTTGCATATTCGGAAGCCGCACGCAGGCCGCTTGATGTATGCGCCCCAGCTTGAGTCCCTTTTGATGCAAGATCTCCTGCTACAAATGTATCCCAAAAACTACCCGTCTGAGCCCCTTGAGGCAAAGTACAGCCCGCTCCATCATAATTATCACAAGTATCATGTAAGGTAAATGTATTAGGATGCAGGGCAACCCATTTTTTAATATCCTGAGCCATAATTTTACTGGTATCCACGGAGGGATCACCAATTTTCATCATTCCCATATAGGGGCCATAATAAGAAGTATAAAATGAATTAGGAACACAAGCCCATAAATCAGCAGGGTTGGAGGGCAAGGCGCTTTCTGGGCCCTGTTCAGTTCCACCACAATAGGCTTCTAAATCCCCTCCATAATAAATGATTTCATTAATGGGGTTTTGCGTCCCCCCAAAAGAAGGGGCAGGCGTATTGGGTTGCCCTGGCGTCCCCGGCTCATTTGTCCGATTGCATGAGCCTGAAGTATCTCCATTATAGCAACTAATATTATTCACCCACAGATCATCCACATCCCCAGCCTTTGCCCAAGGCAATGCCCCTGGAGCAGTAGAGGGCCAAGTTGTATTATAAACCCAGGTGCCTATTGCATTCACAGGAATGGGGCTCCCCGTATCCGCAAAAACAGAAGCACCAGAACTCAATAAAGCTGAAAGACAAGCCACCAAACGCAAATTTCTTTTTTTCATACTCCCCTTTCTCCTTTTGATTTTCAATGAAGATCTTAGCACTCGCTAGTATTCGCATCGTACCACAAATAAAAATAAAATGATATAATGCGTAAAAATGGAAGATAATTTAGTCATAAGGATACAAATGACATTTCGGGAACTTAAGCGAAGCAGCCAGGTTTTACTCTACCTCATTCATTTTCCTGACGCACTCCCCAAGCTTGCTGATTGCATCAAAACCCTTGATTCAGAAGAAACAGCGCGCATGCAGCGTTTTTATTCCGAAAAACTGCAACAGCATTTCGCCTTGACACGGGGGAGTTTACGCCAAATTTTAGGACAACACTTAAATCTCGATCCCGCAGACATCCGCTTTGAATATAGCGAACAAGGCAAACCCTTTTTAAAAAATCATGCACTTCAATTTAATCTGGCGCATAGTGGGGATTATTGTGTGATTGCACTCTGCCTCCAGGATTGCATTGGTGTGGACATCGAACGCTGCTCCCATGCTCACAAACCCTATTATGGTATCGCCAAACGCTTTTTCACCCGCCAGGAATTCTTGGCTCTTGCACACTGCTCTATCCACGAAGGTGAGGACTTGTTTTACCATCTCTGGACTCAAAAAGAAGCTTTTTTAAAAGCGATTGGGCAGGGAATTGCGTTTGGACTCGATCATTTTGAAGTGTCCACTGACAAATCCAAAGCCTTTGTGTGCAATATTCAGGACCCCCTTTTTGCAAGCAAAACCTGGTCTAGCCAATCTTTTACGCAACCAGATGGCTATCGCATTGTCGTCACGAAAGAAAATGCAATGGATCAAATTGATTGGGCATAACGAAAAAAGCAATAGCCAAAACCCCGTCTCATCGATTATAATAGCGCCTTTCAAATATCAGTGAAAGGTGATTGAATGCAATATATTATGACGATGAATCGCGTCGGCAAGGTCGTGCCGCCCAAACGCGAGATTTTAAAAAATATCTTCCTCTCGTTTTATGATGGCGCTAAGATTGGCGTTTTAGGGCTTAATGGCTCAGGAAAATCAACGCTTTTACGAATTATGGCGCAGGTAGATAAAGACTATGTGGGCGAAATTACCTGGGCAAAAAATCTAAAAATCGGTTATTTGTCACAAGAACCTCAACTTGATCCTACCAAAACAGTCAAAGAAAATGTGGAAGAAGCGGTTGCTGAAACAAAAGCCATGTTGACCCGTTTTGATGAAATCAGCATGAAGTTTTGTGAGCCCATGTCCGATGATGAAATGAATGCATTACTTGAAGAACAAGGTAATTTGCAGAATAAAATCGATGCCGCTGGCGCCTGGGAGCTGGATCGTAAATTAGAAATTGCTGCCGATGCCCTTCGTTTGCCGCCCTGGGATGCAGATGTCAGCAAACTGTCTGGGGGCGAAAAGCGCCGTGTGGCGCTGTGCCGCCTGCTTTTATCCAATCCCGATATGCTGTTGCTGGATGAACCAACCAACCATTTGGATGCGGAAAGTGTAGCCTGGCTGGAACGTTTTTTACAAGACTTTAAAGGAACCGTGATTGCCGTCACCCATGATCGTTATTTCTTGGATAATGTAGCGGGTTGGATTTTGGAATTAGACCGCGGCGAAGGCATTCCTTTTGAAGGGAATTACACCTCTTGGTTAGAGCAAAAAACGGAGCGTTTGCGCGTAGAATCAAAACAAGAATCAGCACGTCAAAAATCCATGACTGAGGAATTGGAATGGTCCCGTCAAGGCGCAAAAGGTCGCCATGCCAAAGGAAAAGCACGCCTGCAACGCTTTGAAGATTTGATGCAGGAAGATTATCAAGAACGGAATGAAACCCGTGAGCTATATATTCCACCAGGACCCCGCCTCGGCGACAAAGTCATTGTTTTGGACCATCTCAAAAAAGGCTTTGGCGATCGCTTATTGATGGAAGATGTAAGCTTTAGTGTTCCGCCTGGCGCTGTCGTCGGAATTATCGGCCCCAACGGTGCAGGTAAAACAACTTTATTTAGAATGTTAGCCGGACAAGAAAAGCCTGATTCCGGCCAGGTTGAATTTGGTGAAACCGTAGAACTCGCCTATGTAGATCAAAGTCGTGATAGTTTAGATGCCAGTAAAACGGTCTGGGAAGAAATTTCCGATGGACTGGATATTATTACAGTCGGTCGTTATACGACGCCTTCACGCGCTTATGTGGGCCGCTTTAATTTCAAGGGAGATCAGCAGCAAAAACGCGTCGGAGACTTATCAGGCGGCGAACGCAATCGCGTCCATCTAGCTAAACTCCTGCGCTCGGGGGGCAATGTTTTATTGCTTGATGAACCGACCAATGATCTCGATGTAGAAACTTTACGTGCGCTGGAAGTCGCCATTGGCAATTTCCCCGGAGATGTCTTTGTGATCTCGCATGACCGCTGGTTTTTAGATCGAATCGCCACGCACATTTTAGCCTTTGAGGGCGATAGCAAAGTCACCTGGTTTGAAGGTAATTTTGCAGATTATCTCGAAGATAAAAAGCGTCGTTTGGGTGATGAAGCGGTGTTTGAGCCGCATCGCATTAAGTTTAAAAAATTAGCTTCTTGACACAAGCACTTGACGAAAATTGAAGCCCAATAACAACATCTTGTAATAAATTTGTTTTTAGGAGATAATCATTTTTAGCGAATAAAAAAGGATGATAAACATGGCCAAAATTGTCGTGGTGACCTCTGGAAAAGGCGGAGTTGGAAAAACAACCAGCAGCGCTGCAATTGGCACTGCCATTGCTTTGCGTGGCTTTAAGACCGTGATTATTGACTTCGATGTCGGCCTCAGAAATCTAGATTTAGTTTTGGGCTGCGAACGCCGCGTCGTGTATGATTTTGTCAATGTTATTCATAATGAAGCAACCCTCAATCAAGCCTTGATTAAAGACAAGCGCGTGGATAGCCTTTATATTTTACCCGCCTCTCAAACACGGGATAAAGATGCGTTGACCGAAGCAGGCGTGAAAAAAGTGCTGGATGATTTGGCCAATGAACACAAGTTTGACTATATTATTTGTGATTCCCCCGCAGGAATTGAAAAAGGCGCCATGCTCGCGATGTATTATGCGGATGAGGCTATTGTTGTGACCAATCCGGAAGTGTCTTCTGTGCGAGATTCTGATCGCATTTTGGGAATCCTCTCCAGCAAAGCCCATAAAGTAGAAAAGGGCGAAGGCAAAATTAAAGAGTATTTGCTTCTCACCCGCTATGCTCCTGAACGCGTCGCCAAAGGGGAAATGCTGAGTGTTGAAGATGTTAAAGACATTTTATCCATTCCGCTTCTGGGCGTCATTCCTGAATCCAAGGCGGTTTTGAAAGCCTCTAATTCTGGGGTTCCCGTGAGTTTAGACAAAGAAAGCGATGCGGGTCAGGCGTATCTTGATGCCGTCGCCCGTTTTTTGGGTGAAGATGTTCCTCATCGCTTTATAGAAGAGGAGAAAAAAGGATTTCTGCAACGACTCTTTGGGAGGAAAGCATGATGATCAATTGGTTCAAAAAAATATGGGGCGCAGAGGCGCCTAAAAAATCCGCCCAGACCGCGCGGGAACGCCTCATGGTGATTGTCTCGCATGAACGCGGCCAGCATGATCATCAGCCTGATTTTCTGCCCATGTTGCAAAAAGAATTGACGGATGTCATTGCCAAATATGTCAAAATTGATAAAAACATGGTGCATGTTGATTTTGAACAGAAAGGCGGACGCTCGGTTTTAGAACTTAATATTACCTTGCCTGAGGATGCCGCATCCATGGCAGGCCCTTCTAAACCGGTGGTCCCGTCCGCGATCAAGCCCACCCTATCTGCGCAAGGAAATACGCCACGCCCACAAAGAATATGCAGCTGTAAAAAGACCCCCTGTGTCTGTCGGGCCCCCTTAAAAAAGCGCCCCGCTGAGCCGATTAAAAAAAGGACCTAAAAATGAAACTTTTTCACATTGACGATAATGCATTGGCATGCCGTCTCGGTGAAACGGATTCATTGCCCGAAAAAGGCTATTTGTGGCTCTTACTCGAGCGTAAAGACACATTTGACCTCCCGGCCTGGTTGGCGCGCTTTGGTTATGTGATCAATGAACGTCATATTGAAGATTATACGCAATTTAATCATGCCAGCTCTTATGACTGCATGAAGGCCTATGATATCATTGTTTTTCGAAATGTTTCCGAGCGTAAAGAAGGGCGAATTCGGCAGTTTGACACCACGACCTTTATCATTTTTAAACGGCTTTTAATTACCGTCTATGACAACGACAATCTCTCTCTTGAAAAAATTGTCTCGCTTTATTCTGAAGAAAATCGCAGTATCCCCAATGATCCAGAAGTCATGGCAGAATGTTGTATGGACTTTTTTGTCAATCGCTTTCTGGAGGTCAAACAGGGAATTGATATTCGTTTGGCCGCTTGGCAGAAAAAGCTTCTACAAGCCAAGCGCTCTCCTGACTGGAGCAGTTTGATTGACTTCAAAACGGATGTGCGGCGTTTGCGGATGCTCTGTGAAGAACAGCAGGATGCGATCAATGCCTGGCGCGCCAATCTTCGCCTGGATATTCATAAAGATCATCATCATGAAGATCAGCTACTCACCAATCTAAATGATGTGGCCGAGCATTCCAATCGAATGGTCAAGCTGATTACCCAGTCACAACAAGAATTGGAATCGCTGATGCAGCTGCATTTTACCATTCTCTCGCATCGCACCAATGAAATTATGCGCACCGTCGCATTGATTACGGGTATTTTTCTGCCGGCTAATTTAATTGCGGGCATTTTTGGAATGAACTTTAAATATCAACCTGTTTTTGAAAATTTATCGCATGGATTTATTTTCGCCATGACGATGATGCTCACGATCAGCGGCTCGCTATTGTGCTTTTTCTGGTGGAAGAAGTGGCTGTGATATTTTTTTCCAATTATCAGCATCATTCAGATAAAGGGGCAGCAATTGACTGGGATCTTTCAGGATACCCTCTAGATTCTGCTCGGCGAGCTGAATAAGGTCTGAACCTTTGTATTCGACATCGATCAGCGCGTCTGTCATGCCTAAGAGGGGCCAGGCATCACCGATTTTTTGTGCGGTGACGGGACAGTCAGGATGTGGGTCTGAAAGGCGAAAAAAATGCGTTTTTTGCTGCAAATCTAAAAAATAATAGCCCTGCATTTTGGCATCCAGCGCGACAATCACTTCTTTAAACCCATATTGGCGCTTGGCCGCATGGGCCATGACCTGAAGATGATTCAGTGGAATCACAGGCTTTTTAAGGGCATAGGCAAGGCCTTGTGCAACAGAAACAGCCAGACGTGTCCCCACAAAACTGCCCGGCCCAATACTACAGGCAATGCAATCAAGATCTGATAAGGCAAGATTAGCCTCGTTTAGCAGCTGTTGAATCGCCGGCAAAAGAAACGCATTGTGGCGCTGGACTTCATTATTTTTGGATTCAAAAAGAGCGGCGGGCGTTTTTAAAGCAATGATTCCTTCGCGGCTTGAGGTATCAAGCGCCAAAATGATTTTCATGCACTGCGCCTTTTTTTGAGATGAATCAATAACAAAGAAATAGCCGCAGGGGTCATGCCTGGAATGCGTGAGGCATGCCCGATCGTCGTCGGACGGACCTGTTGTAATTTTTGTCGTACTTCGGCAGATAAACTATCCACTTCAGTATAATCTAAATTGAGGGGTAAGGCCGTGCTATGGCTTTTGAGCTGGCGTGCGATGTCTTCGTGTTGGCGATCGATATATCCCGCATATTTTACCTGCGTTTCGAGTTGCAGAGCAACTTGCTCGTCCACTTCAATTTCTGAGCTGATTTCAGGACAGGCATTCAGGCTGGCGTAGGTTAATTCAGGGCGCTTTAAGAGCTCTAAAGCGTGATATTCACGGCTTAGTTCAACACCCTGATCTTTGAAGTATTGCCAGGCTGGAGAATGGGGCTGGACGATAATCGCATCTAAACGTTGACGTTCGTTTGCGACAGCCGTCATTTTTTCATTAAAAGCGCGCCAACGGTCTTCTGAGACCAAACCCAGTCGGTGACCGATTTCAGTAAGGCGAATATCTGCATTATCTTCGCGTAATTGTAGACGATATTCAGCGCGACTGGTGAACATACGATAAGGCTCAGCCGTACCGCAAGTTAATAAGTCATCAACCAGAACGCCCAGATACGCTTCATGGCGCTGCGGACTCCAACCTTCTTTGTCCTGAGCCAGACAGGCTGCATTGAGACCGGCTAAAATACCTTGCGCTCCCGCTTCTTCATAGCCGGTTGTGCCATTGATTTGCCCTGCAAAAAATAAACCCGCAATGGCTTTGGTTTCAAGCGTTGGTTTTAAGTCTCGCGGGTCAAAATAATCATATTCAATGGCATAACCTGGCCGCATGATATGGGCATTTTCAAAGCCTTTCATGGACTGAACGATCTGAATTTGCACCTCAAAAGGCAGGCTTGTTGAAATGCCATTGGGGTAGAGTTCGTGCGTATCCAAGCCTTCCGGTTCAATAAAAATTTGGTGGGCTGTTTTTTCAGAAAAACGAACGACTTTATCTTCGATAGAGGGGCAATAGCGCGGGCCAATGCCTTCAATGACCCCTGCATACATCGGCGACAAATGGAGGTTTTGGCGGATAATCTCATGGGTTTTTTCATTCGTGTGCGTAATATGACAGGGGATTTGCCGCGGATGGGAACTGACCTTTCCCATAAACGAAAAAACAGGCAGCGGCTGATCACTGTGCTGAACAGATAAGCCTTCAAAATTAACCGTACGTGCATCGATTCGAGGAGGGGTTCCGGTTTTGAGACGCCCCACGCGAAAAGGCATTTCGCGTAGACGGTCTGCCAGCGTGAGCGAGGGAGGATCACCTGCACGCCCGCCTGCGTAGTGACTCATGCCGATATGGATTTTCCCTCCTAAAAAAGTACCTGCCGTCAAGATCACCGCTTTGGCGTAAAATTTTAAACCCATTTGCGTGATCACACCGACGATACGGTCTTGCTCAATGATTAAATCATCTACAGCTTGTTGGAAAAGGGTTAGATTGGGATAATTTTCCAGGCGACGTCGCACCGCTGCGCGATAGAGCATCCGATCTGCCTGGGCACGCGTGGCCCTGACTGCAGGACCTTTGCTTGCATTGAGAATACGGATTTGAATCGCTGCATCATCCACTGCTTCGGCCATGAGCCCGCCTAGGGCGTCAATTTCTTTGACCAGGTGCCCTTTTCCGATCCCGCCGAATGCGGGATTGCAGGACATCTGCCCTAAAGTTTCAATATTATGGGTCAATAAGAGGGTGCGACTCTGCATACGCGCGGCAGCACAGGCGGCTTCGGTGCCTGCATGTCCGCCACCGATGACGATGACATCATAAAGCTGATCGTGATTCATGGTATTTTTCATGGCGCTAGTATACAATAAATTTACTTATTCTAGCTAGGAATTTTAATTTTATGACGTTTTTTCTTGGCGTACTCTCTGTATTGATGATGGTGGTGTTTCCCGGGGCAATTATTTTGAAGCTTTTAAAAGCGGATCAAAAATGGGATCCCTGGCTGTTTGTAGTCTGTGTTTTTGCCTTGAGTTTGGTGGTTAATTTGTTGATTGTCGTGGGTTTGACGCTGATTCATCAATATCAGACACTTGTTTTACAAAATCTAGCTGCACTCGAATGTTTAGGTTTTGTTTTTCTGTATCAAGCGCTTTTGGATCAAAAAATAAATGGGTTAAGCGGATTGAAATGGCTTGCGACGTACCCTTTTAAGCAGCGGCCATTGCAAAGCATTGCCCTCTTATTGACTTTTTTAGCCCTGCTTAATTGGCTGAGCAGTTTTGGAAACCCTTTTGGTTATTGGGATGCAACGGTTTCTTATAATCGCTGGGCGACTGATTTTGCGGCAAATCATATGCCAACGCTCACCTGGCATTATCCCCAATTGCTTCCGGCGAATTGGTCGATGACTTATGTCTTGATGGGCGTTTTGCCTGATCAAGTGCAACTTCAATTTTTCCCTGCGGCGATTCAAGGTTTTTTCTTTATTGGCCTACTGCTCTTATTATGGGTTTTGTATCGTCAGGAAAAAAAATCAGGCTATTTGGCTGGGCTTGTTTTAATCGCATTGATTTTTTGGATCTATTATCAGAAATATCTGAACGTTGGTTATGCGGATATTCCAGCCACTTTTTTTAATTTTGCCGCGTTGACATGCACGCTTTTAGCCTATGGTGTGTATGCAAAACAGCGTAGATTGTTGATTGTGCTGTCCCTGCTTTTCACTTTTGGTGCTGCGATGACGAAATCAGCGGGCCTTTATATTGCGGTGATATTGCCGATTTTGCATGAATTGTTTGAGTCTCAAAAATCAACTATTTTCCACAAAACACGTCGCCTGGCGCTGAAGTATCTCTTTTTAATTGCCACGATTGCACCTTGGTATATTTATTCGAGCTTATATGGCAGCAATATGGGAGATTTTTCAGACGTTTTCTTTTTAACGCATGATGCGGCAGGTCATACACATTTTATTCCGCGACTCTATGATGTGCTGAATGATTCGTATTTTATCTTAGTATTGGGCGTGATTTCTCTGGTTTTCAGATCTTGGGTACCACGGAAATTAAATCTGATCTTCTACTTCTTTATCCCTTACTTTTTTATCTGGAGTATTTGGTTTTCGTATGATAGTCGTAATATTGCGCTCTTTATCCCGATTGTATGTCTCAATGCCGGATTTGTGCTGAGTCATAATTGGGGGGTCATCAAGTCAATCAAAAGACTGCGGATCTGGTCTTATTCAATCCGCGTCTGGATGCTGCTTGTTCTTGCTGTTCTGATTGCAGGAGTATCTTGTTTGGGAGGGCTTTTTGGACAACGTAATCTCATTATTTACCAGGAAACAGAAAAGAATTTTTCATTGCATGCACAGCCCTTCATCATGCGCTTATATGCCTATACGCTATGCCCTGGATTTCAGGGGAAAATTTTAACAGATTATGCTTATTTTAATTATTTACCGCTTCTTAAAGATGACGTCAACATTCCTCCGCTCTCTAGTTATAATAAAAATATGGAGCCGGGATACTTTCAGGATCTCCCTGCCTTCCTGCTCTATATGAAAGAAAATCCTGATATTCATTACTTGCTTCTCAACCATAATTTTGACACGCTATACGAATCTAAACTATGGAATCAGTATTTTAATACGTGGATAAAAGAGAAAATGATTAGCGCTGAATTTGTGTCTGAAAACGTAGGTTTATATAAAATCAATGTGAACAATGCTCAGCTTGCTGATGTTTCTGCATCGTAACCATACCCCTTGAAACAGGCATTTTCATTCCATAGGATTTTAAAACAAAAAAAGCCCCGAAGAATTTTCTTTTTCCCCGAGGCTTTTTTATGAATATTATGCAGATTTCAAATTGCTGTTAATTTTACCTAACAGAATTTTGGAGGCTTTGAAGGTGATCTTCATGCGCTCTGGAATCGCGATTTTTTCGCCAGTGCGAGGGTGACGACCTTGATAGGCTTTGACTTTCTTGGTGTCAAACACGCCGAAGCCACGGAGTTCAATGCGTTGACCGTCATACAGATGATGCAAAACATGGGCCATTAACGATTTAACGATTTTTTCTGATTCGATAAAAGGAATGCCTTGTTTTTCTGCTAAATAATTGGTGAAATTTCGGCGCGTTAAAAACGGTAACCCGGACACTTTTTTCATATTTTCTCTTTTTCCCATTCGCTAGTTTCTAATTTTTTCATAATATCATATACGAGTGGCCTTGTCTCCAGGTTTTTAAGCGCAGAAATCATATAGATTTTTCCGGTCCAGGAAATCTCCTTAACTATGGCTGCAACCCTTATGGATGCTTCATCTTCGCTTAATAAATCAACTTTGTTAAAGACCAGCCAACATTCTTTTTCAGCCAAATCCTTACTATATTTGCTGAGCTCTTCCGTAATTAATTCAATATCATCCGCCACATCGTGTTCATCAAAAGGGGCCAGATCAACAATATGCAAAAGAAGTCGGGTTCGCGTCAAATGTTTTAAAAATTTGAGACCCAGACCTGCACCTTCTGCAGCGCCTTCAATCACGCCCGGAATATCAGCCATGACAAAACTTTTATAAGGGCCCGCTGAGACCACACCCAGATTAGGATGCATGGTCGTGAAAGGATAATCAGCCACTTTGGGAGTCGCTGCGGATACAGCACGAATGAGGCTGGATTTTCCGGCATTCGGCAAGCCCAGCAATCCTACATCTGCGAGAAGCTTCAGCTCCATGCGAATCCGTCTTGTTTCGCCAAGACCACCCGGGATGGTTTGACGGGGCGCACGATTAGTACTGCTTTTAAAATGGGAATTGCCCAAACCGCGCTCTCCGCCTTTTGCGACAAGGAGGCGCTCATGTGCAGTGAGCACTTCTCCGATTAATTCATTGGTTTCCAGATCGAACACTTGCGTACCCATCGGGACGCGTAAAATCATCTCATCGCCATGCTTTCCCGTGCATTGACTGCCCATCCCATGCTCGCCTTTTTGCGCTTTAAATCGGCGAGTATAGCGATAATCAATCAAAGTATTGAGATTAGGATCGGCTTCAACAAAGATCGAGCCGCCTCCGCCTCCATCGCCGCCATCTGGCCCGCCGAGTGGGATATATTTTTCGCGACGAAAGCTGAGGCAGCCGTTGCCCCCTTTTCCGGCTTCAACATCGATGACCACTTCATCAACAAACTTCATCAGATGATCCTGATTTCATAAAAAAATTATTCTATATGCTTAGGCGCTTCCTGTCAAACTGGCTTTATCCGGATTTATCAGGTATAATAGAAAATTACTTTTTTTGGAGTGTTTGATGACTGCAAGACCCATTACCCCTGAGTTGATTCGTGAAGTAGAGGCCCATGCAACCTTACTTTTTTCAAAGGCGCAGATTGATGCGGGCCTGGATAAAATGACCCAAAAAATGCGTGAAGTGCTCGAAAAATCAAACCCTATTTTGCTTACGGTCATGAATGGTGGATTGTTTGTTGCGAGTGAAATCGGCTTACGCCTGAATTTTCCTTTGCAAATGGATTATATTCATGCGACGCGTTATCACGGCGAGGTGACGGGATCCAGTATTCACTGGAAACGAGAGCCCTCTTTGGATCTAAACGGGCGAGTTGTCGTCATTGTGGATGATATTCTGGATGGCGGGATTACGTTGCAAGCGGTTAAAGATTATTGTCACGGACATGGCGCAAGCAAAACATACACGGCTGTTTTGATGGATAAAGTGAATGCGCGTTTGCCAGAAGGGTTGGCGCATCCGGATTTCGTTGCAATTGAAGAGCCTGAAAATCATTATGTCTATGGATTTGGCCTGGATTATCATGATTATCTCCGCAATATTCCTGCGATTTATTGTGTCGCACCTCAACATATGTTCTAAATTTTTCTGGAGATTTTAATGGATTCAAATCAACCAGCTCCGCGCTTGGAGTTTACGCTTAAAGCTTTTGTTTTTTCGATGTTACTGGCGGTTTTACTTGCAGCCTCTAATGCGTATTTGGCTTTAAAAATTGGCACGACGATTTCAGCGTCGATTCCCGCAGCGGTTTTAGCCATTGGGCTATTTCGTTTTTTTAAAAAATCATCTGTATTTGAATGCAACCTCGTTCAAACCGCCGCCTCAAGTGGCGAAGGAATCGCTGCGGCAGTAGCCTTTATTTTACCCGCAATGATTATTTTACACTTGTGGAATCATTTTGATTATATTGATACAGCCTTAATTGTCGGTTTTGGTGGCTTGATGGGGGTGTTGTTTTCAATCCCATTACGGCAGGTTTTGCTTTATCTGCCAGAATTGCGCTTTCCGGAAGGCACTGCAATTGGAAATGTCCTGCGCGCGAGTGCCGAAGGAAAAGGCTTGTTAAAATATTTACTGAGAGGCGTATTGGGCGGTGGCGTGGTGACCTTTTTGCAGGATGGGTTTCAAGTGATTGCGGATAATATTCAAATCTGGGGCTCCTCACGAAACATTTTATTTGGCATGGGGATTGGCTTTAGTCCTGCCGCCTTTGCAGCGGGCTTTATTATTGGCCCCGCAGTCTGCATGAGTTTATTGTTGGGCATTGTAATTGGGTGGGTGATTTTGATTCCGATTTTAAGTCATTTTTATCCCATTTTAGGCATGGATCCCACCGATGCGGTCTCCACCTTATGGTCACAGCATTTACGTTTTGTAGGCGTAGGCACGATGTTAATTGGCGGAGTCTGGACTTTATTACAATTAATGCGCCCCATGATTGCAGGATTTCGTGTTGCGTTTTCAAGCTTGCATGATAAAAAAATTCTCCTCAATACCGAAAAAAACATCCCCATGTTTTGGCTGTTAACCGGAATTGTGGTGATTTCAATCTGTTTATTTTTACTAGTTGCAGGCTTGATTGATCACTTGGATTTGAATTTCTCAACCCCGTTTATTTTAGAGGCCAGCTTTATTACCTTGATTTTCTTAATTGTGGTGGGCTTTTTATTAGCGACGGTTTGCGGATATTTGACCGGCGTGGTGGGCTCAACCAATAATCCCTTGTCAGGTATTTTAATTTTATCGATCTTGATTTTGGCCAGCATTTACTTGGTGCTCTTTCATTTTGATGCCGGAAGTCTGGGTAAAATTGTAGGCCTGGTGATTATGGTTGCGGCCGTCATCGCAGCGATTGCTTCGATTGCAAACGAAAACATGCAGGACCTGAAAGCCGGCATGATGATTGGCGCCACGCCCTGGAAACAACAAGTCATGTTGGCGCTAGGGGTGGTCGTATCCAGTATCGTGATTGGTCCGATTTTTGAATTGCTGTTTCAGGCGTATGGAATGGGCGGTGTTTTTCCGCATGCGGGGATGAATGCAGCACAGTCTTTATCAGCCCCTCAAGCCAGTTTAATGGCGGCTGTGGCACAAGGTGTCTTAACCCATAATTTAAATTGGTCCATGGTGAATCTCGGCATCTTTGTCGGTTTTTGCGTGATTGTTTTGGACTTGGTTTCACGACATTTAAAAGGGATTCGTTTTCCTGTTTTAGCCGTTGGCTTAGGGATTTACCTTCCTCCTGAAGTCATGACTCCCATCGTCGCCGGAGGGATCCTGCAATATTTCTTAGCCAAAAAAGTCAATCATGAAAAACTGGAACAAGCCACCTTATTATCCTGCGGCATGGTTGCAGGCTCATCCCTGATGGGCGTGTTTTTAGCGATTCCCTTTATCATCATGGGAAGCGCCAGTGCGCTTGCGATTGTAGGCCCCGGCTTTACAAATATCGCAGGTATTTTAGGCGTCTTGAGTTTGATCTTTCTCGCCTATTATGTCTGGCGTTCGGCACGCTAATGCAAGAAACGGAGACAAGCTATCTGATTCACTTTGAAGAGTGGACAGAAGCCTGGGCCCTTCAAAAAGCCATCACCCAGAATCTGACCCTGGATCCCTTTGATTGGCAGCTCATTCATTTTGCAAGACGTTTTTATCAAGAACATCACCTGATGCCCTTAACCCGTCGCCTGATTAAATTTATCCGCGAAAATCTCAACCCAGACTTTGACAGTATCGCATTACAACAACGCTATACCGACAAGCCTTTACGCGTGATTGCTTTGATCGCAGGACTACCGAAGCCCATACAATGTATTTAAGATTGCCGCATGCAATACTATGCTGCTGCACTTATTTCTAGACAGGGGCTCTGAGTAGTCACAATATATAAGCGAATAAAAATTATTTTTAACGAGCAGCACTCTTTTTAGAACTACACGTCTTGATCCTTTAGCTAAAAAAAAGAGGCACGTAAAATAATCGTATAAATTGCGCAACATGCACAAGGCACGCTGCGTAATCTTCCTGTAATGTCTCAGTAAAATCCGAAAACATTTCAAAATAACGCCTAAATTTTGAGGCGTTATACTTCTGGAGTAGGTGTGATTTCCGCTCTTGATCTTGCCTGTTCAGCAGCGCGCGCTCTAACTTCATCAAAAAATAGGTTAACACGATTCAAAATTTGTTCTGTCTTAGATGCATCAGAACCTAATTTAAGACCAAAAAAACCGCCAGCACCTGTACCTAAAAATGCTTTTGATTCTTGAGAAATTTGAATAGTTGGCGTCAAAATTGTATTTGACAAACACGCTAAAAGACTAATATTTGCCCTTTCTAAATCAGCTTTTTTACCCACAAGGATATCTTTATCTATACGAGACAGCATAAAGCCTGGGCGCTTCAATCTACTTTCAATGCTCTTAAGCTGCTTCATTACTTCATCAATTAGTTTTTTTTGATCAGACATTTCTTTAAGCCCAGTTGGATTGAGGGAATCTAATGATCTTTTATAAAAAATATCTTCAGTATCTGCTGTTTGATTGATGTGAACATCAGGATTATTTACGACTCCGCGAAAATATTTTTCAGAAGTAATTGGGCTGGGATTATGCCCACCATTTTGTGTGATTAAAGTATGAATTTCTACAGGGCACAGGCTAACTAGATTATTCTCGCGAATTCTTATCTCACACGTTTCCCTATTTCCAACTTCAAGCGGATCTACCTGAGTATAAATTTTCTTTATTCCTTCCCATAATTTCGACTTATCTTTAATTAGAACATCTGTTAAACCGCCTTCAGAATCAATATATTTGAGCTGAAGTTCTCCCACAGGCATACCTTTCGGCATTATAAGAACATAACTTTTTTGCAGATTATCATAATTTTCCGGAAGGGATGTCAGTATTCTAAAGTCACAAAAAGAGCTAGGCATTGACACATCTGTTACTTTAATATTTGGCATTGCTGTAATGTGAATAGATAAGTCTAGGTCTCTCAGTTTTGTACTTTTTCCAAGGGCAGAAAAAGCACCTTTCTGGTCGAAGACAGATAAAGAAAAATCTTTACCTGTGAGTAAATCAGATTGTAGCGCATCATTATCATTCAGTCCCGCTTCTTTTAAGGATTTTTTGATAAATTCTTTCTGGATGTCTTCTATTGTCATATCTATATGAATGTCTTGAAGCATAAGGGGGCGTGCATTAATTCTATAAATGATTAATGTGCGCGTGTCCGCTTGTTTTATTTTATTATACGCCCTCAAGAGTTTCTTAAAGTGAAGCATTTTTGCTTCGCCTCTTTCCTTATCAAGCAGCATAAGTTTTGTAAAACGGGCTTCTATAGACTGGTCGAATTTTACAGTAATTACGGTGGGGCCATCCTCACTAGTTTTACGAGTAACTTTATATTTGGTAGGCCATTTAAGTATAGACGATTCAACAGGCTCTAATTTTTTCTCAAGCGATTGAGCAGTCTTCAAAAGCAATTCAACCGCATAGCTCACGTCTTCTTCACTTGGCTGAGGAGCGCTCAGCGTGAACCCACAGTCTAAAATTTTACTTACAACAGTCGTAACCATGCAACACCCCTCTAATTTATTATTTATTATTAATTATATTATTCATTAATAATACCATAAAACGATTGGCTATGCAATAGAAAAACGCGCCTTAATCATGTCCCTCATGATATAAGGCGCGCATTATCTTTGTTTTTTATTTTTGTTCTGCGAACCTAAGCCAGGACAAAATCGACTTTGCGCTCCCAGACATTGACTTTTACGACCCGGATTTTTACGGCTTGACCGAGTTGGAAAATCCGGCCGCTGCGTTCGCCGACGAGGCGATGATGCGGGGCGTCGAATTGGTAGAAATCACTGGGGAGGCTGCTGATGTGGATCAGGCCGTCGATGAGCAAATCATCGATGGTGACAAACATTCCAAAGCCGGTGACGGCACTGATGATACCGCTGAAGGTTGCGCCGAGGTGCCTTTTGACTAAACCACATTTTAAGGTGGAGCTGACTTCACGACTGGCCTCGTCGGCTTGACGTTCGGTATGCGAGGCATGAATACACATGGCGCGCAGGTCTTCTTCTGCATATTGGGCACCACTGTGATCCTGCTGATCCAGAATCGCGCGAATCAGGCGGTGCACTAATAAATCCGGATAGCGACGAATCGGGGAGGTAAAATGCGTGTAACCCGCATAGGCTAAGCCATAGTGACCGACATTGTCTGCGCTATAAATCGCTTGATTGAGCGAACGCAGGACGACGGTTTGGATGATCGGATAATCTTCGCGCTTTTGAGCGGCTGCCAGAACGGCATTGAGCTCTTTCACCGTTGGCGGTGCTTTGCCCAGCGGAATACTCCGGACCTTCAGAAAATCACGAAGATCTTCAAATTTTTCGATCCGCACGCCTTCATGAATCCGATAAATCCCCAATGCTTCGTGTTTGATGAAAAAGTCAGCGGCTGCAACATTGGCCATCAACATCATTTCTTCAATCAGACGATGCGCATCATTGCGCGGGGTAGATTTGATCTCAGCAAGCTCGCCTTTTTCATCTAAAATCAAGACCCCTTCAATCGTGTCAAAATCTAATGCGCCCCGCTCCTGACGTGAAGCCAGCAGAATTTTATACAAATCATAGAGCTTGAATACATGCGGCCCAATTTCAGCGACATCCTGAGCTTCTAACGCTTTTGCCACTTGATTATAAGTCAGGCGCGCCTGTGAACGAATCACAGCAGGATAAAAAGAATAGGAAACCAACTGCCCTTCTTTGCTGATCAACATATCTGCGACCATCGAAAGACGGTCCACATTGGGTTTTAAAGAGCAGAGTTCGTTGGATAAAATTTCAGGCAACATGGGGATCACGCGCCCAGGGAAATAAATCGAAGTGCCGCGTGTATAGGCTTCGTTATCCAAATCGGTACCGGGACGGACATAAAAGGAGACGTCTGCAATCGCCACCATCAGTTTAAATTGACCATTTTTTAAAGGTTCGCAATAGACTGCATCATCAAAATCACGTGCATCTTCGCCATCAATGGTGACAAAAGGCAGGGCGCGTAAATCCTGACGATTTTGGATTTCTTCAGCGGGAATATCGATATCAAACTGCTTGATTTCTTCCAGCACTTCATCACTCCATTCGTGAGGGAGATGATGATGCTTGATCGCGGCATTCACTGCCAAATCCCGATTGACGAATTCCTCTTGACGGGGACGGATGACGTAAGGAGGCGGCGCACGATCCTTTCCTTCAATAAAAGGGCGATAGGCGCCCTCTTGATTGCAAACGAGCTGAGCATCACGAACCATCGCACGCAGGCGGCGACGGACGCCTTCTTTTCCTGAATCATCATCAATGACAAACAGATCGATAAAGTCTTCAAGGAATAATTCTGCTTTCGCATCCTTCAAAACTTGTAAAATATATTCCCGACTGGGGACGGGGCGTTCGTATTTTTCAGCTTCACGTGACAGATTAGGGTCTTTAGCGGCTTGATATTTGGTATTTTTCATGAGAGGGCCATAACCGCTGCGATTTCCACTTCGGCTCCTTTTGGTAATGAGGCGACGCCAATAACCGCGCGCGCTGGATAGGGTTTTTCAAAATAACCCGCCATGGCATTATTCACGGCTTGAAAATGCGCTAAGTCAATCAGATAAACAGTGACCTGAACGAGATCATTTAAACTGCCACCTGCGGCTTCTGCAACGGTTTTAAGATTATCTAAAACTTTAGCGATTTTGATTTCAATCGGGCCTTCTACCATTTGCATGGTCGCGGCATCTAGCGGAATTTGTCCTGACAAAAAGACGATATTTCCGAACTTAATGCCCTGAGAATAACAGCCAATGGCTGAAGGGGCTTGACTTGAATGTATGGCGATTTTTTCCATTTTAAAATTTACTCCTTGCCATTCGTGCCGCGCACGACCCGAATAGCGTATGTTAGATGTTTAATACTCCGCATCATTTTAGCTAAATGCGTACGATCTTGCACTTCGACCACTGCCTCAATATGAACTTTGAGATTGGCTGTTTCGTGCATATTGAATTCGCGAATATTGCCTCCTAATTCAGAAATTTCGCGCGTGATGCCGGCAATCACACCGACATTATTTTGGGCGATCACCGTAAGGCGAACGGGGAAAAATCCATGAATTTGAGGTGACCACTGTACTTCGACCCAGGATCCATGGTTTTTTTGCTTAATCAATTCTTCTAAATGATCACAATGACTGACATGAATATTGATTTTATGGGCGGCATTATAAAACCCTTTGATACTGTCCCCTGGAATGGGGTAGCAGCAATGTGCAAAGCTCAAATTCATGCCTTTGCTGGAGTGAATGATCACCAGCGGCTTTTGCTTTTTAGGGCGTGTTAAGGTTTTTTTTGCTTTAAACGCATTAAATTCTTCTTCCAACTTCAATGCATGACGAATCCCTGCTTTCGCACGACCTGATACCACTAAACCCAGCCAAGAAGGCTTTGGCAGGATTTTGTCGGAGGTGACGACTTCAATCGATTGCCCATTTAAGAGCGGATAAGACAGGGGGACAGTCCGACGATTCACAATGACTTGTTTGCAATGATCACCGACTTCAGTATGCACCGCATAGGCAAAATCAAGCGCGGTGGCTCCGCGTGGCAGGCTTAAAATTTCGCCTTTTGGCGTAAAAACATAAACTTCATCCGGGAAGAGATCCATTTTAATATCATGAATAAAATCCAGCGAGTCTCCGCTGTGCCCTTCAATGTCTGCGACATTTTTAAGCCAGGCCGTGGTTTTAGATTGAATACCGCCCTGCGCAGTTTGAACTTTGTAAAGCCAATGGGCCGCAATCCCATTTTCTGCAATTTGATGCATCTCCCGTGTTCGAATTTGCATTTCGATTGGGACGCCATAGGGACCAAACAAAAGTGTATGCAAAGACTGATAGCCATTGGTTTTTGGGATGGCAATATAATCTTTAAACTTTCCAGGAATCGGCTTAAACACACTGTGAATTGCCCCCAAAATATGATAGCAATCAAAGACGGTAGCTGCAATAATGCGAAAACCAAAAATATCCATGATTTCTGAAAATGGAACGCCACGATCTCGCATCTTTCGGTAGATACTGGTGAGTGATTTTTCGCGTCCAATGATTTGACTGGGGGTAATGCCAAATTTAGCCAAATTTTTAATCAGCGTATTTTCGATTTTTTCCAAAAGATGTTTGCGATGGCCGCGCGCCTGATTGACGTGTTTTTCTAAAATTTTATACCGCCAAGGGTGCATGGCTTTCAGGCCGTAATCTTCAAGTTGGACTTTAAATTGATTCATCCCCAGGCGATGCGCGATGGGGACATAAATTTCCATGGTTTCGAGTGCAATGCGATAACGTTTTTGCGGCGTCAGGCTATCCAGAGTGCTCATATTATGCAGACGATCCGCCATTTTGATCAAAATGACACGAATATCTTCGGTCATGGCAAGCATCATTTTACGGAAATTTTCTGCTTGTGCTTCGGCTTTGGATTCAAATTTAATTTGGGTGAGCTTGCTGACGCCATTGACGAGTTCGGCTACTTTCACGCCAAACTCCTGACTCACATTCTCAAAAGTATAGGCGGTATCTTCAATCACATCATGCATCAACGCGGCCATAATGGTTTCAGGATCCAAATGCATATCCGCCAATGTGCAAGCGGTGGCTACGGTATGGGTGACATAAGGTTCGCCTGAAGAGCGAAATTGTTCATCATGCGCATTGGCTGCGAAAAGAAAAGCCCGCACAATAGAGGCAATTTGCTGTTCTGTCAGGTAGGCTGCGAGCTTTTTTTGAAGCGCATAGAAGCTAAACACGGGGGGCTCGTTATTCGTCATCCTGAAGGATAGAGGTGTCAACCAGGCCTGCTGCGATTTCACGCAAAGCCACGACGGTGACTTTGTCGTTATCCCATTCAACCATGGGCTCTTCACCAGACGCTAATAATTTACGCGCGCGTTTGCTTGCCGTTAAAATCATATCAAAGCGATTCGGAATTTTTTCCAGACAGTCTTCAACCGTTACTCTTGCCATTTTTGATTTCTCCAATAAAATTCAGTGCTTGCAATTCTAACACAATGCGGTTGACTATGGAAATGAAATTCCTAAATCAGAAGATTTTAAAATTAGATTAGGTGAGAACTGATAGCCCGGGGGTGTTTTTGCGACCAGGCCGTAAATTTACCATGAACGCCCCCCCCTCTCCTCTTTACATTATTGCACACCCCCGATTTGGCTGCGGCAGTGCTACCGGCAGGAGTGGCGCGAAGACCCCGACGACGGGAAGACCTTGAAGAACGGGAACATCATTAAGCAGCCCGTGACGGTAAATAATGCGCATCGCCAGAATTATAGAGAAGACTTGTCCAAAAAAAACAAGAGGATCAACCTCCGCAGTGGGGAGGTTCAGAATTTGGCCCGGGAAAAGTTGCGCTAAGCGCCCTGTCATGAAGGAGGCAATAGCGCTGAATGCAAGAATGGAATCCACTTTATTTAACATGATGAATGATATCCTTTTATTTGATTGATTTGCACATGATGATATAAAAATTTTACATTAAAAAAATATAAAATGCAAATAAGTTTGAAAAGGAGAATTTTTTATCACTGTAAAAAATGTAGCGGCTGCTACCTTAAAGCTGATGAAGCGCTTTATCGTTAACAAAATAAAATACTGCATGCAATCAACATTCGCGCCCCGTCACCATCAAGATCACCAGTTGCTTTAAGGAAAACCAAACATTACCTGCCTTGAGACCTTTGCAGGTCAGGTCGATCTCGGCACACTGCTGTAGGCATTGATAAAGAATGGGTGTGGAAAGGCGTCGCAGGGCTTGTTCTACTTCGGGTTGACGTTTATCCCAGATACCGAAACTGCGATAGAGCTGCTGCAGGGGCATTTTATTTTTTTGTGCATGAATTTGCAGGAGAATTTTGATTTCTCTAGAAAGCGCCCAAAGAATGAGAATGGCTTCTTCTTCATGTTGAAGTTGATTTAAAATGCGGAGACTGCGCTTGGCATTGCCAAGAAGCACCTGGCTGCTGAGATCAAATAAACCATAATGAGAGTGATCGGAAAGAAGCGGCTCCACATCTGGAATATCAATCACTTTCCCTTGATTAGTCAAACTCAGTTTGAGAATAATTTGAGCCGCAGCAAGAAGATTCCCCTCACTTTGTTCGATGAATAATTGACGTGCTGCAGGGGTGAGCTTCAATTTTTGAGCAGCCAGGCGCTGATCCAACCAGCGCGGGTATTGATTAAGATCGACATCCCAAATCGTGATGACGGCGCCAGCCTGTTCTAAGGCGCCCCACCACTTTGCTTTTTGTTGTTGTGCACTGAGCTTGCCCGTGGTGATGATGAGGCAGAGGTCTTGATATTGCTGAATATGAGCAAGATAATCTTGAATCCAAGCCATTAAATCAGGAGGGATTTTATCACCACACCGCAATTCAACGCGTTTTTTTTCAGAAAAAAGTGAAAAGTTTTGGGTGAGATCATTCAAGGTATTGCGTTTAAAGCTGCTGTCCACACTGAGGCTGGTTTTTTCCAGAAACCCGTTCTGTTTTGCAGCCTCGTGCAATACATCCAGACTTTCTTGAACCAGCAAAGATTCATCACCCTGGATTAAATAAACAGGACAAAGCTTTGTTTGCAAGTGTTTTGAAAGGCCCTCTGCATTCAATTTCATTGTCAGGAACCACTTGTCATGCGAATTTTGGACAGCTGAAGCATGACTTGATCCGCAAGGCTTTGATCCATCTGGCTTGTTAATTGATTGACCGTGCTCGCACCGCTTAAAACCTGCGTCGCATTGCTCATAAAGTTTTGGCTTTGTTGCAACGCGCGCGGGGGAATGAGCACTTTTCCATCCGCCGCTATAACACTGAAATTCACGGTGAGGGAGGCCACATAGGCCCCAGAAATATTCATCCCCCCACCTGCCATCATCGTGCTTCCGCTTTGAATATTCAGGATATTAAGCGTCGCAGTCGCCTGCTTTGGCTTTGAAACCACATTGACATTATTGGCAACCAGGGTGCGAATCAAGGTTTGCGTAAAGGGATCATTCGGCGTAGAGGCGTTGATATACACCGCATCTAGTTGTGGTGAAAAAATTTGGGGGGTTCGCAATTGAAACCCGCAGGCGCTGAGTATTGCAATCAGGATGAATATGAAAATAGATTTAAAAAAAAGGTTCATGTGACTCCTCATTCAATCACAATACTTGCCAACTTATTTGGCACATAAATAAATTTTTTAATCGTCGTTGATTCAAGTTGTTTTTGGATGTGAGGTTCAGCCAATACTTTAGCATAAACCTCTGCTTCCGTCAGGGCTGGGGTGATGGCAATTCGTCCCCTGATCTTGCCATTGATTTGAATGACAACGGTGATTTCATCACGGATGAGCGCCGCTTCATCCGCTTCTGGCCAGGGCGCATAGGCAATATCTTCTCCCAGCCCCAGATGACGCCAGAGCGCATGGGCGGTGTGGGGAATAATAGGATTGAGAATGCGCAGCAGAATCGAAATACCCTCTGTGCGAAGCAATGCATTTTCAGGCGCATCAGAAAGGTCTTGTAATAAATTCAAGATCTTCATCCCAGCAGAAACCACCGTATTGAATTGTTGACGGTTCATATCAAGATTGACGCGCTGGAGAATGGTATGAAGCTCCGTACGCTGCGCTGATTTTTGAGGGGTTTCATGATTAAGCATTTTCAGACTTATCGCATAATTCCAGAGTTTTCTAATAAAACGATGCGAGCCATCGACGCCAGAATCAGACCATTCCAGAGATTGCTCCGGAGGCGCCGCAAACATGACAAAGAGACGAACCGTATCCGCACCATATTGATCAATCAGCGTTTGCGGATCAACTGTATTGCCCTTTGATTTGGACATTTTACTGCCGCCTTTTAAAACCATGCCTTGAGTCAAGAGGCGCTTAAAGGGTTCATCCGACTTTAAATAGCCCGCGTCACGAAGCAGTTTATGAAAAAATCGCGCATACAGCAAATGTAAAATTGCATGCTCAATGCCCCCAATGTATTGATCAACAGGAAGCCAATAATTCGCGCGCTCATCCAAAATTTTATCCGCATCGACACAGGCAAAACGGGCGTAATACCAGGAGGATTCCATGAAGGTATCAAAGGTATCTTTTTCACGATGCGTGAAGCGGGGATCCGTTTGCAAAGGCGATTTGGAGCCATCCATGATGACCTCTTCAGGTAAAATAACCGGCAAATTTTCAATGTCTTCAGGGATACTTTCACCTTGATCATTGATGTTCATGGGGATCGGCGCGCCCCAATACCGTTGACGAGAAACCCCCCAATCACGCAAACGATAATTGATTTTTCGCTGAGCGATGCCTTGTTGAATGAGCTGATCTAAGCCTTTAAACTCAGGGGCCTCTTCAATAATCGGAAGATTAAACTTCACCGCAAACTCATGATCGCGCTCATCCTGTGCGGGGACGGCCATAATCGCGCCAGTGCCATATTCCATGAGGACGAAATTGGCAACCCAGATTGGCAAGGCTTCGCCTGTAATGGGGTGAGGAACCGTTTGATTTAAAAACAGCCCCTTTTTTTCCTGCGTCGCAAAATCAGCTTCTTTGGTGGATTGTTTTTTACATTCAGCTACAAATGTGGCGACTTGAGGATCCGTGAGCGCCGCTTTTTGAGCAAGGGGATGATCTGGGCTCAATGCTAGATAGGTCACGCCGAGCAAGGTATCTGGACGAGTGGTGAAGATTTTAATTTCTGGCGAAAAATCAATTTCAGCGCCTTCAGATTTTCCGATCCAATTGCGCTGCATGGTTTTGACCAATTCAGGCCATCCATCTAATTGGTTGAGGTCTTGCAGGAGTTCTTCTGCATAGGCAGTGATTTTTAGAAACCACTGAGAAATCATTTTTTTCTCGACCAAGGCATCAGAGCGCCAGCCCCGACCATTAATGACTTGTTCATTGGCGAGCACGGTTTGATCAACCGGATCCCAATTGACCAGGGATTCTTTTTTGTAAGCCAGGCCTTTTTGATAAAGCTCAATAAAAAATGCCTGTTCAAAGCGATAATATTCTGGTTTACAGGTAATAATTTCGCGGTCCCAGTCAATCCCGAATCCGAGTGCATTAAGTTGCACTTTCATTTCCGCAATATTGGCATAAGTCCATTTTGCAGGCGCCGTTTTATGTTTAATCGCTGCATTTTCTGCCGGCAAACCAAATGCATCCCACGCCATGGGTTGCATGACATTTTTGCCCCGCATTCGCTCAAATCGTGAAAGCACATCCCCAATCGTATAGTTGCGTACATGCCCAATGTGCAAGCGCCCACTGGGATACGGCATCATCGAAAGGCAAAAAAACTTGGGCTTTGAAAAATCATCCACGGCTTTAAAAGTTTGATGTTTATTCCAAAAAGCCTGTGCTTCAGCTTCAATGATTTTCGGGTCAAATGGAGGGGCTATCATCGATCAGATTCCTTCTTTTGTCTCATCCCCAGGTTTTAAATTCCAAAGCCGCTCTAATTCATAATAGCTGCGGGTTTCAGGCTGCATAAGATGAACGATTACACTGCCTAAATCAACAAGAACCCACTCATTGCTTTCCGTGCCTTCCATGCCCAAAATTTCGACGCCGTCTTTTTTGGCTTCATCATGAACATAATTAGCCAGGGCTTTGATTTGCGGGCCAGAATTTCCGCTCGCGATAATCATATAATCCGTTACACTGGTCATGTCACGAACGTGCAAAGTCACGATATCCTCTGCTTTTTTATCATCCAATAGGGCGACGATTTTATCTACGAATAATTTTGTTTTCATGCTTTTGCTCCAAAGGCTTCAAATAAGCCGCGAATGAGATTCCGGAGGGTTCCGGCCATAATGGTAAAATCGGCATCAAAACGAGCCGCTGAAGATTCAGCCGCTACATCACGGGATTGATCTTGAACCAACTCTAGGTATTTCAATGATTTCACTGAAAAGTCTTCTTTCATACTAAAACTCACTTGCTCCGACCAGCTGAGACTTAACTCTGCGACCATTCGGCCTTCGTGAATTAAATTTTGAATATCTTCTGCAAAGAGGTTTTGACGCTGACAACGAATGCTTCCTTTATCTTTAGGATCACTCAAAATACACTGATCATTTACTGTAAACTCAGCAGGATACTCGTTTGTTTTTAGCCAATGTGTCAGCAATGTTGTCACACTTTGCACTTTAGGAACTTCGATTTTTAAACTACCCAAAACACCCCGCAAAGCGACCGAGAATTCCTCTGCTTTTGCATGATTGGAGGCATTCACGACCAAATAACCATCGATCGTATCGATATAGGCATAGGTCTTACTGATTTTTGAAAAAGCACGCATCACCAATTGATGCATGATGTCTTCTTTCAGATTTTCTTTTTCGCGCTTGCGCACTTTACGGCCCTGCGCCATCTCAATTTCAGCTACTTTTTCATCCAGCATTTGTTTGACGACTGTTGCGGGTACAATTTTATCTTCCCGCTGCAGGCAGAAAAGTAAAAAGCCATTTCCAGCATAAACAAGCGTCCCTTCTTTATCACCATTAGGCGGCACAAATCCTTGCGTAGACATATCGACGCTGCGACAGGGCAAAAAACGATGCGCGTCAAATTGTGTTGCCAAATTTTCGGCACTTTCTGTAAAAGACTCCATAAACTTAAATATTTGCAAATTCTTAAACCACATCATTTTCCCTTTATTTTTTAACTATGTTGCGAACAAACTCAGCCAAATCATTCGCAAACTGTGCGACTTCTTTGACATTTTCACCTTCTACCATCACCCGCACTAAAGGCTCTGTTCCTGATGGTCGTACCAGAACACGCCCCCGCTCCTCTAATTCAGCCTCTATTCTTTTGACCTCTGTATCAATCTGAGCCTGTTGTGCCTCACTCCATTTTGCTGGCAAAGCAATATTAATCATGGTTTGAGGATACAAAGTCAAGTCTGAAAGCAATTCAGGCAGTTTTTTTCCAGTCTCCTGCATAATCATCAAAACCTGCAAGGCTGCAACAATCCCGTCTCCCGTGGTCGTCGAATTCAGCCAGATAATATGGCCTGAGGATTCTCCACCCAACTGCCAGTTTTTTTCACGTAACATTTCCATGACATGGCGATCTCCGACTTTGGAGCGCGCAAAGGCAATCCCTGCTTTTTTCAAGGCAATCTCAAGACCTAAATTACTCATTAAGGTTCCAACTACTCCCCCGCCATTCAACAAGCCTTTATCACGCCCCATCATCGCTAACAAATATAAAACCTGATCCCCATCAATGATATGACCCAGGTGATCCACCATCACAATACGATCACCATCTCCATCCAAGGCGACGCCAATGTCTGCCTTAAAACCCAAAACAGCATCACGTAAGCTTTCTGGATGTGTTGAACCACAATCCAAATTGATATTTAATCCATCTGGACGACTATGAATGGCAATGACTTCCGCACCCAGCTCACGAAACACATCAGGCGCAATGTGATAGGTCGCACCATTCGCGCAATCAATCACAATTTTCAGATGACTTAAGCGCTGAAAAGAAGGCAAACTGGCTTTGCAAAATTCAATATACCGTCCTGCCCCATCATCTAAGCGCTTCACTTTTCCAATTAAATGCGGCGCAACAACCTCCATTTCGCGATCAAGATATTGTTCGATCGCCATCTCGGTTTGATCATCTAATTTTGCACCATGGCGGGAAAAAAACTTAATTCCATTGTCATGATGCGGATTATGTGAAGCACTAATCACAACCCCTAATTCTGCCATGAAAGTACGCGTTAGATAAGCAACACCTGGCGTTGGCATCGGGCCAAGCAAATAAACATCCATTCCTGCCGCGGTCAAACCCGCCTCCAAAGCAGACTCAAACATATAGCCAGAACGACGCGTATCTTTTCCAATAAGCACTTTTGCGCCTGGTCGTGCCAAAGCCTTGCCGACTGCCCAACCTAATTTCAATACAAAGTCAGGTGTAATCGGATACTGCCCTACCAGACCCCGAATTCCATCCGTGCCAAAATATTGACGTTTTTTAGGCATGACTTATCCTTGCGCTTAAAGTTTGACAATGATATTTAAACCATGACGAATAGGCAAGAGCACATTCAATATTCGGGGATCTTTTTTTATCTTATCATTGAAGTGATCCACTGCAATCGCCCGCTTTTCTTTGGGCGCCAAGACCTCTCCACGCCACAGAACATCATCCACCACAATCACGCCTCCAGAACGCATTTTAGGCAAAATGGATTCGTAATAATGATCAATCTGCATTTTATCTGCATCGATAAAGACCAGATCTATTTTTTGCTGAATGGATGCAATACATGCGGAAACCTCGCCTTGAAAGACTTGTATTTGAGCTGAACAGGGGCTTCGGGCAAAAAAAGAAGCCGCAATCGCGAGCACATGTGGATCTTTATCGCAGGTCACAATCCGCCCCTCTGAAGGCAGTGCTTCCGCCATTGATAAGGCTGAATATCCTGTAAAAGTCCCCAAATCAACAACGCATTTTGCTTGCATTAAACGGATCAAAAACTGCAACAAACGCCCCACCAAAAGATCACAAAGCATCTGTGCATTGTTAAAGCTTGCCTGAGTGGTCGCCCGAATTTCAGCCAATAGCGCAGAGTCCGACTGGGTTTGATTTTGGCAATAGGCTTCAATGAAAGGCGCGGTGATCAATAAAATTTCCCTCCCTGCCAGGGGGTTCTACGAAACCGCTTATACGACCATTCATATTGTTCGGGATAACTCGCAATTAAGGCACTCATTTCTGAATTTAAAGCGGTGGCTGCCGTTTTTAAATCCAAATCCGACAGTGCGGCGCCTGCTTTGACAAAATGAAGTTGAAATCCCTGACCTTTAGGCAATCGCTCAGAAAACGCAAAATAAAGAGGCACCTGACTTTTTGCAGCCAGTTTAGCAATCAGCGTCGTCGTATTCGCTGGAATCCCAAAAAACGGAACAATCTCACCGCCATTTTCCCCGGGGTCATGATCCGGCAACACACCAATACAAAGCCCTCGCTTCAAGGCAGAAAACAACCCCTTAATGCCCGATAAGGTGGCAGGATACATCTCCGTGCCATGACGTTCACGCGCTTGACGCAACAATGCTTCCTGATAAGCTTTTTTAAAAGGCTTATACAAGGCGGCTGAAGGATAATGACTCCCTACATAACAATTCACCATTTCCCAAGTACCCAAATGGGGAACCAGCACAATCACACCCAAGCCACGCGCTTGATCCCGTTTAAACTGCGCCTCTCCAAAACACTGCTTTAAGGCACTATCCTGATTTTTTCCGAACCAAAAATAGGGCATCTCGAGCATTCGCCAAATGGTTTGCAGCTCCACTTTTTTAGCCAGTACTTCCAAAGCACGCGAGCTTAAATCAGGCAAACAACGACTTAAATTAATCCGGATCGTGCGCTTAAATCGCAGTTTAAACGGTTTAAAAACCCAATACAGGACAAGGCTGAGTCGATAAATGCTTTTTAAAGAAAAGCCACCCACCCACTTTAAAGCAACGACTTGAATTCGTTCCATTAATTTCATTGACTCAACTCCCGCAAGCGCAGGACATCAAAAATCTGCCCTGACTTCAGCCCATCAAAATAAAGAACAATCTGCAGAGGAGAAATCGGCGCAATCCCTGTGATCTCTTTCGCTCCAGGGCTGAGATTGGCAAGAGAAATCGTGCCATTTACGCCATCATCAAAGTGTAAAAGCAAGGTTTGGGTGTTCTGTAAAAATCGTAAATCAGTCAGTTGCATCAGCGCTCCTATAATCCACAACCATACGGCGAACCACAGCCCATGTCAAATATAAAGGGTTTATCAGGTATGTTTTTTTTCAAAAATGCGCCTCCTATTTCTGCCTCCAAAACCTGAATCCGGCTTTGAACATCCGGAATCGCGCGCTTTAATTCTGCACACGAACTGTTGACGCAAGGGTCACATTCCAGACTCCGATGGGGCAGCCACTCAAAAGGCGTGGCTGCAACCAAGGCTTTGATCTCAGATTCAGAATATAAATAAAAAGGATGCCAAATCAACCGCCCTGAAAAAGCCTCATCATTTTCAATCCACTCTGGCAAGTCTTCAAATTTTAACGATTGACTGCGACGGCGCGCTAAAATCACTTTAGCTGTTTTGAGTGGATCATTGATTTCAAGCCAATTTCGAATTGTATCGCCCTTTAAATACACAGCACACCATTGAAACTTAGGCGTAGGGAATTCACCCTGAGCACGCACCAGGCCGGCAAAATCAGGCTTGGCCTGCAAGCGAATGACTTCAAAACCCTGTTCACGCGCATAGGCTTCCGCTTGAACAACGCGCGCGCTCCAAGCTGGATTCGCAAAACCCGTATCGACTGAAACAACCCGTACATTTAACCACTTTTGCGCATGCGCATGCGCAATCAAAGCCAAAGAGTCATTGCCAAAATTGGCGACAATCACATGCAAAATTAAGCCGCCACAACACTGCGCAACATCCACGCGGTTTTTTCATGTACATTCATGCGATCCGCAAGCAAGCCCAAGGTCACTTCATCATGCGCTTCACTGACCAAAAATAATAAGGCCCGCGCCGTACGAATCACCGTTTCATGTCCATCGACTAACAGCTCTACCATGTTGCTCCAATGCGGCACGGTGACGTCTTCTTTAATTTGAGTCAGTGTGCTGAATTCTGCATAACTGCCTGGCGCCGTGTGACCCAAAGCACGGATCCGCTCTGCAATCGTATCCACAGCCAAAGCCAGTTCGGTATATTGCAACTCAAACAATTCATGCAAACTTTTAAAATGGGGGCCCGTCACATTCCAATGAAAATAATGGGTTTTCAAATATAACGTATAGCTGTCTGCCAACAAATGAGATAAGCCTTTGGCCAAATTTTCACGCTGCGCAGCGGAGAGTCCAATATTGATTTCTTTCATTATCATTCCTTCCTTGTTGATTTTACACCATTCCCTTAAACCCACCTGGCATCATACTACCCAATCCTTGCATCATTTTCATCATGCCACCGCCTTTGCCCATTTTTTTCATCATTTTAGCCATTTGTTCATATTGTTTAAGCAGGCGGTTTACTTCTAGAATCTGTTGACCACAACCCGCTGCAATTCGACGTTTTTGCGAGTTTTTAATTAAGTCTGGATTACGACGCTCTTTTTTTGTCATCGATTGAACAATCGCAACCATCCGCTTAATTTTTTTGTCATCAACTTTACTTTTTATTTGCTCAGATAAATGCCCCATACCTGGCATCTTGTCAATCAATGCGCTCATCCCGCCCATATTCGCCATTTGACCCAGCTGATCAGCAAAATCATCCAAGGTAAAACTTTTGCCTTGCATGATTTTTTTAGTCATGGCTTCCACTTTACTGCGATCGACTTTTTGCTCCAGGCTTTCGATCAAGCCCATCATATCGCCCATTCCCAAAATACGCGAGGCCATTCGTTCGGGGTGAAACACTTCCAAAGCATCAACTTTTTCGCCCATCCCGACAAATTTAATCGGTTTGCCTGTGATCGCGCGAATCGACAAGGCCGCGCCCCCTCTTGCATCCCCATCTAATTTAGTGAGAATGACCCCTGTCAGCTCCAGCGCATCATTAAAAACTTTAGCCGTATTCGCCGCATCCTGACCCGTCATACTATCGACAACAAAAAAAGTTTCGATCGGATCTAAAATAGTATGCAAGGATTTCACTTCTGACATCATCTCTTCATCAATATGCAGGCGGCCTGCTGTGTCGACGATCAAGACATCATAAAGCTTTCGCTTTGCTTCTTTTAAGGCCTCTTCGGCGATTTTAGTAGGCTTTTGGCTTGGGCTGGCAGGATAGCAATCAATTTGCAATTGATCTGCCAAAATCTGCAATTGTTCCATCGCAGCGGGACGATAAATATCGGTACTGACCAAGAGCACTTTTTTCTGACGTTGATCCCGAATATAGCGCGCCAATTTGGCTGAGCTTGTTGTTTTACCGGAACCTTGCAAGCCTGCCATTAAAATCACGGCGGGGGGCTGAGTCTGCAAATTTAAGTCCGATTGATTCTCACCCATTAATTCAGTCAGTTCACGCTTTACCACTTTGATAAAAGCCTGGCCTGGATTCAAACTTTTTGAAACTTCACGCCCCAAGGCACAGCGCTTCACGCGCCCTAAAAAATCGGTAATCACGTCAAGCGCCACATCGGCTTCCAACAAAGCCTGACGCACCTCTTTCAAAGTCTTTTTAATATTATCTTCGCTAATCCGCCCTTGGCCCCGCACGTGCTTAAGCGCTGTCGTAATGCGATCTGACAATTGTTGAAACATATTTTCCTCTCATAAAATCATAGTTCAGCTATTATCAGGCTAAATGAATGTGAAGACAAGCACCTGTTGCATATTCACCCAGACAGAGTATAATACAACCCATCGAAATCTGATTTTTTGTGTTATAATGAACCAATCGAGAGAAGAAATGAGCTGGACAATGCGAAACTTTGATACCTTAGAATCTTTTGAACAACTCAAAAATGCAGGTGTATCTGACAAACAGGCCCGCGTATTTGTCAAAATGGTTGAGGCATCCATCAATGCAAGCATCGAAAATTTAGCAACCAAAGCAGATTTACTGATCACAAAATCCGATCTTAAGGCTGATATTGCTGAAGTCAGAACCGAAATTGCTGAGGTCAGAACCGAAATCGCCGATCTTAGAACCGAACTCAAAGGCGATATTGCTGAACTTAGAATTGAAGTGAAAGCCGACAATGCCGCACTCAGATCTGACATCAATGTTTTAAATTCAGGCATGATCCTCATGCAACGCTTGTTTTTTGGTGGAATTGTTTCGATTTTATTAGGAATGGTCGTGCTGTTTCTGCATCACTAAAATGGGCTTGCATCACACCTGGACATTTTACAAAGATTTCACTATACTGACCCCCACTTTTAAACCATTCTCAAGCTGGATATGAATCTCATCCCTTTTTTGCAAAACAATCTTCCTCTTTGTGGCATTATTGCTGCGCTCCTGATCGTGATTGTGATTGTTGAGTTTATGAGTCATAGCGGTGGCGTGCCTAAATTATCCACTATTGAAGCAGTCCGTTTTATGAACAATAAAAAGTCTTTAGTTTTTGACTTACGCACACCTGATGCTTTTGCAATGGGGCACATCAAACAATCCAAACAAGTCAAGGCAGCGGACCTCATCAAAAACGCCAAAACCTGGATTAAAAAACAAGATCTCCCTGTTTTAGTATTAGATGAAAACGAGCATGGTGCAGTTACAACCGCAATGAGTCTCACAAAATCAGGCTATAGTGATGTCGCAGTTTTGGCAGGCGGTCTTTCCGCCTGGCGCAAAGAGAACCTCCCACTGAGTCATCAATAAAAAAAGGATCCATCATGGCTAAAATCGAAATTTATAGCACACAAGTCTGCCCCTATTGCGTACGCGCGAAAGATCTTTTCAAACGCAAAGGCGTTGAATATACTGAAATTAGAGTTGATCAGGATGACGCACTCCGTCAAGCCATGATGGACCGCGCAGGCGGAAAACGCTCGGTTCCTCAGATTTTTATCAATGATCAACACATCGGTGGCTGTGATGATCTCTATGCTTTAGACCAAGCCCACAAACTGGACCCTTTACTCGCTTAATTTTTAAGGATAGATCATGAAAAAAGAAAATATTGAAGCCGTTGAAACTGAAAACACAACCCCTGATGCACGTATTGAACTTGTGAAATTGTATGTGAAAGATCTCTCCCTGCAAATTCCAGAAGGCGCAAAAGCCTTTCAATTAGAATGGCAACCTGAATTGAATTTCGAGATCAACACGCAGTCTAAATCATTAGCAGAACCGCATCATTATGAAGTGTCCCTCCATTTAAAATGCACCAACAGCTGCAAAGGCACGATTGCATTTACGGTGGATATGATTCAAGCCGGTTTATTTAAAATCGAAAATCTTCAAGATCAACCTTTGGAGCACGCCATGGCGACATTCTGCCCCAACCTGCTTTATCCTTTTGTACGTGAGGCTGTCGGTGATATGGTCACCCGTGCAGGCTTTCCTCAGCTCAATTTATCCGCGGTGAATTTTGAAGCTTTATATCAACAAAGCATCGCAGAGAAAGAAGGCGCAACCATTCAATAAGCCAAATACAGAGGACATTCGCCATGACTCATCGTTCATTCGCCGTTATTGGCGCAGGATCCTGGGGAACAGCACTTTCTCTTGTCTTGGCTCGCAATGGCCACACAGTCCATCTTTGGGCCAAAGAAGCGGATCACATTACGATGATGGAGCAGGAACGTCAAAACAAGCGCTACCTGCCAGATGTTCCCTTTCCTGACACGCTGCGGCTCAGCCCCTCTTTAGAAAATGCATTAGCACACAGCACAGATATTTTAATCGCAGTCCCCAGCCACGCTTTTTCTGAAATCATCGACAAACTGGCGCCTCATTTACAAAAAAATCAAGGGCTCTGTTGGGCAACCAAAGGCCTGGATCATTCCGCCCGCTTTCTACATGAAGTCGTCATCGAAAAAACAGGTCCGCGCCCGATGGCGTTGATCACGGGCCCCAGTTTCGCCAAAGAAGTCGCAGACGCACTCCCGACCGCCGTGACCCTAGCCCACAATGATCTCGCGTATGGAACCCATATCCAACGCGCCTTTCAAAGCCCCTACTTTCGGGTTTACCTCAACGATGATTTATTAGGCGCTGAATTAGGCGGCGCGATTAAAAACGTCATCGCCCTTGCCGTCGGCATTGCCGAAGGCTTAGGCTTCCGCACCAATACCAAAGCGGCACTCATGACGCGCGGTCTTGCCGAAATGATGCGCTTAGGCCAGGTATTAGGAGCAAAAAAAGAAACCCTCACCGGATTATCCGGCCTAGGCGATTTAATTTTAACCTGCTCCGACACACAATCCCGCAATTTACGCTTCGGCATCATGCTAGGCCAGGGTTTAAGTCGAGAGGCCGCCTGCCAAAAAATAGGCCAAGTCATCGAAAGCATCCACACCACCAAACTCGTCTTTGAACTCGCCCAAAAACATCAGGTCCGCATGCCCATCAGCGAACAAGTCTACGCAATTTTGTATCAGCATTTACCTTGCAAAAAAGTGATTCAAACCCTGATTGAAAGCGAAGCAAAAACAGAAGAATCTTAACTAGCCCTTGTTGGCGAAAAAAGAAGATGCGTTTCTTCAGTATCAGGAACACCCACACCCACACCCACACCCGCACCCGCACCCGCTACGGCAGCAGCCCCCTGATTAAAAAAAGCAAAATTTAAATCAGATAGGGCTTTGGAAGCATCTTTCAGCCTTTTTATTTTCAGTGAAGGCGAAACACATAAAATACGCGAAAAGAACGTAATCAAGGGCTCAGCAATTGCTTTAAAATTAGTTGCAGAGGATGTGGCGATTACCGCCACGATTAACGCATCAGGCATATCTGAACTTAAATTAATAAAACTACTTGCAGGATAAGATCCTGAGTAACCACTATGAACCTTTCCATCCGCAACCTGAGCCAGAAAAGTAGAAGCAGACACCCCCGCTGCAACAGCAGCGATCCCTAATCCCAAAAACAAAGGGGGAACTTCACGAATAGATTTGACACCACAATCCTGAACAACACCACTCAGACGATACCCCAAAGCTTCTAAGCGATCAAATGCATAAAAAGCTGCTTTTTGATAAAAATTCGATAAAAAGAAAGCTTCTGGAAGATATAATAAAAGGGCTAACCATTCGTTTCCTTTAAAATCAACTTTGAGAGTCTCTATTCCGCCTCTTATTCCCGGTGCAGAATCAATTGCACAGGCCAATACGAGCAACCAGGAAAACTTCGCAGTCAAATAACGCGCCCCACTAAAAATAGCCCGCCCATACGAACGATCAGGATCTTTCTTAAATACTGCACGCGTATTTCCTTCAAGACATTTTAAAAGAACTGGATTAGACTTAATTATTTCAAAAATAGCACGTAATTTTTCGGCATTCAGCGCTGCACTCGCCCCTTCTTCAAACACAATATCATTAGATAAAAGCCCACTGAGTTCAGTTTTAAGCATAGGATTTTCAGTACGCATACTGATCTCAAAAACGTCTTGAATTCCTTCCAAAGCAATTTTCGTTTGATTCTCTTCAAGGCGAAATGCCATCAATTCATGAAAAATATCAACCGAATATAAAAAACACACATTCACCAAAAGATTGCCATAATTACAGCCTTCTACAGCCTCCCCCCACCAACCATGGGAGTCCTTACGAGCCTCATTTCCACCATTAAAAGCAAGCATTGAAGAACAAAGTGCGCCAAAAAGAGAAAAAGCGACCACCACAGGCTTATAAAGCTTAAAATCATAACTAGGTCGCACAATCAGTGGATTATTTGCCTCAATAAGAAATTGCTCAAGGTCTGTTTTTTTTGTGGTAAACATTTGCATGAGCGTATCAGCAATTTCAATAAAAAAGTAATTCAAAACAATATTGATGAAAGCAGCATTGATTGCCTTCAACTCACTATGATTTTCTTCTATATTCGTTACATAGTAAGTCACGCCAACACTCAATGCCATAAGCACTTGAAGCACAGTCAGACCCACTTTGCTTAAGCTTAAGCCTGTCGATCCCGCCTTTAACTCAATTTGCTGAGCATGATCCGCCACAGCCATGAGCTCAGATGAACCAGATGAATCTGACGCATGACCTATCCCCCTATTTAATAAAATTCGCTCCGCAGCAAAGCTCATTTATAATCCTATAAAATTTAACATTCAAAGATATATAACTATATTATTTTTTATAAAGTAAGTCAACAAAATTTTAAATAAAATCAAGCCACACTTTGACCCGGCAAGGTTAAATCGGGTAGAATAGGGATCTCTTCATTATTTTTACCAGGAAACACTCTTATGAAATTGATTCGCATTCAAGATATTCAAACCCTTTTTTCTCAGATTGACATGAAAGTTTTTTTTCGTGAACTGGTTCAAATCATGAAGGAGGATTTTAGTCATTGGGCGGAATTTCAGAAATCAGCCCGTTATGCGGCTTATGTCGAAAATGGCGTGATGGAACTGATGCCGATTTGCAGTAACAGCTTGTTTAGCTTTAAGTATGTGAATGGTCACCCTGAAAATCCCTCCAAAAATCTTTTGAATATTGTCGCACTCGGAATGCTGGCGAATGTTGAAACAGGGCATCCTTTGATGATTTCTGAAATGACGTTGTTGACGGCTTTGCGTACGGCGGCGGTTTCGGCAATGACCTCTCAATTAATGGCGCGCAAAAACAGCAAGAAGCTCGCCATCATTGGCTGCGGAGCGCAGAGTGAATTTCAAGTTTTGGCCCATCATGCGCTCTTTGATTTGAGTGAAGTGCATTATTTTGATTTAGATCCGCATGCCATGGATCGCTTTGCCCAGCATTTAAAAGGGGAGTCCTTTCAGCTGATTCAGGCTCTGGATACGCGTGATGCGATTCGCGATGTGGATATCATTATTACGTCGACTGCCGCACGCAATCAACAACAAGTCCTGAAGCTAGACTGGATTCAACCGGGACAACATATTTCAGGGATTGGCGGGGATTCACCCGGCAAAACAGAATTAGATATTGCCATTTTAAAAACAGCGACCGTGGTGATTGAATATTTCCCCCAAACAGTTCATGAGGGTGAAATTCAAAATCTAGGCGATGACGCGCAAAAATATGTTCATGCTGAATTGTGGGAACTCTGCGCTGGTACAAAGCCCACTCGCCGCTCAGATGAAGAAATTACGCTATTTGATGCGGTCGGTTTTGCGATTGAAGATTACAGCATTTTACGCTACGTCTACCAACTGACAAACCAACTGAATATTGGCCTGGATACGGATTTGATTCCCGAACACATTACAGACCCCAAAAATCTGTTTGGCTTGCTTAAAAAAATCAGCTAAAATGACCTCGTCTTTTTTAAATTTATGGAAAAAAACATGAGTAGATCTTATCTTTTTACCTCAGAATCCGTATCTGAAGGGCATCCAGACAAAGTCGCAGACCAGATCTCTGACGCTGTACTGGACGCCATCTTAACGCAAGATCCTCATGCACGCGTGGCCTGTGAAACCTTAGTTAAAACAGGCATGGCGCTGGTCGCAGGTGAAGTCACCACCAATGCCTGGGTGGATTTGGAAGACCTCATTCGTAAAGTCATCATTGATATCGGCTATGACCATTCTGAATTAGGCTTCGATGGCCACTCTTGTTCAGTCTTAAGCGCGATTGGCAAACAATCTCGTGATATCGCTCAAGGCGTCGATCGAGCGGATGAAGACCAAGGCGCAGGAGATCAAGGGTTGATGTTTGGCTATGCCAGTAATGAAACTGATGTATTGATGCCGGCCCCCATTACTTATGCGCATCGCCTCATGAAAGCGCAGGCCACTTTACGTAAATCCAAAAAGCTACCCTGGTTGCGTCCCGATGCCAAAAGCCAGGTTACGTTTGTCTACGAAAATGACAAACCCCAGTGGATTGACACCATTGTCATTTCCACGCAACACGCCCCGGATGTGGATCAAAAAACACTGACTGAAGCCGTCATTGAGGAACTCATCAAACCCACGATTCCCGCACACTATCTCAAAAAAGAAACGAAATTCTTTATCAATCCAACCGGACGTTTTGTCATTGGAGGACCCCAAGGCGATTGCGGCGTCACTGGACGCAAAATCATTGTCGACAGCTATGGCGGATCTGCACGTCATGGTGGTGGCGCTTTTTCAGGAAAAGACCCCTCCAAAGTAGACCGCTCCGCCGCCTACATGGGTCGCTATGTCGCGAAAAATATCGTTTCGGCTGGCCTTGCTTCACGTTGTGAAATTCAAATTTCATACGCAATCGGTGTCGCAAAACCCACCTCTGTTTTTGTAGAAACATTCGGCACCCAGACGATTCCGGAAGAAAGAATTGCCCAATTGGTCATGGAACATTTTGACCTCAGACCCAGCGGCATCATCAAACAACTGAATCTGCTTCGCCCCATCTACCAACAAACCGCAAGCTATGGTCACTTTGGCCGCACAGACGTGGATTTTACCTGGGAGAAAACAGATCAAGCAGAAGCCTTGAAAAAATCAGCGAAAATATAATTTTTGATCGCGTTGCTATTTCGCCCATTCAACCCCGAAGTGCGACAGTGTTAAGCATCAGAAAAAAACACCTCACGTGGAGTCTTGTAGCCTAGAATCTTTCGTGGTCTAGAATTAAGCGCATCCTCGACAACTTGGACCATGGCTGGGGTCAGTATATCAAAAGGCGTACTTTTAGGGAAATACTGTCTGACC
>CANJQG010000002.1 GCA_947476405.1 Thiotrichales bacterium
AGCGAATCATTTAAAGCCCTTTGAATATCTCAAATATTTACTAACTGAGATCAAGTTCGCCACGACAGATGCCGCTTTGCTTAAGCTTTTGCCACATCATGCCAAGTTGGATCTCAATCTGGATTTGCATTATAAGGTCAAGCCCTCAGACTGAGTAGATGCGGTTGTTTGAACGCATACGTTCTTAGGTTCACATCAGCACGCAGCTTTTCAACATCTGAAGTTCCACAAAAGAAAGAAAAGCATCCTGATTTTTTAAACGTAGGTTCAGGCAAAACATCAACCACGCGACCCAAAATACAATTAATTAAATTAGTCCGCAAACCTGTCAAGTCTATTTTTTCTGGAAAATTATCTGAAGCAGGCATCGCCGCCAACTGCTTATTAACCTGCTCTAATATCGGCATAAACTTTTTATAACGCGATTTAGCCCCCTCATCACACGACAATTCAACAAATCGATCACACAAAAGTCTTGTACTAGTTTTATGATCTTTTCCACGAAAAAAGTGTCGCTCACTATCAATCTCAAATGCTAAAAGCGCTTCTGGAATTTGTGTTAATAAAGTACTATCAGGCTTTTTTTGACCAATAAGCGTAGGAGCAAGAATTGATAGCACAGTCTTCTTTCCAGTAATATGAGACCCAACCCCAACCTCAGTATTTTCTTCAAAATCACTTGATTTATTTTTGATATCTTGCAATAGCTTATTAATTTTTCCATTTTTTAATGCTCTTAATTTTCCTTCTCTTAACCGCAACCGACTTTCAGTCATCTTATCATGATAGGCCTTATCCCTCTGTGGTTCAAGATGAGATGAGGACGGGAAAGAATCTACATCCGATTCAGACCCTGTATCTGTATCCATGCCCGTCAATGAAGTTGAGCGTGACCCAGCCTCTTCTTTGGCTTCACCCATGGAAAGCAATAATGCTGCTGAAACTGATACTGATGCTGCTACTGGCGCTACTCCTCTAGGCGCGCTCTCTTCTTCAACGTCTTCGACCGGAAATAACCGCTCATTAGATTCAAGCACCGAAACGCGTTTAAAATGATCAGGAAGATTTAAAAAAAACTCATCGTAGAAATGTTTTTTATTAGGTTCCTGCTTATTTCGTTCGGCCGATGCTTGCTCAAAGAGCCTAAACAAAGTAGCTGAATCTTGAGCATTCATTAATTCATTTTGTAAAAAATATTTTTCACACAATAAACTATCAAACGTAACGCTCCTCACTGGTGCTGCTACTCGTGCTGATGCTGGCGCCAAAGGTAAGTCAATCTTTTTTTGCAAAGCTTTGGAAGTGGAATTTTTCTTGAGCCTGTCCATAAGATTGAATTTTGCACTGTCAGCCTTACCGACTCTTGATGTCTGCGCTGGCAAGCTAAAAGCATCAAGAGTCGCCGGCTTTTTCTTGCTTGACCCAACCGGTAAATCTGGTACTAAAGTTGGTACTGCTTTTGCTATTAGCGTTGCTGCTGAAACGGGTGCTCGGACCAGAATTGGAACTGAATCTACAAGTGAACTATCATTACTGTATGACTTCACTCGCGCTTCTAATTTAAGCATGACTGCTGATATAGTTCCGCCAGTAGCATGGTGAGCAGCTATATACTTCACCAATTCCTCATGAAAATCAACATAGGCATACAAATATAATTTTTCCTCATTACGATTCAATATATTTTCCATATCCTCAGAGGGATTGCTACTATTTAGAAGACTTTCTAGTTTCATAACATTCTCATTAATCTCAGAATATTTACAATGAAATAAACCTTTTAAAGCGGCATCCTGCAATTCCTCTAAAGCTTCTAAAGCTTCTCTTTCTTTTTCAGCCTTGGACTTTAATGCATTTCCCACAAACCCAACAAACCCAACAACATGCTTAAACATAACACCCTCCAAATTAAAAAAATTATTTATATAAAAATAATCTTAATGCGACATTCACTTCATTTTATTTTATTATTATACTATTTATTTGAGCCTCTTGAAATATAAATATTATTTACTGATATTTATAGGTTCAAATAAATTTTAATCGCATATTTACTTATTGTTAATTCTGGCCACTTAATGAAGCCAGGCTTTGCCTTTACACCTGCTTGATTAAAAAATCATAGTCATGCATGATATATCTTTAAGATAAATATTAATAAGGAAAGTCCATGCTTGAACATGCTAACGAAACCGCTATCATTGAACAGGGATTGATTCATGGATGGCTTGGCCTGCTGACGGGGGCCTATATTGGAAATTTTGGATTTGATATGGCTAAAACAGGGGCGCTTCTCGGATTTTACTTTTGTGGCAGCATGGCCATGGGATACACTCATGGAAAAAGAGAGCCTACGAAGCCACTTCATTTTAGCGATGCAGCACTTTTCTTTCCTGCTTATTTAGGGCATCTCTGCGCGGGGGGAACCGCTAAAATTCGATGCGGGAGAGACTCTGACGCAGCCGATGATCGGGCTCGAGCCCCTCTCCTTCTGGAGCTAACAGGGCCAGTGTAAGACCCCTAATACTGAGCCGTATTCACCCACAAGCTTTTGGGCATCATACAATGAACTTCTTTATCCCCTGAAATATAGGGTGCAAAACGACAATCCATTGCGATACTGGCTAAAACATAGGCGTCATTTAAGGCCATATTTCTTTGTTTAACCAAATCCTGCATCATCGCCCAGGACGCTTTCTTCATCGCTTGCAAAGCATCTGAATCCGAACCTACCGTCACAAATTCCTTATTATTGCTGACGACGGGCAAAGGCGCGGGGGTCGGCGCATTCGCATCTTTGGGAATCATACAATAAACGCCCTTCACGCCATTCACGACTTCTGATATTGGACAATTCCAAGTTCTGTAATAAAACTGAGTCGCTTGATCACGCGAGACTTTTTGTTCACCCATAATAAAATTAATACTTTCGGCTTGCGCAGAGGCCAAGGCTTTGTTTAAATCAGTGTCGTATCCGACGGTGATCCAATCTGTCGGCGTTTCAACCAGGGGACGATCCAGGCTTTTGTTTTTCAGAACGGTAATGGTGACATTCATTTCACTAAAGGCACTCTCAATCGCAGTAAGATCAATCTCACCATTGCCCTGACCGGCATGCGAATCGCCTGTCCACAACATGCCGCCCTTCACAAATACAGGGAGATAAAGGGTAGTCCCCTCAACCATTTCACGCAAATCCATATTGCCGCCAAAATCTCCGGGCGGAATACTGTCATAAATGCCTGCTTGAGCCCGCTCTACAGCAACCACACCGGGGAAGGGACGCAATGGAACCCGGATACCGGGACCAAAATCCATTTGATGATGATACACATCTAAATAAAAATATTTGACCTGCGCTTTAGGAAATTTTTCTGGAAACAATCCTTTGCCAGGCAAGGTATTATTGGAGGCCTGAGGCTTTAAAACAAGACGATTAATATGAATCGCCAACACATCGCCGGGCACTGCACCATTTATATAAATGGGCCCCGTCAAAGTATGCGGCCCGCGATTTGTATCCTCTGCTGTTAATTTTTCAACCGTTTCAATGGGAACACCCGGAAGCAATTGATTTTCCATACAGGAAATGGTTTCAATCATCACGGAATCCCCTGAGTTAATCACGAGAGCCGGTTTTTTGCTACTATCAAAAACACCCCAATTGGTGGTGGCGGGCGTTGCGGGCAAAATATAAAGTTTCGTTTTTTGACCTTTGACTAAAGGCTGCGCAACCATTAAGTTTTGATCGACCGGCGCGACAAAATACGGTAAATAATTTGGGTTGGAAGCATTATAAATCGGCCCCGGGATACTTGAAATATTTGGCCCTGGAACCGCTGTAGAAGCGGCATTTTCGGCATAAGCCCCATTCATAAATAACGCACTTAAACACGCCAGACTCACCCATTTCATTACGGCCATTTGTCTTTCCCCCTTCTAAAAAATTAACTGAATTGAATTTACCTTATCTTATCTTATCTATTTGCTTTATGTCAAGAATAGTATCAATAGCTGGGCGATCCATTTGGATTGGGACGAGCGGGAATCGCATAAGGCGCAGCACCCGGAAATTGAGGCGATGCAGTGGGAATCACAGTGGACCCACGTGTATAAGGCTTCACCGTATAAGGCGTTGGTGTCGCAGCGGTTGACGCAGACTTAAACTGCCCCACTTGTGTCGCGGGCTGCACCAAAGGCGCAACTTGAATCAAAGGCTTCGGCGTTTGATAAAGACTGCTTGCGCCATCGGCAAACCCAGACTCCATACAAAAAAAACTCAAAGCCACGACCCAACAGCACACACCGGATTTATTCATTTTCACTCCACTCAAAAACAAGCATGATTCAATGATGCAATATTAACAAAAATCCTTTAAAATGAATACTCCAATTTTTAACCCATTTGTATTTATGAAATCTTTAAGTGTCATCATCCTCGCGGCGGGTTCTGGAACACGAATGGCCTCAAACAAGCCTAAAGTCCTGCATGAACTCGGCGGAAAAACCCTGCTTGATCATGTGATTGATGCCGTGCTGCCGCTTCATCCCGAACAACTTTTTGTGATTTATGGCCATATGGGCGAAGTCGTTTTAGACGCCATGCAACATCGGCAAAATCAAATCACCTGGGTGGAACAAAAACAGCGCCTCGGCACGGGACATGCCGTTCAGCAAGTTCTCCCGCTTTTAAACCTTGACAACAACACCTTGATTTTGTGCGGAGACGTGCCCTTAATCAGTACCGCCACACTGCAGCATTTGATCGATGGAACGCAGAAAAATCAATTGGGCTTGATCACCGCGCATCTCAAAAACCCCACGGGATTGGGCCGCATTATCCGAGATCCCTATCAACAGGTTCAAGGCATTATCGAAGAAAAAGATGCGAGCGACGTCCAAAAACAAATTACGGAAATCAATACTGGCATCTACTGCATTCCGACGATTTTATTACAAAAATGGCTTCCCAAACTGACCAATCAGAATAATCAAAAAGAATATTATCTAACGGATGTGGTTCGCCTGGCCCATGAAGAACGCACGCCCATTACCGTTTCCAGCCCCGAAAAAACAGCCGAAATTTTTGGCACTAATACGCGAATTGAGCTTGCTGCACTGGAACGTATTTATCAGCAATGGCAATGTGAGGCCCTCATGCTGAAAGGCGTGAGTTTTCTTGACCCAAAACGGGTAGATATTCGAGGCAATATTACCCCCGCACGCGATGTACTCATTGATGTCAACGTGATTTTAAAAGGCAAGGTGATTCTTGCTGAAAACTGTTCGATCGGCCCCCATTGCATCCTCGAAAATGTCAGCTTAAAACCCGGCACGGTGATCCATGCCCACTCCATCATCCAGAATGCAGAAATCGGCGCAAACTGTGTCATTGGCCCTTTTGCCCGAATCCGCCCCGAAACCAAATTGGCTGATGGTGTCCATATCGGTAATTTTGTTGAACTGAAAAATGCCACGATCGGCGAAGGCTCCAAAGCCAATCATCTGAGCTATTTGGGCGATACGATCATTGGCAAAAAAGTGAATATTGGCGCAGGGGTGATTACCTGCAATTATGATGGTGCGAACAAACATCAAACCCAGATTGAAGATGATGCGTTTATTGGCTCAGATGTGCAGTTAATTGCCCCGATTACCGTTGGAAAAGGCGCGACCATTGGCGCTGGAACAACCTTGAGCCACAACGCACCTGCCGCTGAGTTAACGGTTGCAAGAGCAAAACAACAGACGATTTCGGGTTGGCAGCGCCCTAAAAAAAAATAGAGAAGGAGTAAAAATCATGTGTGGTATTGTCGGTGCAATTGCAGAAAGAAATATTGTTCCTATTTTAGTAGAAGGCTTACGTCGCCTGGAATATCGCGGTTATGATTCTGCCGGATTGGCGATTATTGACGGTGAACATTTATTTAAACGCGTTCGAACCCTGGGCAAGGTACAGGAGCTGGCTAATCGCCTACAAGAACACCCCTTAAGTGGAAAAATCGGCATTGCCCATACGCGCTGGGCCACACACGGCAAGCCCTCTGAGGCCAATGCCCACCCCCATATCGTGGGCGATATCGTCGTTGTTCATAACGGCATTATTGAAAATTATGCTGAACTGAAAATTGCACTTCAGAAAAAAGGCGTCACATTTCAATCCGAAACGGATACCGAAGTCATCGCCCATCTACTTGAGCAGGAAATGAAAACCGCCAAACACCCCCTTGATGCCATAAATGCGGTGGTTCCCTTATTAAAAGGAGCTTATGCTTTGGTCATCATGCATCGCCTGCACAAAGATCGGATTTTTGCGGTGCGAAAAGGCTCACCTCTCGTTATTGGTGTGGGAATTGAAGAAAATTTTGTAGGCTCTGACAGCCTCTCTCTTTTACCCGTCACTCGGCGCTTTATTTATCTGGAAGAAGGCGATACCGCTGAATTAAGCCGCTTTGAAATCAAAATTTTTAATCATGGCAAAGCGGTTGAACGCCCCATTGAAGAGCTCAATCTCAATGATGATGCAGCCCTAAAAGGACATTATAAACATTTTATGCTTAAAGAAATTTTTGAACAGCCTCGTGTTGTGGCGAATATTTTATCCCAATATGTCGAACATGAGCGTGTTTCACTAGAAAGCTTTGGCGAACGTGCACCCCATATTTTACCCAAAATAAAACACATTAAAATCGTCGCCTGTGGCACCAGTTATCATGCAGGCTTGATGGCCAAATACTGGCTGGAAGATTTAGCAGGCATCAGCTGTGATGTTGAAATTGCCAGTGAATATCGCTATCGCAAAAGCGTTGTCCCTACGGATTCGCTTTTTATCGCTATTTCTCAATCCGGCGAAACCGCAGACACACTCGCCGCACTGCGCTTAGCCAAAGAACAAGGCTATCTCGCCAGCCTATCCATCTGCAATGTTCCCACCAGCACGATGGTGCGAGAAGCAGACTTATGCTTCCTGATGTGCGCAGGCCTGGAAGTCGGCGTCGCTTCAACCAAAGCGTTTACGGCTGAAATTTTGGGCCTGTTTTTACTGACTCTGGCTTTGGCTGAAATAAAAGGCCAGCGCCCCGTTAAAATAACAGAACTTCAGCATTTACCCAGCATCATGAATCAAATTCTCAACTTAGACAAAGAAATTGAAAAACTGGCAGAAAAATTTAAAGACAAAGAGCATGCCTTATTTTTAGGTCGTCATGTCTATTATCCACTTGCAATGGAAGCCGCTTTAAAAATGAAAGAGATTTCCTACATTCACGCAGAGGCCTATGCAGCAGGGGAACTCAAACACGGCCCATTAGCGCTCGTCGATGATAAAATGCCTGTGATTGTGTTCCTTCCACCCGATGCTTTAGAGGAAAAAACCCGCTCCAATATCGAAGAAATCGCCACACGCGGTGGTGAACTCTACGTCTTTGGTCAAGTGGATCAAATACCTGAACATGTTCATGCTAAATGGATTCACATTCCCTTTAATACGAATCCTGTACTCTATCCCTTGATTGCGATTATTGCGATGCAGCTTTTAGCGTATCATGTCGCAGTTTTAAAAGGGACCGATGTGGATCAACCCCGAAATTTAGCCAAAAGTGTCACTGTTGAATAATGAAACCTGATGGCCCGAGGGGTTCAAGGAGACGTTTTCTCAATGGTATAGTGCTTTGCGCCATAATACCCGCCAGCAGCACCTCCGCCCACCCACATGGCAATGCAACCACTCAGAAAGAAGGTCATAATCAATAATGGAATAGCGAGCTTTAATTTTTTCATTCAATTATTATACCTGACTTGACCCCAATCCTCAAGTCAACGGATAATAGCACTTATGCAAAAACAGGATTCTCTATGCTAAAATTTCTTTATAGCTTTATCGCCGGTGCCTTGCTGGTTCTTGGTTTTAGCCCTTTTAATCTGTGGATCTTTGGCTTGATTTCTGCCGCTGCATTTTTAGGTTTGATTCAAAATAGAACCCCAAGACACGCCTTTTTAATGGGCCTGTGTTTTGGATTGGGCCTGTTTGGCTTCGGGGCGTCATGGATCTTTGTCAGCATTGACACCTATGGCAACACGAATATTGTCGTCTCCTCGCTCATTACCTTTTTATTTGTGTTGATTCTATCGCTTTTCCCTGCGTTTCAGGCATGGATTTCAAAACGCTTTTTTAAAGGTCCGTTTTGCATAGAAGCCCTCCTCGTTTTCCCCAGTCTTTGGACCCTTCTTGAATTGATTCGAGGCAGTTTATTCACGGGCTTCCCCTGGTTATTATTGGGTTATACGCAAACTTTTACTTTTTTATCCGGCTATGCCAAATGTTTCAGCGTGTTTGGGCTGTCTTGGGTTGTTGCTTTTTTAGCAGGATTATTGGTTTTAATTCTTCAAGCAATCCGGCAAAAAAAATATGACCTGCGCCTGCTGGCCAGCCTGATTCTCGCTGGATTGATTTTAATGGGCGGAGCTGTTTTACACCATCAAAAATTTGTCAAATCGCTCCCTGGCCCAGCCTTAAAAGTCGCGCTGGTGCAAGGCAATATCCCTCAAATTATCAAATGGTCACCTGAAGCTTTGCAAGACATTACCTTGATTTATTCCAAACTCACGGGCCCAATTTTGGATACACCACTGATTGTGTGGCCTGAAAATGCAATTCCTGATTTCCCTGAAAATATTATTTCCTTTATTGATACCCTGGATAATACAACGGCCCAGTTCAAAAGCGCAATTGTTTTCGGCCTTCCCATTGACAATCCTAATAACCACACCTATTACAATGGCGCCCTGGCTTTAGGGGATGCAAATGGCATGTATTTGAAACAACATCTGGTTCCCTTTGGCGAATATGTTCCCTGGGGCTTACAATCTTTTTATAACTTTATGAATATTCCAATGTCCAATTTTACAGCAGGCCCCTCCGAAGTCATTCCCATGCAAATTCATGGCTTACCGGTGTCTGTCTTTATTTGCTATGAATCCGCCTACCCCATGGAAATACGCCATGTTGCGCATAGTGCCTATATCATTACCCTGAGTGATGACAGTTGGTTTGGCCGTTCACTCGGGCCCTATCAGCATCAGGAAATCGCTGCCATGCGTGCCATCGAAACCGGTCGCCCTATTTTACGTGATACCAATAGCGGCATCACCAGCATTATCAACAGTCAGGGGCAGATTACGGCCATCGCACCGATGTTTGTCGCCACCGTCCTCAAAGGGGACATCACGCCCGTCACCGGCACCACACCCTGGCTCAATTGGGGCATTCTGCCCGTGATTATTTTTAACTTTATTTTACTCCTTCTGGCCCTTGCCTTCCGCTGGATTAAAAAAACAGGATGCGCAGAAAAATGATCAAAAAAATCTTTGCAGGGAGCCTTTTATCATTAGGCTTAAGCAGCAGCACGTTGTATGCAGAAACTGTGCCCACTCCAAACGGAACTTGGCTTCTTGGCGTTTGCAGTGGCCTGATCACCGACACCACGCCCACTCCCAACAATAATTTTTGCGCCGGATTGATACAGGGCGTCATGCTATCCTGGTATACCGCTGAACAACAAGTGAATCCAGAAGGTGCGACTTTTTGGATTAACGAATTCGGCAATATTCCCGCTTTTGATTCCGCCAAAATGGTTGTAAAATATTTAGGTCAAAACCCGCAGGCCCTACAACAAGGGGCAGTCAACCTAATTATTGCCGCGATCAATCAAAATTATCCAATTCCCCCCGCAGCCACACCGCATCAAAATGAATAAATTTTAATGCTGAATATCATGTGCAAATAAAACCTTCCAAATCGTCAATATAATGATTTTGAAGTCAAAGCACAATGATTGCCGATGCATGTACTCAGAATCCAGCTGCGCTTTTTCTTCCACCCCTACATGATCACGACCGTTGATCTGCGCCCACCCCGTAATCCCTGGCAGGATGGTATCAACCCCTAAGGCTTTACGACGCAAAACCAAGTCCGTTTCTGAAGGAATAACCGGACGGGGTCCGACCAGGCTCATTTCGCCGCGAATGACATTCCAAAGCTGCGGGATTTCATCCAAGCTGGTTTTTCGCAAAAATTTCCCAATTCGTGTGAGGTATTGAATCGCATCGATGTCATGACTGGCTAATAAGGGCGCGCCAACGTTCATGGTGCGGAATTTTAGGAAATCAAATAAAATCCCATTTTTGCCGCAGCGTTGGGAGATAAATAAAACAGGGCCTTCTGATGAGATTTTGATGAATATCGCAGCAAACAGCCAAAGTGGGGAGGATAATATCAAAAAGAGCGTTGCAAAAAAAAGGTCAAATAAGCGCTTTAAATAACGATACATGTCATCACCCCCGGTACTCAGGTACAATCAATTTGAGTTTCTCTAAAATTTCAACCACAGAATACTGATGCAGCATTTCAATTAATTGCTCAATTTGCCCTTTGAGGGCATCATTTTTAAAGGTACAAGACGATTGCATAATCTTTTGATGATCTGTTGGGGTCAAATCTTCATGAGCATAAAATAATTCTTCAAATAATTTTTCGCCGGGCCGCAATCCGGTATAAACAATCTCAATATCACGCCCCAATTCCTTGCCTGAAAATTGAATCAACCGCTCGGCTAGATATTGAATTTTAATTGGCTCGCCCATATCCAAGACAAACGTCTCGCCCCCTTTGCCCAAAGTCCCCGCCTGCAAAATCAAGCGACAAGCCTCTGGAATAGTCATAAAATAGCGAGTGATTTCGGGATGCGTTACAGTAACCGGGCCGCCACCCTCAATCTGTTTACGAAACAAAGGGACCACACTGCCGGCAGAGTTAATCACATTACCAAAGCGCACCACCATAAACTGCGTCTTCGATCCATTTTGATTCAAAGCCTGACAATACGATTCACCCATTCTTTTGGTTGCACCCATAATATTCGTGGGATTTACCGCTTTATCTGTTGAAATAAAAATAAATTTTTTGACCCCATACTGAATCGCAAAATCCGCTGCAAGCTTTGTTCCCAGCACATTATTTTTAATCGCAACATCATGCTGACATTCGAGCATTGGGACATGCTTATACGCTGCAGCATGAAACATAATTTTGGGCTGATACTGACTCAAAACCTTCTCCATAAAAATAGGATCTGTCACTGAGCCTAAACAAATCTCATATTGAACTTGATTCGCCATCGCATGCAATTCCTGATCAATCTGATATAAATTAAATTCAGAATGATCAAGAACAATTAATTTTTTAGGAGCAAAACGCGCAATTTGACGACATAACTCACTACCAATCGATCCTCCACCCCCGGTGACTAATATCACTTCCCCATTCAAGAGCGCGCCAATTTTGCCCGTATCAATATAAATTTCTTCGCGTCCAATCAAATCCTCTACCGATACCTGACGCAAATGTCCTAAATTAACCTGAGAAGAAGTGAGCTCTTGCAAACTAGGCAAGGTTGAATAAGGCAGATCTAAGCCCTCACATAAATCCACCACACGTCGCATTTCCTTTGCTGACATGGAAGGAATCGCAATAAAAACATGCTCAATTTTGTATTGCGCCACGACATCAATAAGATTAGAAATCTTACCCACCACACGCACTCCGTGCAAATCACGGCCATGCTTTACAGGATGATCATCCAAAAAGGCCACGGGCTTATATTTTTGTGTGGCATGCCGAAATAAATCCCGAATCAGCCCTTCTCCTGCATCCCCTGCACCAATAATTAAAACCCGCTTTGCTGCGCCCATTCCCCCATAGCTTCTACAAAATCGATAGACGGTACGCGTCGCTCCTAAAATCAAGATCAAAAAAATAAAATACAAGATAGGCACTGAGCGAGGCAAAATATAGACATGATGTGCTGCTGTAAAAAACCAAAACGCGACGAGAAATAAGGCTCCAAACGCAGCGGCTTTCACAATTCGAATTAAGTCTGGAATCGATGCAAACCGCCATACCCCACGATACAAACCAAATAATGCAAAGAAAAAAAACTGTACCGGAAAAACCATCATAAAAAAATGCGTTAATACATTCAATGAAAATAATGGCGTCGATTCAAAACTAAACCGAAAACAATACGCAAAGAAAAATGCCAGACCAATTGAAAGCAAATCAGCTATCATTGCCAGACCCCGATTGCGATAAATTGTCCAGAAATGCATTATTTCTTTTTTCATTTTACAGCCTCAGCAATCACTTGCTTCACTAAATTTGCCATTTTATGCATATCCGCTTCATCATACACCGGATCAACCATAAAACATAAACTATGATCAGCCCATAATTGTGCATGATGAAAGCGCTCGCTGGGGGCTAAGCCTGCATTAATAAAGACCTGCTCCCGATAAATTTCAGGGCAATTTCCAACCAGACATCTCACCCCAGCAACATTAATCGATGCCATCAGCTGATCACGATCCCAGCCTGCTTTGACAAAAACATAATACCGATAATATGCATGCAAGTCACTCTCTGTTGGCTCCTGCAACTTAAACACCTCTAAATCTTTAAAGGCATCCCGTAAAATAAAAGCATTACGCTGACGAATATGCTGCCACTGACGCAGTTTTTTCAACTGAATCCGCCCTACCGCAGCCTGAGCCTCAGTCATGCGATAATTACTGCCAAACGAATCATGCAGCCAGCGGAATCCAGGAGGATGCGCTTTATTAAATACTGTATCGTAATCTTTACCATGATCTTTATAAGCCCACGCTTTTTTCCATAAAGCACGATCATGGGTTGCAACCAACCCCCCCTCACCCATGGTCGTGATAATTTTATCCTGACAAAATGAAAATGCGGACATGTGTCCAAACCGTCCCACAGGCTGACCATTAATTTTTGCACCATGTGCTTGGGCACAATCTTCAATCACGTAGAGATCATGCTGCTTGGCGAAGGCCATGATGGCTTCCATATCACAAGGCCAGCCGCCATTATGCATCGCTATAATAGCTTTTGTTTTAGCATTGACGTGAGGTTTAATCGTTTCGACACAGATATTTTGCGAAATCAGATCAATATCACAGACCACTGGTTTTGCGCCCACTTGGACTACACAGCTGGCAGTGGCTAAGAAAGTTCGGCATGGCAGAATGACTTCATCTCCTGGCCCTATGTCCATCGCAATCAAACAGAGTTCTAAAGCATTAGTACCATTGGCGACTGCGATAGCATGATTCACACCAAGATATTCAGCGTATTCTTTTTCAAATGACTTCCCTTCCTCTCCGGTCCAGTAGTTTACTTTTCCAGACTCTAGGACTTTGACGACCGCATTGATTTCGTCTTGTGGGTAGAGGGGCCATTTTTTTCCGAACATTTAATTCTCTCCCGTAAACTTTTTCATTGTCACTTGCCCTGACTGCTTTATTCCTTCTGGCCTTAACACTTTTTTAATGGTCAGCAACATAATTTTCATATCCAAAAAAAAGCATTGATGATCAACATACCAACAATCCAATTTAAATTTCTCGGGCCAAGAAATCGCATTTCGGCCATTTACTTGCGCCCAACCAGTCATTCCAGGTTTAACCGAATGACGGCGCTGCTGTTCCATATTATATAACGGCAAATAATCTACCAATAGAGGGCGAGGGCCAACAAAACGCATATCCCCTTTTAAGATATTCCACAATTGTGGCAGCTCATCGAGGCTTGACGCCCGTAAAAATTTTCCAAATCCGTTTAAACGGATAGAATCAGGCAACAATATTCCTTGCTGATCGCGCTGATCCGTCATACTTCGAAATTTATAGACCTTAAAAATTTTCTCATGCTGACCAATACGATCTTGTATAAAAAAAGCGGGAGATCCTAAAAAACACTTCACCAAAATAAACACCAGCAAAATCAGCCAACTGAAACAGATCAGCAGCAATAAGGCAAACGCACTATCAAAAATCGGTTTAAAAAAATGTAACCACATACTTTGCTGAAACCTAGTCATTTTAAAGCTGAGAACAGTCTATACAATTTACCTAAAGGAATAAAGGAAATCTCAGGTGAGATTCAGGGCCACCTCATGATTCTGTGAGACTTGACGTTAATCCGTCGTCCTGATAATGCGCAGCATTCATCAGTAGGCTTTGGTCAGTGGCTTGGCATTAATAAAAAATATACCCTTAATTCTACCCCTTTTCAAGGCGGATGGTGCTGAACTTTGGCGAACGATTTTGAATGATAAAATGAGTTGAAAGCCTTTTTGGATATGGGCTGGACGGATATTGGTGAACGTTGTTGGAAGCTAACATTGGCGGAGAAGGAGGGATTCGAACCCCCGGTACCTTTCGGTACAACAGTTTTCAAGACTGCCGCATTAAACCGCTCTGCCACTTCTCCGATGACAATAAGACTGCCATGTCCGGGTATTCTACAAGGGTTTCTTAAAAAATTCAACTGATAAAAAATGGGCTTGTTTACTCGGGGCGCTTACAGAGCCAATTTTCACGATAATACTTCAGCTCTTCAATTGATTCTTGAATATCGAGCAAAGCTTGATGCTTACCCTGTTTTTTAAATCCCTTGTAAATAGAAGGCTCCCAACGCTTTGCGCATTCCTTAAAAGTGCTTACATCCAACAAGCGATAATGAAAATAGGATTCCAAGGCCGGCATATATTTTGAAAGAAATCGGCGATCCTGCCAAATCGTATTACCACACATGGGTGAGGTGCCTTTTTTTACCCATTTTTCTAAAAAATGCAACATCTCAGACTCGGCAATGACCTCTGTAATTAAACTTTCTTTAACACGCTCAATCAAACCTGATGCGCCATGGTGCTTAATATTCCAGGCATCCATCTTGGCAAGTTGCTCATCAGATTGATGAATCGCAAATACGGGCGCTTCAGCTAAAATAGTGAGATCCGAATCAGTGACCACTAAGGCAATTTCAATAATACAATCGACTTGCGGATTCAAGCCTGTCATTTCAAGATCAATCCAAATCAAATTCTTACTTTTTTTCATGATAAGGGACCGCCTATCGTATCAACTTGTGGTGGGTGCTGAGGGGTTCGAACCCGCGACCCTCGCCTTGTAAGGGCGATGCTCTACCAACTGAGCTAAGCACCCAAGTGATGGCGCATTATGCCCGACTATTTCGAGCTTGTCAACAGCATTTTTGATCACTCGATCTCAAACCCATTTGGCAAAATAATTTCAGCAAACATCGGCAGGTGATCTGAATAAGGCAAATTCAAAACACCGGCTTTTTGAACCTTTAAAGAATGACTCAACAAAATATAATCCAATTGCTTTTTGGGCTTCCAACTAGGGTAAGTCAGCGCATCACTCACAGCAAGATTTAAGCGATTCTTGAAAACATCCAGCTCACCAAGCTGGCTAGGGGACATATTAAAATCACCCATGACAATGACATGTTCATATTTTTCAGTCAGATCTCTAATAAAGCCCAGTTGTTCAGACTGCGATTTTGGCCCTAAGGATAAGTGTACGTTCACAATAAATAAGGGGGCATTTTTGGAACCAATACAAAAAGTCGTCACTCCGCGGCCGGGCAATTTTGAAGGCAAAACATAATGATTCGCATTATGAATCAAAAAACGGCTTAACAAGCCTTTAGAATGCCGCGCAAAGGGGCCAAAATTACGCGTTGTCTGTTGCTCTGCAAAGGGAAAAGCGGCTTCTTCTGCTAAGAAATCAACTTGATTAATATAACGACTTCGAATACTTCCCGCATCTAATTCTTGCAAAGCAACGATATCAAAGGGCTTGATCACTTCAGCAATTGCCAGTAAATTTCGATTGCGCCGAGGATGAGGGAACAAATGATGCCAACTATGCATAATATAGTGTCGAATTCCATCACTCGGCATTGCAACCTGGATATTATAAGTCAATATTTTTAAGATCTGTGACATTTCCTTTCCTTTTCACTCAAGCTTGTTTATAGTGAAGTGAATCTACTCCAATATGAATACAATGGAATTGCAATTTAATCAAGCAGAGTTTTTAAAAAGCGCCTTCAAACGCGCTGACCTTCCGCCTGACTTTAATATCGAAATCGCCTTTGCAGGACGCTCTAATGTGGGAAAATCGAGCGTGATTAACTTACTGACTCAGCAAAAAAAACTCGCCAAAACAAGCAAGACGCCTGGGCGCACACAATCCATTAATTTTTTTACGGTAACTGGGAATGTGTTTTTGATCGATTTACCGGGTTATGGTTATGCGAAAGTTTCACAAGAAACCAAGGCCCATTGGCAAACTTTTTTAAAGGGCTATATTTTAGAACGCAAAAGCTTAAAAGGCGTGATGTTGATCATGGATTGTCGCCATCCATTTACCCCTTTAGATCAGCAATTTTTCAGCTTAACCAATCAAGTAAACTGCCCCTGTCATATTTTACTTAACAAAGCAGATAAATTAAGTAACAATGAGAAAAGCAAGATCAAACAAACCTTGCTGACTAAAATTTTACCAGAACATGCCCACATAACATGGCAATTTTTTTCTGCTTTACGTGGAGAAGGGCTCGACGAAATGAAAAAAAAATTTAGAGAATGGGTAGAACACGATGAATTAATGTAACAGCCGTTACATTAATTGATTTTACAGGCCAGATAAAAATGATTATTCTTGACGAAAAGGATTCGTATAAAACTAAATTAGGAAATAGCTTAGAATGAAATGCTTAAAGCTTCATAAAATCGGTTTAATATCCTTATGTCTGAGCGCTTCTTTTGCAGCTCACGCAGATACCTTTTTAGACCAGACACTGGCTACAGATACCCCCACTCCTACTTCACAAAGCGCCACAGCAGAACCCGCAGCGCCTATCAGCACGCCTTCATCGACTGATGCAAGCAATGTCGCATTTCAACAATTATTAAATTCTTACTTCCCCCTCACACCGGATCAAATTCACCAATTTAAAAATGCCACAGCAGTTCAACAAGAGGCCAATGCTGCCCCCCCAGGAAATAGCCCTCCTGAAGGCACCTCATCCATTATTCCTGTCACTTTAAAACCAGGGGGAGTAATGCCCGTCATCCGCGTTGGCCGTGGCATGATTACATCTCTCGTGATTACCGATGCGTCTGGCCAGGTCTGGCCAATTACATCTTATAGTATTGGCGATGCATCGTCCTTTGCGGTGCAATGGGCCAAACCCAGTGGCGTGCTCATGATTCAAGGACAAAAACTCTACGCACAAACCAATATTGGCATTATGCTTCAGGGAATGCAGGTTCCGGTCATGCTGACTTTACTGATTGGCCAAAACAATAATTGGGATTATCTAGACTATGTCCAGTTAGATCAGAATCAGCCTGGGGATACGAATACACCGCAACCTGTTTCACAAGCACCGGCTTATTTGGTCGATCTTCTCAATGGCATTCCTCCACCAGGCGCAACAGCACTCACTGTTTCTGATAATAATGCAGGCCAAGTCTGGTCCTATGGCGGACAATATATCATGCTAACGAAAGCGACCCTTCTTTCTCCAGCATGGACTTCCCGCGCTAATGGCCCTGGCCCTACGCCTTTCCATGCTTATGCACTCTCCCCCGCACCTGAACTCCTCATTTCTAACATGGGCAATCTTGAAAAATTATTAGTCAACCCAGGAAGTCAAAATGCTCAAAGCAATCAGTAAATACTTCAGCAAACTCTCAAATTATCCACGACTCCGTGTTCTTTTAATTGTTCTGGGCGCAGTGATTGCTTTTGTGGTCATTATGAATTTACTCAGACCTAAAAATCAAACACCCGTACTTTCTTCGAATGTGCAAGCGGCCAGCCCTAATCCAGACAATGGCACAAAAACGGCTTCGAGCACGGCCACTGCAAATTATGCTCAACTTCATAACCAAGCGACCCAAGCAGCCACACAAGCAGCGGTTTCAGACGGAAATACCATTTTCCAAAATGCATTTTCACGCACTTCAAACACTACAAACGGATCGACAGCCGATACGCCAACTCCAGCTGCAACAGCTCCATCCACAAATACCTCACAGACTAATTTTGCGGATGCCAATGCAGCAATGGTCTCTGGCACCAACAACCCCCAAGATAGCGCTCTAGCTCAACAAGTTCAAACCCTCCAAAATCAACTTTCTGCAGCACAAAAACAAGCTCAGGTACAAAATCAAGCGCAGACGCAACAAGTCAATCAACAACAAATGTCAACGACTGAAAACGCAATGAAATCTGGCTTGCAAAATCTTTCAGCAGGATGGAACTCACCTCAATTAACAACCGTAGGTGGCGGAGATAGTGGTCAGGACACGCCAAGCGCGCCCCCCTCTTTTCAAGGCCCTGTATCCATCAAAGCGGGAACAATTCTCTTTGGCGTGATCGATACTGCACTTGATAGTGATCAGCCTAACACGCCTGTTTTAGCCCATATTGTCGAAGGAAAATATAAAGGCGCGCGCTTGATGGGTGGCTTTACGGCCAGCGCACCCTCCACGGGATCAAATGGCGCTTTGGTCGTACAGTTTTCAACGATGAGCATGCCTACAGTGGGCTCTACTTTTGCAATTAACGCCTATGCGGTTGATGCAAAAACAGGAAATAATTCGGTTGTTACAAGTGTCAATAATCATTATCTCTTACGTTATGGCATGTTATTTGCCTCTTCTTTCTTACAAGGATTTGGTAATGCATATCAAAGCTATACTTACAATTGCCCTCCTGGAACACAAAACTGTAGCGTAGTGAATACCAGCAGCACCGGACAGACTAATAATGCCGTAACACCCACGACGCAAACCGCTTTCTACCAAGGCTTAGGGCAAATGGGTCAAAATGCCGCCCAAGCTGCTGCACAAGAATTTAACACCCCCCCCACGATTAAAGTAGCACAGGGGACAGGAATTGGCGTGTTATTTATGTCAGACCTTAGAATTCCATATAATTAATCAATCTAACGAGGGCGATAATGAAAGATCAAAACGACGATAACTTTAACGAAGAATCTCTGAATGAGAACACTTCGAGCACCTCTCATCCAAATATCTCAGATGATTTTGACGAGGAAGATCTAAGCCAGTTTGATGATATTCATGAAGAATATGAGGAGACTGAAGATCAAGCCAGCGCGCCCCCCCATCATACTGAAGATTATGATGAAGACGTGACAGAAGATGAAGCCTATGCGAACCTAGATGATACTGCAACGGCACAAGGCGTAAAAAAAGGAAGCAATTTAATTTCACTGATGAAAGATAACTGGCTTTATATCATCTTAGTCTTAATTGTTGTTACGGTTGCAGGTTATTTAATTATGGGCACACTTTTCCCAAATACACCTGCTACAGCCCCTGCTACAGTGACTCCTGCAACGCAAACTGCATTTAACAGCCTACCTGCAACGGGCCAAACCAGTGCAACAGCGGCAGCCGCAACCAACACGAGCAGCACAACCGCACAGCCCAATCCCACTGCACCAGGAACACCGGCAACAGCAGAACCCGCTATGATTTCAATGTCTGCAACGCAAATGCAACAACTTCTGCAAGGCTTTTCAAGTACCGTGCAAGATTCCATGAAAACCATTCAAACAACGATTCAAGCTAGCGGAGCCCCTGCAACAAATGAAAAATTAGCGACACTTCAGACTCAGCTGACCGCATTGGATGGCAATATTTCGACGCTGAATAGCAATTTAAATGCAGCTGATACCCGCCTCGGAACAACCCAACAGCAATTGAGCCAGGTTTTGGCCCAAGAAACCGCAAATCAAGAAAAACTAACCCTTCGCGCAGTAGTTCCTGGACGCGCCTGGTTAGTGGATGGAAAAGGTAATACCATTAGTGTAACCGTGGGAAGTACTCTCGGTTATATTGGCACAGTCACTGAAATTGATAGTGATCAAGACAATAGTCAAGTCGTCACAAGTAGTGGTTATATTTTCAAATAACCTACGAATTGGAGCAAAGTAACAATGTCATTTATTGAAGGTTTTTATAATGGAATAGAAGGCATTTTAGCTTGGGTAAGCACTGCACTCAAGCAAAATGCACTCGCCTATTGCGACCTTGAAACGGCTGACAATAAAAATGCTTTGGCCTCAAAAGATGGTTCCCTCATCTCCATTATTCGTTTACATGGCTACAAGCGTTTTATTGGAACGAATGAATTTATCTATCTTTGTCAGATTTTGGGAGAAGCATTTCAACCTGCTTTTTCAGGATCAGGACACTTTATTCAATTCTTTTTTGCCCAAGATAATGTACATATCGCAGATCGCATTTCTGAGGCCATGCAACCCGCTGTTGAAACTGCAAAACGCCTGGGCTTACAGCTAGATGATATTTTTGAATCCCGGATCAAAACCCTCTCTCGCTTTTGTTCCGACGAAGATTGTTTCATTGTACTTTGGACGAATAAGCAGGCGATTGAAAAATCACACTATAAACGCCTCACTAAACAACGCTCTGAAAAAATGAAAAGCTATAAACTCCCTAAAATGACGGGAGCCCAGGATGTATTTGGTGTATTTTCTGACTTAAGAAATATTCATCAATCGTTTATTTCCTCTATTATTGAAGATTTACAACATGCCGGTTTTTATCTGCAATTATTGAATGTCCACAAAGCAGCATACGAAATTCGAAAAACCATTGACCCCAATTATACCAGCGAAGACTGGCAGCCCTTTTTACCCGGAGATCGCCTTCCCCTTCAACTCAAAGGCAATATTAAAAATGATATTTCGTCTTTAATGTGGCCTCCTCTCGATTGGCAGCTCATGCCGCGTGGGGGTGAAAATATTGGTTTAAAATATGCCCGAATTGGGGACCAAATTTATGCTCCTTTATTTGTCGAGCTTTTTCCAAAAGATATTAAACCCTTTTATGAACTCTTCAGACGTCTACTCTCAGCAAATTTACCTTGGCGTATTTCCTATTTTTTAGGGGGAGATGGAATTAAAATCACCCAAAGTAAAAACGTACTGGCTCAGGTTTTGGCTTTTAGCTCCCATCACAATAAACTCATTGCCGACGCGCATCGTCTGTTAAAAACATTGCATGAACGCAGTGATGATCCCATTATTAAACTACAGGTGTGCCTGACAACCTGGGCCCCTCATAATAAACCTGAACTCCTCAAAGAACGCTCGGCTAAGCTTTATAAAATTACGCAAAGCTGGGGAAATTGTCAGGTTGGTGATATTTCAGGAGATGCGTTTGCAACTACACTAGGCAGTGCACTGGCCTTTACCGATAAAATTGCTGCGACGGCCTCTGCAGCACCCCTCTCAGATGTCATTCGCATGCTTCCTTTTGTGAGACCAGCTTCTCCCTGGCCCAATGGCGGTCTATTATTTAGAACACCTGATGGAAAACTTTGGCCCTATCAACCCGGCTCAAGCTATCAAGTCAGCTGGATTGATATTATCTATGCGCGCTCAGGTTCAGGAAAATCAGTCTTGGCGAATACCTTAAATTTGGGATTATGTTTACTTTCTGGATTATCCAGTCTCCCTCGCATTTCCATTATTGATATCGGCCCCTCGAGCAAAGGATTTATCTCTCTCATCAAAGAAGGACTTCCAGAAAACCGCAAACATGAAGCCATTTACTATCGTCTCAGCAATGATGAAAAAGATGCTATTAATCCTTTTGATACGCAGCTGGGCTCGCGAGAACCTAATCGTGCACATCGCTCTTTTCTGCTCAACTTTCTGAATCTTTTATTAGTTGAAAATATCGAAGATAATCTTCCTGAGGGCATGTCCAGCATGATCAGCATGATTATTGATGAAACGTATAAACGTTTTGGAGATTTAGAACAACCTAAACTTTACGTGCGTTACAGTGATGCAGAAATTGAAGCCCAACTCGACAGCATTGACCTTCCTGATGTCAACCAAATTACGTGGTGGAATATCGCAGATGCCTTTTTTAAAGCAGGCAATCAACGTCTCGCACTCAAAGCACAGCGTTATGCGATGCCCACTATTGCAGATACAGTCTCCATCGCTTATAGCAACAGCATTAAAGACTTATTTGGTGAAATTCTCACTATTTCAAATGAAAATTATGTGGATGCCTATAGTCGGATTATTTCAGGCGTCATTCGCGGCTTCCCCACCCTAACTTGTGTCACCAATCTTAATTTTGAAAGCGCAAAGCTGATTTCACTAGACTTAAATGATGTGGCAAAATCAGGAAGTCCTGCCGCTGAAAAACAAACCGCAATTATGTATATGTTAGCCCGTCACATCTTGGGAAGAGATTTCTTCCTGAATATTGAAGAAATTCATAAAATGCCTGAGCAATATCATGATTATCATATCAAGCGCGCAAAAGAAGTCTTAGAAGAACCGAAACGAATTGTATTCGATGAATTTCACCGTACGGCAAAAAGTCCTGCCATTCGCGATCAAGTTCTGCAAGATATGCGTGAAGGCCGTAAATGGAAAATTCATATTGCACTGGCCTCTCAATCTTTAAAGGATTTTGATGATTTGATGATTGAATTTGCAACTTCCGTATTTATTCTTGATTCAGGCTCCTCTATTTCCATTGATGCAACCTGTAAAGCCTTTGGCTTAACGGATACTGAAAAACTAGCACTTTCCAGTCGTGTTCATGGGCCGACTTCTGAAGGCTCGACTTTTATTGCCCAATTTGTCACAAAGCGAGGAATGAATACGCAACTTCTCACCAGTACGATTAGCCCCGTTGAACTTTGGGCATTTAATACCACGGTGGAAGATGTCTTGATTCGTGATACACTTTATCAATTGATTGGCCCTGTATCTACCCGAAAATTACTTGCTGATCGTTTTCCAAAAGGCGGCGCAACCGATGAAATTGAAGCGGAACTCAAAACCAATCCAACCGCAACTGGCCAGTCTATTTGTGATCGATTTATTTTAGAAATTCAAGGATTGCATAAAAAAGAACAACAACGTCGTAAAGCCACGATGAATGAACAAGGTTTATTGTAGGAGAACCCATGCAAGGCGGACAAAAAGATTCAGGTGAATTAGAGATATTATGGCTTGTCGTCGGAGGCCTGGGGCTCCTTCTATTCATCCTCGTTTTATTTCACACCCAAATCCTGACTGCAATATTATGGATTAAGTATGGCGAATTAAAGCTACTCAGTTTTTTCATGATCCAAATGCAATATCAAGGCATTGAAAGTTTTATTAATCCCGCCAATCATAATCGAATTAGTGTCGCTGAACTAAGCCTGCTTTCTCAAGAAATTGGAAATATATTAAAAGGCCCCTGCTCCATCCTTTGTATTATTTTTATGACGATCACTTATTTTAAACATCCTACCAGTGGATTTCGCGATATTGAAAACATGCATACCCTTTCAGACAAGGTGCGCAAAACCTTTCCGGCCATTAATGTCGTTTCGGGCTTAAATCTTGTCAAACAATCCATCGATGAAGGGCCATGGGCCATGGCATTGACACCCATTGAATTTGGTAAAAAAAATGCGTTACTCACTCGCCATCCTCAAACAAAAAAAGTCATAGTTGATGAATATAAGGCAAAGTTGATTTTTAGCCAGCAACTGGGGGGGCTCTGGAAAGGAATTGATAATCTTAACCCGCATCAAAAAGCACTTTTTGCTATTTTTGCCTCGTTTATCAATTATAAAAGAAACGAAGGTGAGGAAGCCCTTGAAGAAATTGTATCGCAAATCAATCAAACCCAAATCAATAAAAAAACAATTCCCTTTCACACAGAGCGCTTACTAAAGAAATATGGCCAAACGCCTGCTGTACTTGAGATTATTAAAAAACACGCCTACACCAATACCATTTTTATGGAAATGCTGATTCAAGCACGGACTTCTGGAATTGTTCTGAACTCTCTTTATTTATGGGTTAAACCCCTCGATCGCCCGCTTTGGTATATTTTAAATAATGTAGGTCGAAAAGCGGTATTTATTGAAGCCGCAGGCGTTCAAGCACACTGTTTAGCCGAAAAGCGTCTTGGATTTGAAATTCGTCAACCCATGGTAGATGAAGCTATTTTTGCCCTAAAAGAAGCCATTGATGCCAGAATTGTCAAGGATATATAATGTCACTTAAATTATCACTTTGTGGTGAACTCAATAATTGGGAAAAATTTAAAGCACGAAAAAAAAATCAAACTTTTTTGACTGCTCGTAATAAAATTCTGCAGCGCGATCATGAAACCTGTAAGTTCTGCGCTTACCAAGGCCGAACTTTAGAAGTGATTAATTATGATAATAATTACAGTAATAATAAGCCCGGCAATCTGCTGACGGCCTGTGTTTTTTGTGCACGCTGCACCCTTCTCGATTCTTATAAACTGGACTATGCCGGCGGAGACCGGATCATTTACTTACCGGAAATGACGCAAACCAATTTAAACACCTTATGCCGAATTTTATTTGTTGAAGCAGCGGGTGAGATGAGCAGCGAAGGGGCATACAATGCTAAAGCCATCCTGGCCCAACTCCTAGACCGTGCAACCCTATTAAATCAAAAATCAGGAGCAGAGCTATCTCACCCTGGATTATTTTTATTTTATTTAAGCAGCGAAAAGAAAAACCCTAATTTTGTAAGCAAATTACGCTGGCTTCCTGACCCACGCGAGTACATGGAAACGGTTAAAATATGGCAGGAAGAATTTGAGGTTAAAAATGCATAATTGCCTGTTTTGCAAAATAATTGCCAATGAGATTCCCTGTAAAAAGGTTTTTGAGAATAGCAATTTTCTTGCCTTTCATGATATGCACCCCAAAGCCAAGGTTCACATTTTAATCATTCCAAAAAAGCATATTGAGAGCCTAGCTCACTTGAAAGTAGAAGATACCCTTCTTATGGGTGAACTTACGCTTTTATTACAGAATTTAGCGCGAGAACTCAATCTCACCAATGGCTTTAAAACCCAGATTCACACGGGAGAAGGAGGCGGACAAGAAGTGTTTCATTTACACTATCACCTGCTAGGCACCCCCTCACTTTAAACTAGATATGATCTTCATAAACCTGCCCTGGTTTTGCACTTGATAAAACAGTTGTACTGCGAGCATTATCCTGACCACAAACCCAGAACCCATATCCCGCATATTGCCCTGGATTCCCACCTATTTCTTGCGGTGTAAAATCATAAGGAACAGGGTATCTTGTCATATTCGCATAACTACGCCACGCTTTACTTTGGTCCCAAGAATACTCGGTTCCTTCAACACTTTTAACCAGGCTCATCACGCTAATCCCTTTATCTTCAATGAAATTAGGCATCATTTGAGGGGTAACAGTTTCAGCGTAGAGGGCACCATTCACGTTGACACTAAAGCTACTGACAAAATGACTCGTAGCAGTGGCATCAATGACCGCAAAATTAATTGTATTTAAATAGAAAGAGGTCTGATCAGAACGGCTTAATCCAAAATGAACCGCATTCACTCCAGGATTAAAGTCGGTCACGATTAAATCCCGTTTTGAAGTATGTGTATTCTGAAGCCCTGAATCAATCGTCAAATTCTCTGCGCTATATCCATTTTTAACATAACTTGGATAAATCGGAACCAGAGAGGAAATAGGCGTCACATTATTCACAGGCATACTATAAATAACCAAAGGCTCGCCTCCATGTCCACAGGGATACTGAATGCTGATATTACCATCTAAAAAAGTATCGCCCTGCAAATGAACCAAGGATGCGAATGCAGAAGGACTCGTTAAAATCATTACACTAAATGCTAAAGCTTTCATTTTCAGACTCCAAATAATAATTTAATTTAAACTATTATATGCCTTTATTATAAAAATGTAAAGTGCAAATTCAAAAAAAAGAAACATGGGCAAAAAAAGTTAATTTTTTGCTTTTAGCTCTGCTTAAGCGACTTGGTTTACGACTCAATCTTATTCGGATAATTCCTACCCTTTTTTTAAGCGTAAGGCACATTCAGCCACTCTTTTACCCTGGAAAAAACACAATTCCGCCTCCTCTTTGGACATCATGATTTGATTTTTTTGTCCGGCAAAATGACTCACGCCATAAGGGGTCCCTCCGGTCAAGGTTTGATTCAAAGCAGGATGCGTATAAGGAAGGCCGACCAAAACCGCGCCATGATGCAAAAGCGGGAGCATCATCGTCAACAGGGTAGTCTCCTGCCCCCCATGTAAACTGGCTGTTGAGGTAAATACACAGGCGGGTTTATCCACTAAACTTCCCGCAAACCAGAGATCCCCCGTCGTATCCAGAAAATACTTCAAAGGCGCAGCCATATTGCCGAAACGAGTGGGGCTACCCAAGGCAATCCCAGCACAATTTTTAAAGTCCTCTTTGGTGACATAAGGCGGCCCTGCATCAGGAATGGTGGGCTCTGAGGCCTCACAAACAGGCGAAACGGCAGGCACTGTCCGAATCCGCGCTTCTAAACCTGAAGCTGCAATTCCTTTTGCAATCTCCTTTGCCATTTCTAAAACAGCCCCTGTTCTGCTATAGTAGAGTACTAGTATATAATCCTTAGTCATAAAAGTGGACCTTATGAATTCTTTCAAAGCATTATTCTCACATAAAAATAAGCGCATAGCGAGCTCTTTCTGTCGATTCTGGGCTCAGGTCTGCACCGACTTTTATCATCAAAACGGAATGACACGCGCAGCCAGCCTGGCCTACACCATTTTGTTCGCTTTTGTTCCATTGATTATTATTATCATCAGCATGCTCAGCTACTTTACACTTTTTGATAATATCACAGAAGAAATTGAGGCTTTTGTTTTTTCAAACTTTGTACCCCATACGGGCAATATTGTCCTCTCTTATCTCATTGAATTTCAAGCTCAAGCCAAACAACTCCCCTGGATTAGCTTTGGATTTTTATTTTTTACCGCGATCATGTTACTGATTAACATGGAAACCCATTTGAATGAACTTTGGGGCCTTAAAAAACATCGTCATTACGGCCTTTCCATTTTAATTCACTGGGGCACTTTAATTATCGGTCCTATTTTATTATGTGTCAGCCTGATGATCAGCTCCTACCTCGTTTCAGCCAGTTTATTCACGCAGGATATTGCAGCACAGAGTTTAAAATTTGCACCATTTATCTGCTCTATCTTTGCCTATACTTTTTTATATCAGACCTTACCCAGCTGCAAAGTAAGATTCATCGACAGCCTCATTGGCGGATTATTTTCTGCCATTCTATTCGAAACAGCCAAAACCGGCTTTGTTTTTTACACCGAAATTTTTCGCGGTTATCAATTGCTTTACGGAGCGCTTGCAACCATTCCGCTCTTTTTACTCTGGCTATACTGCTGCGCCCTGACTTTTTTATTTGGCGGGCAAGTCGTTAATACATTAAGAATAGATTATGAACACTTGACATCATAAAACAAACAGCTTAACATTCACTCCATTGCGGTTGCAATATCATCAAACCAATGGAGTACTTTATGAAAAAAATGATACAAAATGGCCTGGCACTGATCTTCGGGATTTCGCTCTCCAGCACTGCATTTGCTTACAATAACGCCAGCGTTGCGGTGGACAACCTCACAAATACAAACCTATATTTATACTGCCAACTATCGAATAATACAAGATTTTATCAGAATCCAAATCAACAAAGCCATGATTTTAATATTCTGAAAAATGATTCTGATCCAATTGATATTTATATTGTGAATCAAGAACCTTTCGAAGGCCCCAACATGGTTTGTTACAATCACCAAAATCTGGATGATCAATTTAGTTATCGATTTGATGGAGATGAGGAAACCGTTAAAGTCAGCGGGCATTTTCATTATGATCGCAGCTATCCAGGAAGCATTACTTTTGAATCTCACTGAACTGCTTGTCGCCCTCACCTTATCCAGCTTGATCATGATTTTACTGAGTCAAAATCTAAGCCTACTCTCGCTGGATAGCATGCGCTTTAAAGCTTCAACAGAGCATGAAGATGGTACGCTCCTCGCCCTACTGCTTCTGCAACATCAATTGCAAAGCAGCCAGGTCAGTGAATGCGCACCCAGTGCAAGCACGCCTTATCGCCCCGTAGATCATGGCCTGAGCATTGATTCCCTGACGGACACCTTTTATGTCCAGGCTCGAGGAGACCGCGTAACGCTTCCGGCAAAATGGCTGAAGCAAAAAGATCCCGTGATTGTGATTGATGATTGTATCCAGACACAAGAAACAAAGCCGAGCGAACTACAATTTAAAATGGACCGCGCTAAAAACTTCCCACTGAGCCTCAGCCTGAAAGAAACAAAAACCTATATTTTAGCGCAATCACAACTGGTACTTTATAGTGGAACCCGCAAAGAGGGCATTTTATTTCGTCATATTGCTGACTTTAAATCAATCTGGCTTCCCAACCAAACCCTAAATATTCGCATCACGCCCGAGGACAGCCATGCCCCCTTCTCCCTCACCTACCCCCGAACCCTCTGAATCCGGATACATCCTGATCCTCTGCATGATTTTTGTTATTTTGATCAGCCTCGCCTTTGCGTCTTTTATGCAAACATTGGAACACTATCAACGCTTAAATACCGAGTTTAAAATGAATGCCCAAATTCTCGCCTTAGAACCCAGCTTGATGGCTGAAGCCCTCCAAGAAACGGAAACACAAAACAACAATCTCCATGACCCCACACCGAGCCCCATCCCTTCCCCCAATATGAAAACGCAAAAAAACGAAATGCATCTTCGCGCCATTCTCACAATAGACGGAAAAAAAATAAACATCTGGCAAGCCTGGTTTTTCATCCATGACCCCAGCCTCCCCATCACGCCTTTATTTGAAGCAAAAATCCGCTGCCCCGCTGAAACCAACGCCTGTCAAATCATCCACTGGCATCGGGCTTTGGAGGGATAACCATGCATTTTCATCTTGTCAAGAATGCAACACTCCTGTACAATACTCTTAATAGCACGATTAAGAGTACTTTTATGAATATAATTACTGCAAATGACCTTAAATTACGTGGTGTCAGCCTCCTTCAAAAAGCCTTACAGGATGAAAAAGAAATCGGAATCAGCGTACGGGGACATGCGCAATTCATCGTCATAAAAAAAGCCCATTATGATTACTTGCGTGAATGTGAAATTCTTGCTGCGCTTGCTGAAACTCAAGATGATCTCATCAATGGCCGCTTTGTCACAGAATCCGTTGAAGCGCATATTAAACGGATCAAAACATGAGTTATCAAATTCTTTACTCTGACACCTACATCCGGCGAGTCAAAAAGTGCTTCCTCAAGCATCCCGACTTAGAAAAATCCTATCAAAAAATATTATGCCTGCTGGAAGAAAACCCAAATCACCCCTCACTCCGCCTACATGCTTTGCATGGGGGACTTCAAGGACTTTTCTCTATTTCAATTAACCTCAAATTTCGACTCACCTTACAAGTCTTAATTCAAAAAAACGCCCTGATTTTAATTGATATTGGCAGTCATGATGAAGTATATCGATGACGATTAGGTTCACTTACGATATAATGCCAGCACTTCTTTTTTAGGACCCATCATCATGACCATTCGCACTCGCTTTGCACCCAGCCCAACCGGTTATTTACATGTCGGCGGCGCACGCACTGCGCTTTGTTCTTATTTGGCCGCTCGCCAAAACCAAGGCCAATTTATTTTACGCATTGAAGATACCGACTTAGAGCGCTCTACCCCTGAGGCCATTCAAGCGATTTTGGATGGAATGAACTGGATTGGATTGGATTATGATGAAGGCCCCTTCTATCAAACCAAGCGATTCCCTGAATATCTCTCCGCAGCGCAATGCCTGATTAAAGAAGATAAAGCCTATTACTGTGATTGCAGCAAAGCGCGTCTAGATGCGCTCCGTACTTCACAACAAGAAAAGGGCGAAAAACCACAATACGATCGCCATTGTCAAAACCGCAATGATATTGATTTATCCAAACCTCATGTGATTCGCTTCAAAAATCCGCAAGAAGGCCGCGTCAGTTGGAATGATTTGGTTAAAGGTGAAATCAGCTTTGCTAATACGGAACTAGATGACCTGATTATTGTCCGCAGCGATGGCGCGCCGACTTATAATTTCACCGTCGTCGTGGATGATTATGAAATGAAAATCACCCATGTTATTCGCGGGGATGATCATGTCAACAACACGCCTCGGCAAATCAATATCCTGAAAGCGATGGGCGCCACATTACCACAATATGCGCACTTGCCCATGATTTTGGGTGAAGATGGCAAAAAGCTCTCCAAACGTCATGGCGCAGTCAGTGTCATGCAATATCATGAGGATGGCTACTTACCGCAAGCTCTGCTCAATTATTTGTTTAGACTTGGATTTTCGCATGGCGACCAAGAGATTTTCACCCGCCAGGAAATGATGGACACCTTTCGCCTGGAAAAAGTCAGCGCTTCCGCCGCCGCATTTAATATCAGCAAACTCAACTGGCTCAACCAATACTACCTCAAAACCCTCCCTTTTGCAGAAGTCGAACAAAGCCTGCGTCATCAATTCAAACTCGCCAATGTGAACTCAGATCAAGGTCCAGCGCTATCCGACTTGGTTACTTTAATGGCCGAACGCGTACACACTTTGAAAGAACTCGTCAGCGCCAGCCTTTATTTTTATACCGATGATTATCCACAAGACGCAGCCGCCCTTGAAAAACACCTCACCCCTGAAACCAAAGCGGCCTTGACGGCTCTCGCCACCGCCTTTGAAGCCTTGCCCGTCTTTGACAAAGAAAGCATTCACGCCGCCATGCAAGACACGGCCTCGCACCTTAATTTAGGCATGGGAAAAGTCGCCATGCCCTTACGCGTCGCCCTGACTGGCGGGACGCAGTCTCCCAGCATCGACGCCACCGCTGCTTTATTAGGCAAAGCCAAGACCTTGGCACGGTTAGCGCGAATCTAAATCGCGCTTCCAGCCAAATTAAGGTTTCGGAACAGCTGAAGAAAACACAATGGAAAGCTTGTGCTTTATCGCACCTATCCGTACAGAAAAGCTCTGCGCATCTCTACCAACACGCGCTTCTAAGCTTGGCGTCCGAAAACCCGTTTTGGTTGCCGTGATACGAGCCAAAAGACTTCTAGGCTTATCCACCTCTGAATCTTCCCGGGGATTAAGACCCTTAACCAAGTTATTTAACGCCCCCTTCAAAGCAAGATCCTCACTATTTGCAATGCCCTCTAATCTTTGAATCAATTCTGTTTTCAAGCCTTTTAAGCATTCTTTTGGATCAGCGGCACTCAAAGGAACACCCAAAGCTCTAGCGAGAGAAGCATTATTTCGGGCAAGCCCCCCCTCTTCTTTATAGGATGGCGCCCTAACTTCCAGAGCAGTCATTAATTTTGAATTGTCAATAGTCATTTTAGAAAAAACCATAGCGGTTGAAGCTGTTGGAGCGGTGCCTGCTCCGGCTCCTCCCGCAGCAGAAAAAGAAGAAGCCTCTGGAACAGAGCGGAAAGCCTGCTGAATCTCCAAAGTATTCCTATAGTCTTCAGCGTTAAGCGTGAATCTATAATGCTCGAAAGCAATATTGGTTATGCAAAGAGGGGGGCCGCTTTTTTCCTCTTCAGTAAGAAGATTAGATCTGCATGCAAATTGCCCGTTAAAAATCTCCGTCGCGATTAATGATAATGCAGGCAATTCCGAAGAAGGAATCCATAAAGCTTTTCGTCGGGCGCGCACCTCCGATGGGTCATCGTCTATGCGACTCGCCACCTGAGGTATGGCACCAGAAGTCAAATACTTTTCAATTTCACCAGAGTTCAATCGGATATAATTTTCGCCGCTCTGGTCAACAGATACCAGCGCAGAATCAGGCAAGCTCCCCGTGCTCAAATACGCGGCCTGCTGATCTCCTGTCATAAAAAGACGCTTTTTTGAAAAGATCATCAGAGGCTGTTTGAATAGGTAAACAGCTGTGTCAATTTGAGGGGCCTCAGCCCATACCCCGCTTGTACGGTGATTCAATACATTCACACGGCCTACAAGCTGTGCAGCCTCACCTTCAGACTGCATACTCAATGTTGTATCGGCTATTTTGTTTCGGAAAGTATCATTGAGCAAGCCCTTTAATTTTCTCAAATCTGATGAGAGCGCCACCCCCGAAAGAAAATCGCTTTGAGCGCGTGACGGATCCCTCCGTTCGTATGAAGGTTTAGTGAGATCAAAAGGCTTATTTAGAGCATTTTTTATTAAAACTTGCCTAATCTCTTCTGAATTAAAAACGTCCTCATGCCCCTCGCGATGAAACAATGTATCGCAGGCCTTACCAAACGCTACAGGACCCCCTATTTTTGGATAAAGATAAGCCAATCCGACCGCATAATAAAAACAATTCCCATCCGGAGGAACATCAAGCTCCTGAGCAGCATGGGGTAATTTTTGAGTATTGCGTTGTACAGTAGCGTGAGACATAAGCTTTTCCCTTGTTTATTTTTTATTATAATAATTTTATTTTATCATATTTTTATGTTTTTAGAAAGCTATTTTTTTATTTAAGCATCTTGCCAAAAATCACTTTATGGAATAAAATACAGCATCATCCCTTATATTTATTTTGCATTATGATGACGAATATTTCAGGCTATCGCTTTGTTCACTTAAATCACTTAACGGAGTGGCAGGCTCAGTGTCAGGAAAAATGCCTGGAACTCAGCTTAAAAGGGACCGTGGTGTGGAGCACAGAAGGCGTGAATATCATGCTGGCGGGCGCTGAAAACCAGATTGCAGAATGGATCAATTGGGTGCAGCAGTTTCCTGAATTCTCTGACATCAGCTTTAAATTTAGCCTGTCTCAGACGATTCCATTCAAAAAAATGATGAATAAAATCAAAGCGGCACTGGTCCCGGGCGACGTGGATCCATTGACACATCGCGCACCTGCTTTGGCACCATACGAACTCAAACACTGGTATGAATCCGGCAAGGACTTTATCATCATCGACACCCGCAATGAATATGAATTAGAAACGGGCCGTTTTGCAAATGCCCTCAATATCCACCTCAATGAATTCAAGGAATTTCCTGAAAAAATTGCAGCCTTGTCAGAGGAGTTGAAAGGCAAGCCTGTTGTGCTGTATTGCACAGGCGGCATTCGCTGTGAAAAAGCAGCCCCTCTGGCTGAATTGGCTGGCTTTCAAGAAGTCTATCAATTGGAAGGCGGGATTTTAAATTATTTTAAAGAATGCGGTCACGATTTTTATGAAGGGGATTGCTTTGTTTTTGACGAACGACGCAGCCTCTAAGCCCTAATGAAAAAACCCATCTACCTCGATTATGCCGCGACCACACCGATGTGTCTGCCGGCACTGGAAGCCCTGTACCAATGCCTGGGCGCGAAAGCCGCTTTTGGAAATCCCCACTCTACGACCCATCTTTATGGCTTTGAGGCGAAACAAATCGTTGAGGAAAGCGCTGAATTACTGGCGTCACTGATTCACGCACAGCCACAGGAATTGATCTGGACCTCAGGCGCGACGGAGTCCAACAACCTTGCCATTCAAGGAGCCGCGCAATTTTATGCGCCCAAAGGGCGTCATCTCATCACCTGTGCGACAGAACATCATGCGGTTTTAGATGTATTTAGGGCCCTGGAAAAACAAGGTTTTTCAATCAGCATTCTTCCCGTTGACGCATCGGGATTGATTGACTTAAATCAGCTTCAAGCCAGCCTTACCCCCGAAACAAGCTTGGTTTCGATCATGATGGTCAATAATGAATTAGGCACAATTCAACCGATGGACAAGATCGCGGAAATCGTCAAAGCCAATGGCAGCCTACTGCATGTAGACGCCGCACAGGCATTGGGAAAATTACCCATTGACCTCACCCATTTAGCAGTGGACATGATGTCTTTTTCTGGGCATAAAGTATATGGCCCAAAAGGAATCGGGGCCTTGTATGTGCGCTCCAACCCCAAAGTGCATCTACAGCCTTTATGGCATGGGGGCGGTCAGCAATGGGGTCTGCGCCCGGGAACCGAAGCACCCGGTCTCATTAGTGCATTTGCCAAAGCGGCGCAATTCTGTATTGAAAATCAGGACACGCATATCCTGCATGTTCAACAACTGCATACGCTTTTTTGTCAGCATTTACAATCGATTCCAGGCGTCCGCTTTAATACGGATATCGCTCATGCCGTGCCGCATATTGTCAATGTCTGTTTCGAAAAAATAGACAGCGAGACTTTTTTACTTGCACTACAAGATGAAATTGCGATTTCTCAAGGCTCTGCTTGCGCCTCGGGCACGACGAACGTGTCGCATGTTTTGAAAGCAATCGGCCTGAAACATTTACAAGCCGATCGGAGTTTTCGTTTTTCTTTCAGTCACTTGACTACTTTATCAGACCTAATTCACGTAAACGCTCTTGTAAATAAGCATCTGCAATATAGCGATCCGAAAGGCGTACATCATTGCGAGGATGAATAAACATCGGCATGGATAAGCGCGACTTCGTCATATCAGCACCCTGAGGATTAATCACACGATGCGTGGTGGACTTATAAAAATGCCCCGTTGCCTCTTGCAACATATCCCCGATATTAATAATCAGACTTTCAGGGTCTGGAATCACATCGACCCACTTTCCATCAGAACCAATCACTTGTAAACCAGGTTCCGTTGCCGCAGGTAAAAGCGTAATTAAGTTGATATCCTCATGTGCCGCTGCACGAATCGCACCCGCCTCTTCGCCCCCTCGTAAACCAGGATAATGAATAATACGAAACAAAGTCCGCTCCATGGATAACATCGCACTTAAAGGTTCGCTTAATTTTTGACGTGCTTCCTCAGGCATATACAATTCTAACCAATGGGTCAGTGTTTTTCCCAAATTGAACATGTCTTCAAATAAGCTGCGCGCAAGGGGAGAGACCTCTTGTGGATAACGCCCCCAGGGAAAATAAAGATTATAAAACTCCTTAATATCCTTGACCGCTGCACCCTTGGCTTTTTCAGCAATATCCGTAGGAACGTAGCCATCTTGGGTTTCCGTATTAATCGGATAATTTCGCTTGGCCTCCGATTTAAAAAAAGCGTCCCATTCTGCATACACCTTTTCGATTTTAGCCCAGGAAACGGGATGGTTTTTTAAAATACCAAACCCAGTCTCCTTTAAAGAAAGAGCAAAATCCTGCGGCGCAGTAGGAGAAGCATAATCAACCGTCAAAACATTCATAAAAACGCCTCATCAAAAAATAATACACCCAGTATACAAAATTTTGCAAATGGAAGAGAATAGGGCACAGTTCAAATAACGCAAAACAAGAATGACTCTCGCCAGCTTAATCGACTTTATTTTACATTTAAATCTCTATGTAGGACTATTGCTTGATCAATACCATCAATATGCCTATATGATTTTAATGCTTATTATTTTTTGCGAAACAGGACTGGTCGTCATGCCCTTCCTACCGGGTGATTCATTAATTTTTGCGACAGGCCTCGCCTTTGCTACCACGCACCGACCGATTTGGATTTTAATTATTCTCTTGATTGTCGCAGCTGCTTTGGGAGATAATTGCAATTATGGACTGGGACGTTGCTTTGGACGCAAATTATTTGTCAATTTCCCCCGAATATTTAAATGGGAATATTTAGAAAAAACAGAATTCTTTTATGCAAAACATGGCCCCATTGCGATTATTTTAGCACGCTTTATTCCGATGCTTCGCACTTTTATTCCGTTTTTTGCAGGTTTAAGCAAAATGCGCTATGCCTCCTATCTCTTTTTCAGCATTCTGAGCGCGAGTTTCTGGGTTTGCCTCCTTGGACTCTCCAGCTTCTATTTTGGACAAATCCCCTTTGTTCAAAACCACTTCTCTCTGGTTATTTTACTCATTATTATTGCATCACTTATCCCCACTCTTTTTGCCTTCCTCAGAAATAAATGCTAGAATCATGGATACAGCAAGATTAATTTAGTAGAAATGAGCACTCCAAGTGACATTGAAATATTAAAATGGGCTGATGTTGAAGCACAATTTCAAAAACTGCTTCCCCATTTTAGCCCACTATTTGAATCCATTTTTAAAAACACTTCCGTCTCCTTTTATCGCGTACGTTATACTTTCGGCACGAAGGTGATTCTGAATGGTCATTTGTCACTTCCTGATATATTGAATTCTGAACTTGAAAATCACATTCAATTACCGCTTGCCCTTGTCACAGAAGGGATTCTTGAAGCTGACATCAATTTGCCCAGTCATTTAATCCCGCTTTCGATTTTGAAACCAGGTTCTTTTTTCAATCTGAATAGCTTGTTTCAACCCCTGATCCCTTCACACTATGTTCGAAATGCCTATACCTATACTGCGGGCTCACGCTCCTTATTAATTTTACCTAAAATTTCGCATGAACAATATAACGAACGCCTCATGCGCTCTTTCTCCATTAATCCCGACATGCTGTGCCCAAAAACTTTTCTAGACCAGTGGCCGCTCTTTAAAGAACTCATCAACGCACCTGAATTCAAAAGCAACTGGCATACCGAAATTATTATTTTTTCAAAGGAGGCGCTGGCTCTTATTCAAAGCAATCCGGGGCTTCAAGTCGCGCTTTTAAAACAAGAACACCAAAAAACTGATTTTCAAAACAATCAACTCATGTACGATTTGGTCTGGTCTATTTTTTCTGAAAACTTAAGTAATAGTATTAAAAACGGCCCCTTTATTGTTGAGACCGTTAAACATCTAATCAAATTAGCCATGGCAGAAATCCCTGGTTACATCCCCGCAACCAATAGCCTACAAGCTCCCCTTCCTGAACTCATCGATGTCTTTTTAAATGTTTATCGCATTCGATACTATCTTCCTATTTTCATGGAGCTTGATTATTTTAACCACCAAGATCCCATTTATTATTCTTTGCAAAAACATACTTTCCTCTGTCATATTCCACAAAAAAATAATGCCAATCGCACTATTGATGAACTCACTGCCATCAAGGAATTGATCCTCTCTTTTACAGAACAGGTTCTTGAAAATAAGCTTCCTATTTCACTGGAAAATACGCTTCTACATAAAACCTTACAGGAAGTTGAGTTTGACTTTTTTCATCCCCAAGGCGGTGAGCAGCTGAATACTGACATTGAAAGTATTGCTGAAGAAGACCCTCGCTTTACTCAGCTAACCGATAAAATTAGCTCCGATAAATCGGTTGTTTTCCCAAAACATTCTTTATTTTTTAACGGCTGCATTCGCATTCGACCGATTCGTCGCGAACCCAAGGTTACCATGAAAAATTTTCTGTCCAGCGCAGGGCCATTTAGATTGGATGACGACAAGTAATCCGCTGTTTATTTTTTATTTTCTTGACTGGGCTGATCGTCATCAGAAGCGCCCAAATGACTGCCCACAGGACCCATATTCGGGCTCAGGCCCTGAGCGGCTTCAACACCCAAATTATATTGGGCAGAAGCAGCCATTCCTGCGATTTCTTTTCCCGCACCTGCTGGAGCATATGAATTAGATAAGCCTTGCGCTTCACGCAAAGCGGCAATGCCCTTTGTCATCGATAACGCAGTCGATTGCTGCTGACTACTGCTCCCGCCCTCTTCATCTTGATTTTTATTGATAAAATCAAAAAGCTGATTGCGATCCATCTGTAAAATTTGCTTACTATCTATTTTTTCAGTCATGATTTCCACCTTTTTCTAAAACCTATTATAATTTAATATTTTTATTATTGCAAATATTTTCTCACTCTTTTTCTAAAATTAACTTGCTTTTTAGACTTTTTTCATGCGATAATGCGCCCCTTCTGAAAAAAAAGTACATCATGGAATTTTTATATGCCTTAGGGGGCTTGGTTGCATCAGGATTATTGGTTTACCTGACTGTTGTACTTATTAAACCTGAATGGTTTTAATCAATTAAAAGTCTAAGGAGCACTGAATGGACCATAAAAAAAACAAACCCTTCGTTTATATTGTTGGGTTTGCGGCTGCTTTAACTGGGCTTTTATTCGGCTTAGATACCGGAGTGATCTCTGGCGCACTCCCCTTTATTGCTAAGGAATTTCAACTGACGGTTGGAGAAAGTGAACGCCTTGCAACGGCCGTATTAATTGGTGCAATTTTTGGGACCCTTTTTAGCGGCATGATTTCGCGTCGCCTGGGTCGACATTTTGCCATCTGGGTCTCTGCTTTTATTTTCTGCGTGGCCGCAATTCTCTGCGCGCTCTCAGTCAATTTATATATGCTCATTGCCATGCGGGTTTTACTGGGCATTGGGATTGGCCTGGCCTCTTTCACCGCTCCTTTGTATCTTTCCGAAATTGCACCTAAAAATGTACGCGGCGCCTTGATTGCGCTTTTTCAATTTATGATTACCATTGGGATTTTCGTTTCCTATCTAACCGACACGCTTTTTACTCCGACTGGCGATTGGCGCTGGATGTTTGGAATTACTTTTTTCCCGGCTTTTGCAATGTTTATGGCCGTACTCATTCTGCCTAAATCTCCGCGCTGGTTGATGTTACAGGGTCGCGCTGATGAAGCACGCGCTGTTCTGGGCCGCGTTCGAAGTCACGATGAAATTGATGAAGAAATTTCCGAAATTGAAAATGCGCTCAATAAAACACATCGCTTCCGAGATGTCTTTCATGGCACTGGATTTTTAAAAGTGCTGATTCTCGGTATTGCACTGCAAATGATCCAACAGTTTTCAGGCATTAATACCATTATCTATTATGCGCCGAGCATTTTTAAAATGGCTGGATTTATTAGCCCTATGGCCCAAATGTATGCAACGATCCTAGTCGGAACCGTCAATGTGCTTACCACCATTATTGCCGTCATGTATGTTGATAAATGGGGACGTAAGCCCATTCTTTATTTTGGCTTGATCACCACCAGCTTCAGCTTATTATTCCTCGGATACCTTTTCCACATCGGCATTCATACTGAAGTTGCACAATATCTGGCGATGGCCCTGGTACTGACCTTTATCTTTGGCTTTGCCGTTAGCTTAGGCCCCATTGCCTGGATTATTTGTGCGGAAATCTTCCCCTTACAAGGCCGCGATGCAGGGGTTGCAGTCACCACAGCGACCAACTGGATTTCCAATGCGATTGTAGTTGCTACCTTCCTGACCTTGGTTTCTGCTTTTGGCCCCGCCTCTACTTTTGGATTCTTTGGTCTTTTAGGCCTCATTAGCTTAGCCATTGTCATTCGCTTTATCCCAGAAACCAAAGGTGTTTCTTTAGAAAAAATCGAAGCCAATTTATTAGCAGGCAAAGCTTGTCGCCACTTAGGGGATTAATTGCAACACGTTTATTTCACTCAGCCTGAATATTTACCCCTTCTTCAGACTGAGTTTTCACATGCCACTCTTTTTGGCGAAAACGCCTTATTTTCTGATGAGCGCATTGACTCTGTCTTTGCCGTCGATACCTGGCATGATTGCGAAACCCTCTCCTTTCAATCCATCAACGAGGCCGCTCATTTATTAAAAGAACGCGCTCGCCTTTGGCATTATGAAGGCCGCGCTTCATTTCGACGTGGCACCTTAATCGGCCAATCTTTACGTCTTTTAAAAACCAAACCGCTGATCTTTGGTACGCTACCGCCTTTAACGCCTTTTGGTATTTATACTCTGCTGGATGATCACCGCTTATTTTTATGTCACACCCCTCAAAAACCCATTCCTTTGGGCCAGATTGAATTTATTGAAAATAAAGTCATCCCGCCCAATCGCGCCTACCTCAAACTATGGGAAATGTTTAGTCTATTGCGTCAATTTCCCAAGCCAGGCGAAACCTGTTTAGATGTCGGTGCATCCCCCGGAGGATGGTCCTGGGTTTTAGCAGAATGCGGCGCCCAGGTTATTTCAATTGATAAAGCACCGCTGGCCCCCCATATTGCGAGCCATCCTCAGATTCGCTTTCAGCAAGGCAGCGCTTTTGCCCTGGACCCACGTGATTTTGACCCCATTGACTGGTTCTGCTCAGACATTATCTGCTATCCCAAACGCTTACTAAGCCTGATCGAACGCTGGCTAGAATCAGGAAAAGTCCGCCACATGATCTGCACGATCAAACTGCAAGGGGATACTGACTGGGACACTCTCCGCACGCTTCAAGCGATTCCAGGTGCAAAGGTCCAACATCTTTGGCACAATAAGCATGAACTTTGTTTTTATCACTCGCGCGATTGAAATTTAAAAAAAAACACGTACAATATAAACCAATATAATAATTAAGGAATGCATGTTTTCTTTTTGCCGAAGATCTAAACCATCTAATGTTCAAACTGAAATGACCGTCCTCATCGCCGCACCGCAAAAAACATGGACTGAACGAGCCTACGCCTGCTGTCCCTCTATGGAAACACCTCCACGCGCGCTTCTAGCCGGCTTCATTCTTTCTGTAGCAGGGATCATCACCGGCGCGGTAGGTGCAATCACTCAAAATATAAGCGCTAGAAATGCAACAATCAGCTTTGTCAAAGCAGGATTTTCGCTGCCTTCACTCCCCGGCCTAATCGATCCAACCCGCCCGAAATTTGAGCGCTGCAAAAGAGCAATACACATCTCGCTTCTCACTGTAGCAGCCATTGTACCGTGGGGCAGCCTTGGCAAAAAATATCCTGCTTTATCGACAGTCTTAACCATCCTTATCCCCCCTCTGGTTGCCAGCTCCACCCCAAATTTCCCTCGCAGTTCGACTTATGCTATTTACTGTTTATCTGCTCTTGAATTAGCAGTGGGCATTTATTCTCTTAATCAAATAGAAACTGAAAAAATAGATGATTCTTTAAGCACGGCCAATGCATTGATCAGCCTTGCCTTTGCGCCCCTTGCCTTTGGCCATTTCAGCATGACACCCACTCACTTTATAAAACTGTCTCTTGAAAATAAAATAAATTTTTTATGCATGCTGATGACGACAGGATTTTCACTTGGATCTCTTTCTAAAAAAGCCCCCCCTGTGCTTGTTGATCTTGCATTGACCACCATTGTTTGCGCCGCAGCGGCTTTAAATCTTCACTTAATTAAACAGACTAAAGCGCCTAGAATGATTCCAGACGATACGAAAATTCCTACCAATATTTTAACCACTTCTATAGACAAAAATGAAAGCCCTTCACTTCCAGCCTCAACTTAAGCTTGCCAAAATACACGCCCCTTTATATCATGAGCATTCCCATTTAAACAGGACTCAATCATCAAAACCTATCTTGTAGGCGGTGCGGTTCGGGATGCATTGTTATCCCTTCCCATTCATGAACGCGATTATATGGTCGTCGGCGCGAATCCAGAACAGATGATCGCTCAGGGCTTTAAACCCGTTGGCCGTGATTTCCCTGTTTTTCTACACCCCAAAACCCACGAGGAATATGCCTTAGCCCGTACTGAACGCAAAACAGCGAAAGGGCATCAGGGCTTTACTTTTCATGCGGATGAAACTGTCACTTTAGAAGAGGACCTCTCTCGTCGCGACCTCACAATTAATGCTATTGCTCAAGATACACAGGGGCATCGGATTGATCCTTTTCAGGGTCAAGCGGATTTACAAAATCGTATTTTGCGACATGTCTCCCCTGCCTTTAAAGAAGATCCACTTCGCATTTTAAGAGTGGCTCGATTTCGGGCTTATCTGGGAGCTTTTGATTTTATTATCGCCCCTGAAACACTGAGGCTGATGCAAAGCATGGTTGCAGAAAATATGATTACAGAGCTTTCTGACGAACGCGTCTGGCAAGAAATTCTAAAGGCACTCAAGACAGACTATCCCGAACGCTTTTTCATCACTTTACAAGAAATTAATTTATTACCCACCCTTTTCCCTCATTTAACCCAGAAAGGCATCGATGCTTTAATCCGAGCCAAAGCCATCAGCACCGATCCAGAAATTCGTTTTTCGGCACTTGCACATGAAGGACCTTATCTGCGAAGCGCACCTAAAGCATTCAGCGACTTGAGAGACCTCAGCGCGCGACATTTTGAAACAGCGATGCATTTCAGCACATTAAATCCCCCCTCACAACTTGCTCTTTTAAAAAATCTGGATGCTCTACGCCGGGAAGATCGTTTTGACCAATGGCTGACAGCCTGCCATGCAATTCGTGCTGATTTTCCCAGAGTGCTTTTAATCACTGCATTGGGAAAACTCAAAGGAATCAATCGCCAAGCCATTGCAAAACAACAGCACTCAACTCATGATATTCAAGACGCCATTCGAGCTGCCGAAATAATCGCTTTACAAACCTCAACTTAAATCAATCCGAATTATTTAAAAAAGCCCCCAATAAAAAGCTGTATTTTTATTATAGGATGCGTATAATGCGCGATATTATAAAAAATACACCCTACACTCAAACATGCCTTTTTCTCGTTGTTTCCGTCGCCCCACTTCACCCACTCCTGTCATGAATAATCAACCATTTCCTACAGTTCAGCCCGGAAGACTTTCTTGTCTTTACCGTTCAATTCAATCTATTTTATATCCCGCCTACCCCATCATTGCAGGCATAGCAAGTGCGTTAGGATCAAAGCTCTCCTTTCAAAAGGAAGTATTGGGCGCACTTGCAACCTTAGATCTCATCCTGACAATCAATACGCATGATCAAATGAATGCGAAGGATTGGGGGCACCTCTGCTTAAAAGGCGCGGGAGGGGCCCTTTCCAGCCTGCTCATTTCTGCCTTATCCGATAGGCTTATTTTACCTGAATCCATTTTATTGGGTCTCTGCATGGGGATGAGCTGGCAATTGAGCCGTCAGTTTAATCGACGTCGTCAATTACAGGATGCACAAGGCAATACGCTTTATTTAAATAATACAACTCTTTATTTTTCTGCCATCACCATGACGTTATCCGTTGCCAGCTCAGGCTGGGGCTCATTCATGTACCTCAACCCCAGCTCTGTTGGTGCGCCCACCCTTCCTGAAGATGCGCAAACCTTTTGGGGCCTCACCTATGGCCTACAAGCCATCGCTTTAAGCATCGGACTGATTCAAATCGTATTGATGCACAAAAGAATAAAGCATCCTCAGCTTGAAGAAAAATCAGACATTCTATTAAGTATGTTCAAAAAATCAGCCAGCATTCAAAACATTTTTTATTTTTTAGTGCAAGCAGGATCGTATTGTGCAGGGCAGCATACCATTATCTCTAAAGAAGCAAGCTATGCAATCCAAAGTATTTCGTTTATTAGCGGATGCATCGCCAGCTATTTTTTACCGATTGAAAGCCTCCAACTTGCAAAGCAATATAAAAAAATTGCGGATGACCCAACTACCCCCCCTCCCCAACTCATAATCATCCAGACTGACACACGCTGGAAAAAAGCTAAAAAACATCTTACCACAGGAATCAAAGTCGCCCTTGATACAGGGTCTTTTCTTTCAGCATTAACACAAGCCCGACAATTACTGGGCATTATCCTCCCCGCCATTCAAGACCCGAAGGCCACCCTTCCCATTGCGGCTGTCGCAAGCTTTTTGGGGATTCTTGCAAACCTTCGTCACCATCAGGGCAAGTCAAATCATCTTCCCCGAGTGTTTAACACTTTATTCATTCGCATCAGGCAAATTGAAAATGCCACTGAATCCTTCTCCAATGCGGCCTATACTTTTTCTTTTGCTTATGGTGGCCTGACGTTTGGGAATAATATTCCGATTCACGAACGCCTCAAATCCGGTGGCTTCCCCTTTTTTAAAGTGCTGAATGGTGGAATTTTAATAGGAGCAATGGCGACAGGGATTGTGGAAGCCAATCAAAAGCGTATTGTAGAAAAAGGAGGCCGAAGCACCCCCTCAGCTCTTTCAATCAGCACCAGCAATCCATTAAATCATTCTGGAGCACATCCATGAGCCTCCTTTCTCACTCTTTTTCACATGCCTCCTGGAGCCACCTCTACCTCCTTTTTCTAAGCTATCGATTTTTGCGCTATTTCATTCTGTATCCCGCGATTTTCTTTACTTTTTGCTTTTTGGGGGACCGCATTGCTCAATATCGCATTCAAGCCAAACATCCTTCTAAAAAAACTATTTTACGAGAGCTCACGCTCTCTATTTCGACCTTTATTTGCTTTGGCCTCAATACCTTACTGGCTGTTTATTTTTATAAAAAAGGCGGGTATCACCTTTATTTTGACTGGAAAGCCCTGGGCATTCCCTATTTTTTCTTTAGTATTATCCTGATTTTGGTTTTTCATGAAATTTATCATTATAGCTATCATCGCTTTATGCACACGAATGCTTGGTTTTATCGGCATGTTCATAGCACCCATCACCGCTTTCCCAACCCCACGGTTTTTACCTCCTATGCCTTTCACCCGATCGAAGCTTTATTGCATCCGCTGGCTTTTGTCATCGCGCCTCTGATTTTACCCCTTCATTTTTTAGCGCCGATGATTGCCTTATTGATTTCAGAAGCGTTTAATATCATGGGCCATGCAGGCTATGAATGGATGCCGCAAAAATGGGCCAACAAAGGCCTACTGCGCCTTTTAAACAAATCCACTTTTCATAATTATCACCACAGCCACGGTGGCCGTCAAAACTATAGTTTATATACCACTGTTATGGATGAACTCTTCAATACACACGCCAAAGGCAATCAAGCCGAACTCAGTCGGGTGTATGAAAAACGCAGAAAGGATTAAAAGATTTTTAAACCTTGTTCTCAATACCCTTTCTGCATACAATAGTCCAAAGATTGTCAAAAGTTGATAATGGATGCTCATTGCTTTAATACCTGCTTATAATCCGATTAAAACCCTGCCTGATTACATTGATGAACTCATTGCTTCCCAGATTTTTTATCGCATTATCCTAGTCAATGATGGCAGCCACCCAGAACATCGTTTGATATTTGACGCCCTGCAAAAAAAAACAAATGTCATTTTTTTAGAACATGCCATCAATCAAGGAAAAGGGGCAGCCCTCAAAACTGGGCTGAATGAGGTCGCCTTGCATTTTCCTGAAGCAATGGGCGTGGTCACGATCGATGCAGATGGCCAGCATTGCATCAAAGATGCCTGTAAAGTCGCTGAAACCCTGCAAAAACACCCCACCCATTTGATCGTGGGCGGGCGTAAATTTGACACTCAGACCCCCGCTCGAAGTGCCGTAGGTAATTTTTTAACGCGCCATTTATTCAAACTGATGACGGGCCTTAAAATTCATGATACCCAATCGGGACTCCGAGGCATCCCTTTCGCAATGATTAAACCACTCCTCAATATTGAAAGTAATGGCTATGAATATGAGCTCGATATGTTGATGCAATCGCAACGCCTGGGTTTTAAAATTTTAGAAACCCCGATTACAACCATTTATCTCAATGACAATCAGCATTCCAGCTTTAGACCCATTCTTGACTCTTTGAGAATTTATTTTGTTCTCTTTCGCTTCTCCATTATTGCAGGACTGAGCGCCCTACTGGACTATGGAATTTTCATCCTGATTTACTATCTCATTGACAAAAATGTTTTTGCTGCACTCGTCTGCAGCCGGATTTGCTCCATTACCTTTAATTATCTGAATGTGCGAAAATTTGCTTTTAAAGCCTCAGGCATGCAACACCATAGAACCCTTCCTAAATATCTGCTACTCGCTTGCTTTTCTGGATTGATCGCTTACTTCTTCATTATTGGCTTTATGAGTATTTTTGGCTGGCATGTTGTCCCTGCAAAAATAGCAGCTGAAATCATTATGTTTGTTGTGAACTTTTTCATTCAAAGAAATCTCATTTTCAGGAAATAACAAGAATAAGGCTAGGCCAAAAATCGCAATAGCTTTATCTTCACCCACTCAGAAAGTTGGCACTCTAAATATCGATATGACAGTGCAGCACAGATTAGTGAGCAAGCAATCAACAATGGTGGGTAAAAGCTCATGATTGCAACGAACAAAGAGTTGTAGGGAGAGCCATAAACATGATGCAATAAGTGCAAAAATAATGGGTGTATCAGATATAAGGAAAAAGAGATATTTCCCAACCAAACTAAAAATCTAGGCACATAAATCGGCCAAGATTTGTTGTACAACATCACAAATAAAACTAAGAATGCCAAACTAGCGCCCAAATGTGTAATGCCAAATCCAGAATCGAAACCAGAAAAATATTGTGATACAAAAACAGCAAATGCCAATGCGATCAACCCTTGTAAAATTCGGGGATTGTTGATGGTCCATGAAGATTGATAAATGAGTCCAATGACCACGCCCACTACAAATTCCCAAATCATAGGATTAGTCACGATATTGAGATAGTTCAAAAAACCATACAAATTATAGGGATTAAATGACACATACCCCGCATATAGGAAAGGCAATACCAACAAAGTCAAAACAATAATTCCAAAAAATACAACCCAGCGTCGCACAAATAGCATCGACAGTCCAAAAATGAAATAAAAATACATCTCATAATTTAAAGTCCACCCCACATCCAATGCTGCGCGCCCGTAATAAGGAGCATCTAAATTACTGAGAGGCTGAAAACTCAGGCTTTTTGCAACAGTAAGCATGCCATGCAAATCAAATGAAGGGATCCCATTCAAGAGGGTCAGCACAAAATAGACGGGCCAAATTCTTGCAAAACGCTTAATCCAGAAAGATTTGCTATATTGAAAAGAAGCATCAGCGGTGGTTGTAGCATAAACCATAATAAAACCACTAATCATAAAGAAGAGATCCACTCCGCACGCACCAGGAAAAAATAAGGCCTCGCCCCAGGTGGTATGATAAGTAGGCGAAACATCCCATAAAACATCATAACCATGGAGCATTACAACCAAAAGCGCTGCACATCCGCGCATTGCCTGAACGATATCTAGTTTTTTATTCAAATGCCAGTCCGTCCCTTCAAAGCTTCACTTGGAAGCAAAGCTGAACAATAACCGCTTTTATACATCCTTTTTGATTCTGTTGCAAATACTTTTTTTCGGAGGGTGTGAATAAAAGTGCGGTCAGCTCTCTGTATCATCCTCGCGAACGCGGGGAACCAGTCTGATTTCTTCCTTAAAATAAATTAGAATATAAATCTTCCCACTGAGGGTTCATGGTTTCAATCAAGTCTATTTTCCATTCGCGCTTCCATTTCTTCAGTTGTTTCTCTCGTTGAATTGCGGCATGAATGCAAGATGTTTATTCATAATAAACGAGCTGATTAATCGCATACTCCTGCGAAAATCCTTTGACTAGTTTGTTCTTATGTTGATATACCCGCTGGGCTAAATTACTGCTGACGCCAATGTAGAGCGTTCCATTTCGAGCGCTTGCTAAAATATAGATGTAATAGTTTTTAGTTTGCATGAGAAAGCCCAGTTTATTTTGATTTTAAATTGTACTGTATTTTTTTGGGATTTTCAAGGCGATGAAGAAGAGCATTAGACTGGGTCCCCGCGTTCGCGAGGATGACACAGAGAGCTGACCGCACTTTTATTCACAGCATTTTCGGACGTTGACTTTACACACATCATTCGCTATGATATTTTTTTCATAAAGTAGTGGCCAGATCAACTATGCAAGTCATTGACTTTAATCGTCTTATTTCCGAAAAGGAAGAACTTAAAGAAAAATTTCTAAGTCAGAAACCCTTTCGATATCTCATTATTGATCATTTTCTAAAAACAGACGAAGCGGAAAAAATATTACGAGAGTACCCACCAGTCAATCAAAAAGAGTGGGTTGATAGCAACGGAGAACATTCAAAAAAGAAATGGGCTCAGCCTTGTGTTGAAGGCTCTGTCGCCACAGATTTCTATCGCGAAGTAAATTCCGTAGACTTTCTTAATTTTATAGGTGAAATAACAGGCATTCCAGAATTGCTTGCAGATCATAACTTAACGGGCGCAGGATACCACCAAATTTTGGATGGTGGTTTTTTAAATGTACATATTGATTTTAACCGTTATAATGGCTTGGAACGTCGTTTAAATTTAATTGTTTACCTTAATCAAGGTTGGGAAGAAGAATATGGTGGATATTTAGAACTTTGGGACATGGAAACAAAAACACGAGTGGAAAATATTGCACCCACTTTTAATCGTTGTGTTATTTTTGAAACCAATGAAACCTCTTATCATGGCCACCCAGTTCCTTTAAAGACCAAAGGCAAGACCACTCGAAAATCCTTAAGCACTTATTACTACACAAAAAATAGAACTGATATTGAGCCTGCACCAACGCATACGACTATATTTATACATACACGAGGCTTAGCCAGCATCATCTCAAGCAAACTACGTTATTTAGGCCAAAGAATAAAGAAAAGTGCGCTAAAAAGACTGACAGCTAGGAAATAACCAACGGGGGTCTGCACTTGTTTTTACAATACAATCATAAATCGCTTGATTACGCTGCACTTTGATTGCATAGTGTTTTTTACGCAAGATATGAATTTCTATTTTAAGCATAAATAAGCGATAAGAAGCTCGTAGACGCTCTTTTTTGAGCAATTTACGCCAAACCGCCTCAGGATAATTTTTGACATAGAATAAATAAAGGCCGCGTTGTTTTTTAGTCCAATACTCGTACTCAGTAATTTGGCGTTCGCTCGCCCCTCCAAGATGCTCTACCTCAGCACCTGAACAATAACCAATGGCATAACCCGCTTTACGAATACGCAAGCACAGGTCTGCCTCTTCGCCATATAAAAAATAATCTTCATCAAACCCAGAAACAGATTCATAGACCGCCCGTGGAATCAGCATAAGCGCGCCTAGAACCCAAGCAATTTTACCAGGCAAATCTTCAAATGAAACAAGATATGGGTATTTCTTCAAACCTGGATAATCATACTTTTCTGTAATAACTCCAGCTTGATGATCCATAATTTTAGCACCAACCACACCATATTCAGGATGTTCTTTTTGATATTCTAGCAGCTTTTCCAAAGCCTGTTGATCCACAAAATAAGTATCCGGATTTAAAAGTAAAATGATCTCACCCTGTGAAAATGCAACGCCTTGATTACAGCCTCGTCCAAAACCTTTATTTTCCTGATTCGAAACCCGCTTCACACGATCACCAACTCTCGTCAATATCTCAGTCAATTGGGGATTATTTTCATTATCAATCACAATGATTTCAAAATCTTGCATCGTTTGCAAAAACAAAGATTCCAAGCATTTTTGCAAAGGTCCCAGGGTTTTGTAGTTAATAATCACAATAGAGAGACGCAAAATCAAGACTCCTTTTCCAGATATATTCCAGTTAAAGCGATAAAACCCAACGCAACCGCATTGAGAACAAGACCGCTATCCAAAAAGCCCATCAATACGAAAGCCCACCAAACTCCTTGTGCTTTGGCTACCCGTGGAAATAACCGGTATAAGCAAAACACATATAAAGCGAGTCCAATTAAACCCAGTTCAAAACCCGCATAAGTATAGGCGTTATGCGGATCATTAATCACAATCGTTGTGGGACTTGGATTTAAATCACGGTCATATACGGTTTTAAAACTACCAATTCCCGTACCCAGAAAGGGGTGAAGTCTGAGCTCATGAAAAGAGGCCACAGCAAAGGCCAAACGCAATCCTAATGAATTGTCCGAGCCAATTTCATTAATATTTTGTACTTGTGAAAAGGCTTCCACATTTTGCACGCCTAAATTCACACGCGCCTTAATCCCAGGCACTGCAAAATATAAACCGATACAAAGCACAGGAAGCAGGCAGGCCAGAATCACGAACCATTTTTTGCTACCATATTGCCAGGCTAAAACTAAGGCCAGGACCATAAACAAAAGATAGCCACTCCGCTCCAGGTTGATCAATAACAGATAGATCAACAGGATGGCAAAAATCAAAACATCATGCCAGGCAAAGCGACGCTCAATCAGACGCACAGCCAAAATCCACAAGGCTACAATAACGACAAAAATCAGTTGCAATGGGTTGATTTCAAAGGTGATATTCATGGACAGATGCGGCGCGAGTTGTGGGACAAACAGATGAAAAAAATAAAGTGTACTTAAAATAACATTGATCAACACACCCAAAATCAAACCCTGCTCTACCCAATAACGAGATTTTTCCTGCACGATCGCCAAAGGCACAATCAAAAACAAGAGCAGCTTGGCGTAGCCTTTTAAGCCTTCCAAAGCATGCCATACCGTCGACGCCTGGCTGTAACTCACGGTCATCAGGGCCCAAGCTAAAAATACATAAATGGCGATAAATACAGGTTGCTTTAAATAGGCTTTAGAAAACAACTGCTGACGCATCGAAGGCGTGAAAAAAACCGCCAATACCGCCAGGATCAAACACTGATTCGCTCCAAAGCGCCATAGCGTCATTAAAAATAAAGTCAATGCGAAAAAAAGCGCCGCCAATTTAAAACACCTCCCGCGCTAATTGCAGCCGTCGTAACGCTTCTGCTTGACCCAATAACTCTAAAATTCCACCCATTTGTGGGCCATGCAACTCCCCTGTTAATGCCACACGCAGGGGCATAAACAAGGCTTTTCCTTTCACCCCAAGGTGTTGGGCAAGGGTATCAGCCAAGACTTTAAAGTCACAGAATCCCGCTTCCAGCGTCTGATAAGCCAAATCAAAAAAGGACAAGCCCGCTTGTAAAATAATCTCCTGATGCTCCGTCAGTGCAAAATCAGTACCCAATAATATTTTCGCATACCGCAATGCATCTTTGGGAAATAAAATATTTTCACGCACGGTTTTGATAAACAAATCCCGTTGTGTTACCGATACGATTTCTTTGACATCAAACCAATCCCACAAAGCCAGATCATCCAGACGATGCGCGGCCACACGCTGCCAATACAGCAATTGATCCGGATCAAAACGCGCAGCTGAATTGCCCAAAGATTCTAGGCGAAAATGTGCCGCCAAATCAGCATACGACATCAACTCATTTTTTTCATAATAGTGACCCAGGCGCGCCATATAATTGACCACCGCAATGGGCAAAAAACCGGCTTCCCGCATGTCTTGAATACTCAAACTGCCATTCCGTTTTGATAAAGGTGCGCCATCAACGCCATTAATCAAGGCCATGTGCGCATAACCCGGCTCACGCATCCCGAGGGCCTTTAAAATCATGAGCTGCCGCGGCGTATTGGTCAGGTGATCTTCGCCCCGCATCACATGCGTCACACCCATCAAGGAATCATCGATGGCATTACAAAACATAAAAGACGAACCGCCATCATTCCGACGAATAATAAAGTCGCCGATGTCTTCTGCTTTAAAAGTTTGCTGACCTTTCACGCCATCTTTAAAGGAGATGATTTCGCCCACTTGAATTTTAAATCGCAGCGTTGGTTTCACCCCTTTTGCTTCTAGCGCCTGACAATCAGCCTGACTTAAGCGCTTGCATTTTCCAGAATAACGCGGAGCCTGAGCGGAGGCCTTTTGCAGTTTTCGCTCTAAATCCAATTCTTCTGCCGAGCAATAACAGGGATACGCCCGCCCCAAGTCGATGAGTTTTTGATAATACGCGTCATAAATCACATCCCGCGCGGATTGACGATAGGGCCCATGCTCGCCTCCGGAAACCCCTTCTCCTTCCTGCCACTCAATCCCCAGCCAATGCAGATCACGCACGAGATCCTCAATATGCTCAAGCGTAGAACGTGCCTTGTCTGTATCTTCAATCCGCAATAAAAATGTGCCATTCTGCCCCACGCCATACAGCGCGCTAAACAAAGCAGTACGGGCATTTCCCAGATGAATCAGACCAGTGGGACTCGGTGCAAAACGGGTTTTCATTTTTGAAAAATTTCCATGTGATGATGGGGTATAGACTAGCATAAATCGTGCTTTTAAGAAAGCGCTCTTTTAGGCAACGGCGCCCAAGGAAGATTAAACCGAATACGCCAAAAAACCCATGATTTTTCATCAAAAATTCCAGGAGGAGGCTGTTTTAAAACAGATTGAAACACCCTCACTCCGAAGGTTTTCTCAAGCACTAAAATATCTTCAAGCCTGCCATGCGCCATCGCATGTGCAATGAGATGCTCCTTATATTTCAAAGCTTCTTGCGGTGACTTCCACCAAATGACGCGCGTCACCACCTCCTCTAGACTTAATTTTTTCATGATCGCAATCCCACTTTCGATTGATACCGAGGCAGATGCCTTAAATCAAGTCGCCTGATTTCGCTTATTAAAAACGCCTTGATTTCATCTGATAAGCCAGCCAGATCTCCATCATCAAAAAAACCTAACGCCTTTAAGCTAAGAAGCGGATTAAAACTTGCCCCATAAATCGCCTGCGCTGCGCCCAGACCATTTTCAAATAAATCATGTTGTAATAACGTGTATAAATCAAAGTAATCTTTATACTCTGCACGATCTTGAATTACTTTTAATTTAGAAGCCATGAGATCCAACAAAGAAGCAACAGAAATGAATGTGTTTTCAGCTTCATCAGGTGATTGAATATGCCCAAAGGAAAGCCCTCCGAAAAAAGAAAGCTTCACAGTGCCTCCTCGATCAATTGCACAAACAAGCGAATTATTTTGACTTAAAATAGGCATTGCATCCTTCAAATAAGGGATATCCCGCAATAACTCGGAAGGATGAAAGCATTCACTGGAAAAAAAATCAAAATCAATGGATTGACGATGCCCTAAACGTAACGCAATAGCGGTTCCACCATAGAGCACAAAATGCTTAGGCGTGTCGATCAGCTCTGGCCATAGTCGATACTGTGGAGCAGGCAGTATATCGAGTCTTGGGGTCAAAATCATGTCTAGATGATAGCATAAATAGACTTTTGAAGCCAATACAGCTACTATACTGTTTTGACTTGAATTGATTTTTCATGGGACAGAGCTTTAAATTAAAAGGTAGCTTGTTTACCCTCAGTGTTTTACAGCTGATGACAGCGGACCTCGAGGCCTTTGATGCGGATCTCAAAGCGAAAATTCAGTTAGCACCCAAGTTTTTCAATTGCACACCGATGGTCATTGATGTACAGGCTTTGAAAGTAGATCGGCTTGATTTTCAAAAATTAAAAAGCGTACTCCAAAACAATCAGGTCATTGCAGTGGGAATCAAAGGCGCACCCACTACCTGGCTGAATGAAATTCGTGAAGCGCATTTAGCTGTGATGAATGAGCCCGTTAAATCCGATAAAAAAGCGGGTGGTAATGCCAGCACGGAAGGCGGTAGCAAAATTATTTCAGAACCCGTCCGTTCCGGCCAGCGCATTTATGCAGAAGGCGGCGATTTAATTATCATCGGCACCGTCAGCTCGGGTGCAGAAATTTTGGCAGATGGCAACATTCATGTCTATGGAAGCCTCCGTGGCCGCGCTCTGGCAGGGGTCAATGGCAACAAAAACGCCCGCATTTTCTGCCAGCAACTGGCCGCAGAACTCGTTTCGATTGCCGGACATTTTCAGCTTTTTGAACATATTGCAGAACTCACCCACAGCCTCACTGAAATTTATTTGAAGCAAGATGAACTGATTATTGCAACGCTTTAAATAAAAAAAGTAGCACAAAGAATATAGATGGAAAATAATAAAATATCAATTGACATGCGCATGAAAATAAAATAAAATGCAACCACTTATCAAAATCAATCCGGAAATAATCATGTTAGGAAAATGCATTCAGATAACAGGCGGAATACTAGCTACGGGATGCTGGATCGGAACTGGCGTTGTACTTGTCATCCTGGGCACCCACTCAATGAATAAAGGGCAGCATGCTAACCCAAACACTACGCCTCATTATGAAATAGAAAATGATAAAGCAGCTGGTTTTGTCCTGATGTTTGCAGGCTGTGGGGTGCTTGGATATGCTGCGCTCACTGGGTTATGTGCACTCGGAAATGCAGTGCATACAGCAATGAGTCATCGCCACCAGGAAGCTCCTCACATCACAACGCCACTCCTCACCGCCACTCAACATACGACTCATATAGCAGCGCCAATCGTGCACCAGGTATAGCGCTCAATTTAGTGTGTTACGAAACAGGACACTCAGCACTGATATTCTGGTGATCCGCACTGTCTTGATTCTTAGTGGCATTATACATACCATAAAATTCACTCATTCATCAAAATAAAAAAGGCCGCACCATGGCGACCTTGATTAGAACACACTGATCACTCAGCCATTATGGCTGCGCTGAATTCAACACATACAGCTGACTGAGAAGATACAAACTTTCACCAAAATAGTTTTGATTATCTGCATTGCCATAGGTCATCGTCGCAAAATTAGCCATGTAATGCGCAAAGTCGGCTGCGGCTGCGGTATCACTGCCCGCGGACTCGCCATCTAATAAAGGAGTTGCAAAAATCCCTGTGGAAGACCAGGCCCCCAGATCATCATTCACTGGATCTGCAAAACTATTCGTAACATTTTGCACCGCACCGGCAAGCGTCCAATTGGTATAACCCGTTGCATTGATTGTATAGCTTTGACCGACGAATTGAGGCCCATAAAGCGATGTCATATCACCTGCTGTCATATATAAATTGCCCATGCTTGCGGTCAATGTATTCAAAATCGTCTGCGCTTCTGCACAAGAAGCATTCGCCTGACATTGATTCCCTTCATTATGAACATACCAGGCCAATAACATCGGCGTCCGCGCTCCATTATATTCGTATTGAATATTATTCACAGCAGGCAGATTCTCTACATAAGGCGCTGTCGAATCCGTAATGGCTCCCGTTGAATTACGAGCGGGAATAATAACCTGCATATCAACACCCGCTTGAAATAAACCATTGGCATCAAAATGAGACCACCCCGGAATCACGCCATTTTCACTCTGCTCCATCGCTTGTGCCTGAGCTAAACTATTGCTCAACAAGGTTTGATATGCTTTAGCATCGACGGTATCACCAGACTGATTTAACGCAGCAATAAAAGCAGTCAATGCAGCAGGCTTAAAATAGCTGAGCGAGAACTGATTTCGGGTCTGATTATTATCGCCCATCGTCAGGGTTAAAGGCACCGAGAGCATCTGCCCGCTCACATTCACAGAAGTGGTGGTATCTTTTTGAATAATCGTTTTAATCATGGCTAAAGCAGCATCTGTATACGTGGCATTATTCCATTTATCTCCCGCTAACAATAAAGCATACGCAATATCAATGTCCGCATCACTGGCACTTCCACCATTGGGATACTGTTGTGAAAGAGGCACTGCACCCGCCTGCAATCCATCAATATTGTCATAGCTGACCACCCAGCGCATCAAGCCATCCTGTTCTTTTGGACTCAGGGGTTGCGACGCATCTTCGGTATAATACTGACTATAATGCTGAACATAGCTGTAAAGATCAGAAAAAGTAGCCGAGTCATTCATCCCAACCGCAATCAACATGCCATAACCCATTCCTTCTGAAGTAGTATCATTTAAATGCTGAAACCAATCATAATTGTTACCGGGACTCCCTGTCAGCATATACGCTTCCTGCTGAACGCGCGCCGTATCTCCCGGCATAGATTCATTCGAGCCACTTTGAATCAGCACATCGGTTTTCCAATGGTCATATGAAGAAGATAAAGGTGGCGTCGGCAACTGCAATTGATTATTCACTGTATATTGAAAAATAGATTGCATCGAAGGCGTCGTATTATTAAATTGACCTGGAGTATTTTTTGCTCCATACGCCATCATTGTAATGGGCGTACTCGTCACCGCACTGATGGATGTCGGTACTGCAGGCGTAGGCACTGCACCCGACACGCCTAAAATCTCATAAACACCCGCGCCAGACGCAGTTTGCACACAGAGATCAATCCAGGTATTCTGATTAACCGACTGTGACCACCCAAGGGTGTTAGGATCATTTTGCTCAACATAAAAAGGAATCGACACAAAGGCATTTTGACCGTTTACCTGCAACTGCTGCTGCACAATAAAGCTAGGATAATTTTGATTTTCAATTCCAATCCAGCCATAACCAGATGCACAATTAGCCGCATAAACCGACCCCATTGAGAGCCCAAGCGCACTCATCAATACCCCATTACGAATCACTTTTTTCATTTTCATGCCTTTTCCTTTCTATGATTTAAACAATCCAAACATTATAGTAAAAATTAATAAATTAGTCCATCACAATATATTTAATAAATTATTTAAATGTAACAAATATATTAAATAAATATTTTTATAAATTAATTTTTATTAAAAATCAAAAAGAAAAACTACAACCCTCTTAATTACAAAAACCGCCTTGCTGATACCACCTGAAGCTGATACCACCTGAAGCTGATACCATCAAAACTGCATAGTCATTTTACTATCATTCATTTAAAAAATGGAGAAAAAATGAAACCGAATATTCAATTACATGAGGGTGAAAGCATTCTCATTGAAACTCAGCCTAAACAAGCCATTGTTTGGTATTGGATTACCATAAGAGCACTGACTTGGGTAGCGACTTTATTCATCATACTCCTATTCAGTATGGCTCAATTTAAAGAAGCATTAGGGTTCCTTTCCTTTTTGCGGACTAATCCCTTGCCCTATCTGGGCGTGATTGCCATTATTATAGCCGTTATTGCAGCCCTTATTGTGACCCTTGTTTATGTATGGTTATCGGCGGTATCTAAAAAACATTGGTACTTCATTACCAACGAACGTTGCATTAATTTTTCCGGATTTTATGGAATCAATAAACAAATCATCTTGTTTGCCAATATAGTGGATGTGAATGTGCGTCAAAATCCATTGGAACATTTTTTAGGAATTAGCTCCGTCATTATTGATGTCCCCAGCCTCATGTTATCCAGAAGAAGATCGAGAGGCAGCTTGGCGATTATAGGCTTAACTCCAGAGGATGCTGAAAAAATATCGCACCTAATCGGCGAAAAAATGAGCTAGATAGCCAAACAGAAAAAAGCTTAGAAATCTACGTGAAATCACTTCAGCGCTCGCTGATTATCCAACAGAGAGCAAGCGATCGGCGATAGCGGGCACAGGAAGCGAACGAACACCTTGAACTCTCATCAAATTAAAGAGTGGCGTAGGCGACGCAATAACTGCCGGAATTTTTTGCAAAAGATTTGCATTTTCAGAGAGAGGCGCTTCAACACTCAAGGTAAATTCACCTGCCCTTGCAGCGTCAATATCCGCTTTCTTTTTGGCTTTGTGATCAGCGTGATTATAGGTATTGATATACTCCGACAGATCTTTACCTTTTTGATTCGGATCAGCTTGCATATCAAAGGCCGCAAGCAGATACGTCCGCAAACTATGTTTATTGAGATTGCCACCATACTGACCATTAATTTGGTCTATCGCAAGCTGCTTTAAACTCTCGACATCACTGGCCGCATCAATCTTTGCCTGTAATACGGATGCTGTATTGCGCCCAGCTTGTGCATGACGATGAAATAGCCCTCGATTAACACCATTAAAACCAAGATAAGCCTGAATGGCATCTAATAGGTTTTTTTTCAATTGGTCTATTGAATTAACGGGATAGCGACTTGCTAATTGAGAAAAACAAATGACTGCATCTTGAGTCGTCACTGTATGAGGTATTTTTTGATCTTGAGAACTCATTTTTCGTAAAATACCAATAAAACGGTCAGCGTCAGGGGCATCCATACCCGCAGTCTCAAGACGTCCTCTTAGGCTTCCAAAAAAAGTATTGCACCTCTCGTTATATCGAGCATTTAGCTGACTTGGGGTATATAGATAAGTTTTCCTTCCTCCCTCCAACACTCTTTTTGCACCCAGTTCTTGAACAAGCTTCTCTGCATTCCAACCCAAGATTCCCATAAAACTAATCGCGAATGCATATCGATCTTGAGCATAATCAGACTGATAGGACTGTTGAGAGTTAGAAATCCTACGTTTAATCAATTGATTCAAGGGAATAAAATACGACGTTCCAGCCAAACCTAGACGCTGATCCTTTCCGCGGTGAGCTTCAAACAAAGACAATCCAAAATCGATGATTGAGGAAGTTCCATCTGCACTAGAACGGATATTTTCAGGCTTAATATCACGATGAACAATCCCTGCAGCATGCAATTTTTGCAGACCTTGCATCGTCGTCAATGCTGCATTCAAAAATCGACCCAGGCCGCCTTTCCTCTCTAGATCAATTGCTTTTTCTAAACTTCGATCACCCAAAAAAGGCAATGTCACCTTGGAAGTGATGCCATTTCTCTTAAAATTAATTACCAGTCGCAATTGCTTGCTTTTTCTGGGATTCATAATTAAGGTATGGATCATTAAGTCACGCAAATTTTGTTTCGCATTACGAAGCGCATTCTCACGCTCTTCGCCCCCCAGATTCAAGGAATATTTTTTCACCAGCGTAATCTCTTGTCCTTTTTTGGGAATACGCCCATACACGATGCCAAAGGCACCTTGACCAATGGCCGCGCCCTTCATCGTTAGCTTCTCTCTTAAGCCTTCATCCATATCATATTTTTTGCGCCATAAGCGCTTCACTTCAAGTGGCTTATCATTAGAACTATTTTGATGTGCCCGCAATTTCTGACCCGTAAATCGAAATTGATAGTCGGCCTGATCGATCATCTGATCGAGTGCGCAATGAATATCCGCTTCAGCTTCAACAATTGACTGGCCTACTTGCGTTGAAATGGGCATTGTAATTCCTCTTTTTATCTCGGAATGATTATTTGATCTCAACCAATAATATAATTTTTTATTTATAAAGTCAATCTAAATCTACTCTCCTAAATCTACTCAACCCAAATTAAAAATCCGACTCCGAACGCGATCAACGACATTTTCCTGACTGCGCAGCTGATTTTGAAGGTCAATGCGCAACAGAATGCCGATGACCAAGCAGTCCACCACCAAACTACTGCCCCCATAACTGATAAAGGGTAGGGTCAGGCCTTTCGTCGGCAAAAGACCAATATTGACGCCGGTATTGATCAGGACCTGCATCGCCAGCCAAAAAGTCAGGCCATAGGCGACAAAGGTATCGAATAAATACTGTTGCAGATGCGCGGTTTTTCCAATATTCAAGCCCCGCCAAACTAATAATCCAAATAAAAATAAAACCAGGCAAACCCCTAATACGCCGAGCTCTTCACCGATAATCGCGAGCACAAAATCGGTATAGGATTCTGGCAAATAAAATAATTTTTGCACACTATTGCCCAGGCCCACACCAAAAATGCCGCCACGACCAAAAGCAATCAGCGATTGTGAAAGTTGATAGCCCGTACTTAGTTGGTCATTCCAGGGATTTAAAAAACCTAAAAAACGCGCCATCCGATAAGGCGAGAAGATCACCAAAGCCACTGCCGCCGCTGCCGCTAAAATCACTAAAATATAAAACCAACGCAAGCGCGCACCCGCCATAAACAGCATGCCCAATGCGGTGACAAACACCACAACCGTCGCGCCAAAATCAGGCTCCATCAACAACAAAACGGCCATCATACCCAAAGCCAATACAGGCTTCACAATGCCGCTTAAGCTTTCTTTCACTTCTTCGCCATGACGACACAAATAGCCTGCAACGTACATCACTGCGCACAGCTTGACCAATTCTGACACCTGAATCGCAATCGGCCCGAAAATAATCCAACGCCGACTGCCATTCACGACATGGCCAACCCCCGGAATCAACACTAAAATCAACAATCCTAAGCCGATAAATAGCCATTTTTGATTTAGATTTTGCCAAAATTCAGTAGGAATGGTCAAACAAATCAGCAAAGCCAGGATTCCAATCACCGCAAAAATACTCTGCCGAATAATAAAATAAAAGGAGTTGCCATAACTATGCTGCGCCACCGCCATCGAAGACGAGGCCACCATCACCAAACCAATCGTCAACAAGCCGATAAACGCGACTAAAATCACATAGTCCAGTTTGAGACGTGCTTTTTTCATCCCGTTATTTTTCCATGACAGTGTTTAAACTTTTCACCCGAACCACAAGGGCAGGGATCGTTACGCCCCACTTTTGAAAAATCAGCCGCTTTTTCAGGCTCACCCATGCCATTTAAGGACTGATGCTGATATTGGATTTTTTGCATGGGCGGCGCCGCAATCGCAGCTTCTTCAGGCGCTTTGATGATTACCTTCATCAGGACCGCAGTGACATCATGTTTAAATTGATCCAGCAGACTCGAAAACAAATTAAAGGCTTCTCGCTTATATTCTTGCTTAGGGTCTTTTTGTGCATAGCCACGCAAATTAATACTTTGCTTGAGATGCTCCAGCCGCGCCAAGTGCTCGCGCCAATGCGTATCCATACTATTGAGAATCACTAACTTTTCATAATGGGCTAAGGCATTGACATCTGCTTTCACTGTTTTTTCGCTATAAAATGCATGTCCTGCAGCCACCACTTTTTGCATCAACGCTTCTGCTGTTAAATTAGCGTCTTCATCCAACCAGGACTGAATCGGCAAATCCAAAGCAAAATCAGCCTGCAATAAGGCAACCAGGCCCACCACATCCCATTGCTCTGGCATTGAACCCGCAGGAACAAAACGCTCGGTCACGGACTCCATCACATCATGGCGTAAATTTGAGACGACCTCTGACAGATTGTCTTCCTGCAGCAATTCTGCCCGCTGTTGATAGATGACTTTACGCTGATCATTGACCACATTATCGTATTGCAGCAATTGTTTCCGAATATCGAAATTGTGATTTTCTACTTTTTTCTGTGCATTCGCAATGGCTTTCGTCACTAAGCGACTTTGCAAAGCCTCACCCTGCCCCATACCCAAACGACGCATCATCCCCGCCAGACGATCGCCTGAAAAAATCCGAATCAAGTGATCCTCTAGCGACAAATAAAACTGGCTGGAACCCGGATCACCCTGACGCCCGGATCGACCACGCAACTGATTATCAATCCGGCGTGATTCATGACGCTCTGAACCAATAATACGAATCCCACCCGCTGCCTTCACCTGGTTATGTCGCGCCTGCCAATCTGCTTTTAATGCAGTCGCTTGCTCAGGTGTTGGATTCTCTAAACCCAATAATTCAGCCTGAAAATTTCCGCCCAAAACAATATCCGTTCCCCGACCGGCCATATTTGTCGCAATGGTGACCGCTGCGGGACAGCCTGCTTCTGTGACAATCGAGGCCTCACGCACATGCTGCTTCGCATTCAGCACTTCATGAACAATATTTTCCTTTTGAAGGAGTTCAGAAAGCTGCTCTGAAGTTTCAATCGAAGCCGTCCCGACCAAAACCGGTTGACCACGGCCTTTACAGGCTTTGATATCCTCAACAATCGCTGCGAATTTTTCATCTGCAGTCAGATAAACCATATCTGCTTGATCTTTACGCACCATCGGCATATGGGTGGGAATTACAACGACTTCGAGATTATAAATCTGCTGTAATTCATAGGCTTCCGTATCGGCCGTCCCCGTCATACCGCTCAATTTATTATAAATTCTAAAATAATTTTGGAAAGTAATCGAAGCCAGGGTTTGATTCTCCGCTTGAATCGCAACGCCTTCTTTGGCCTCCACCGCCTGATGCAACCCATCAGACCATCTGCGCCCAATCATGGCGCGGCCGGTATGAGGATCCACAATAATAATTTCGTTCTCTTTGACGATATAATCCACATCTTTATGATACAGCGTATTCGCACGCAGCACCGCGTTAAAATAATGCATCAAACTCAAGTTTTTTGGGCTGTAAAGACTTTCCCCTTCTTCAATAATCTTAGCCTCAAGCAGCAGAACTTCGAGGTGCTCATGACCGCTTTCGGTGAGCATTGCCTGACGCGCTTTTTCATCCAAGGTATAATCGCCTGGACCCGCTTCACTCTCCTGCTTTTTTAGCTTGCCAATCAACTCGGTGAGTTCGACGTAATGAACTGAACTATCCTCCATCACCCCAGAGATAATCAAAGGCGTACGGGCTTCATCAATTAAAATCGAATCCACTTCATCGACGACCGCAAAATAAAGTTTCCGCTGAACGCGTTCCGCAACATGGGTAACCATATTATCACGCAGATAATCAAAGCCAAATTCGTTATTAGTGCCATACGTAATATCGCAAGCATACGCAGACCGACGCGTTACATTATCGAGGCCCGGCACAATCACGCCCGTCGTCAAGCCAAGAAAGCCATAAACCCGCCCCATCTGCTCCGCATCTCGCTTGACGAGATAATCATTAATCGTCACCAAATGGACGTTTTCACCTGACAAAGCATTTAAATAGAGGGGTAGAACCGCAGCGAGGGTTTTTCCTTCCCCCGTTTTCATCTCCGCAATTTTACCCATATGCAAGACCATTCCGCCGATCAGCTGCACATCAAAATGACGCATCCCCAAGACGCGACGACTGGCCTCACGGACAACCGCAAACGCCTCAATCAACAGACTATCCAGTGTCGCACCCGCCAAAACCCGAGCCTTAAACTCAGCCGTCTTAGCCGCCAAAGCCTCATCCGAAAGCCCCTGAAGCTGAGGCTCCAACGCATTAATCGCGCGCACCTTCCGCTGCAAATCCTTTAAAATCCGCTCGTTGCGACTCCCAAAAACCTTAGAAACTAAATGTTGAATCATCGTCCGTATCGCGCTTTATCTCATTCAAAAAAGCATTATAACTCAATTAGCGCCTTGACTGGAAGACCTGCAAGTGACTTTAATGAGATAAGGTCATTTTAGCAAATCCTTCAAGGCATTCACCGCCCCACCGACGACAGAACCCAATGAATGCGTGACGGTTGAACCTAAGGCCAGGCTCACATATTTGATCATCTCCGCGTGAACAATCGGCCATTCCACACCTTGTTTCAGCTGATCGAAAGATCCACTTATTTTGTAGGGAATGACCAAGCCTTTGACTTTTCCTGGGGCAACCAATTGGCTTGTCAAAAGATAATCCATATTTTTTTGACCCAAATCAATTTGACCTGAACCTTTGACTTGTACCAGCGGGCCTTTCATATCCATTACGGGCGTGGTGAGCACCCCCTGACTGAGCACAATATTAGCCTTGAGGGAGCCCAAATCAGTATGCTTTCCATTGCCCGCATTAATGGGCCCTTGATTTTGTTGCAACGCAAGCATCGACTGATTGATCTCCGAGCTCGCTGAGACTAGATTTCGAATATTCAGTAAATTCGTTGCCAGTTGATTCAGACTATCAATCAAAGCGCGCAAATCAAACCCAAGTAACGTTAAATTCTGGATATTTACATTTTGATTTATTTGAAGATTGCGCCCCCCCCTCACGGTTCCGGATAATGCAATATTTTGCATCGGCAACTTCGCACCCGATAAATTCACAAAATCAGAAGTATCTATTTGATCTGCATTCAGACTTTCACCCAAACGCAAAGGCTGAAAAGAAGTCACATTCACATTCCCCTGAATCTGCGTCCCGGTAAAACCCATTTTTAATGGATTTAAATTCAACTTTCGCGCATTTCCAGAAAAATGGGTAGAAATAGTCACTTGCTGCAAAATCAGCTTATTTGGAAAAGTGGGAAAAGGCAGCCCTAAACTCTCACTCAAATCAGGCAGCGAGAATGCACTCAACTTGAGCAAGCCCGAATAGTTTAATGTATTCCAGCCTTTCACATTCACATTTAAAGTGCCATTTACAATTTGATTAAAATCAAAACTAACCTCATTCAAGAGAAGCGTTTGCTGATTTAAATCTAGATTCAGCCCGCCTGAAATTTGCGCGCTCAGATGTATTTTTTGATCACTCTGAGCAAAATAAGTTAAATTGCTTTGAAGCGCTAAATGATCAAAACTTAAAGTTTCTTTTTTAAAATTGATCTGCGCCAGCATATTTACTTTCACATTTCCAGTTAAATTGTCATTGACATTGACATTCGCATTCAACAAAACAGGGAAATCTTGATTAGGATTAAACTGATTCAGGGTCAAATTGAGTTCACTGATCGCAATATGACAATGACTCTGGTCATTATCATAGGTGACTTGCGCATGACTCAAACTAAAGGCATCCACACTAAAATCTATTGCTTTGCTTTGCCTACGATAAATGGGCGCGGACACCGTCTTTGATTGCGGTGTTTGATGCGCAAAAGTCCAATTATTTTCGTGACCTTTTTGACGCAGAAATAATTGCAGGCCGCTGACATTCATACTACTCACTGCGATTTTACCCTGCAAAAGCGCGTTCCAATTTAAATATAAATCAGCGGATTGGATTTCTGCAAAATTCACTTGCGTAAAGGCGGCAGGATTACTCAACGCTGCTGCACCCACATGAATCCCAAGACGCGGGAAAAAATTCCAGCTGAGATTACCCGGCAAAGTAAGCGCTCTTCCTGTAGATTGATTCACCATGGCAATGATCTGCGGCTTAAAATGATTGGGATTCACCCACTTTGCCAAAGCAAAAGCACCGAGACACCCCAAAATCAATAAAATAATCAGGCCCATCACGATGATTTTAAAAATCCGCTTCAAAAGAGGCATGATGATTCTCCCAATTTAAATAACTGATGAAAATTACGGGTGGTCTGATCCCGCACTTCAGGATAAGTCAAGCCCTTCAAATTCGCAAGACATTCTGCAACTAAACGTGTATAACCTGGATAATTTGGCTTTCCTCGATTGGGCATTGGGGTCAAATAGGGCGAATCGGTTTCGACCAAAATACGGTCCAACGGTACATATTTTGCAACTTCACGCAAAGAATCTGCATTTTTAAAAGTCAAAATTCCAGAAAATGAAATCATCAAGCCCAAATCCAAACCCTGACGCGCCATTTCAATACTTTCAGTAAAACAATGAAATACGGCTTGACTGACCTCATATTTACGCAAAATGGCAATCGTATCTTCTTGCGCCTTCCGAGTATGAATAATCAAAGGCATGTTACATTTTTGCGCCACTTCAATATGCGTGATAAACCGCGCACGCTGTACGGATTTATCTGTAAATTCATAATAATAATCAAGGCCGGTCTCACCCACTGCAATGACTTTAGGATGTTTCGCATAGTCCAGCAAGCGGAGGGGATCGACCTCCTCACCCTGATCTTCACTGGGATGAACGCCTACACTGGCATAGACCATCGGATACTGCTCAGCCAATTTGAGAATGGCTGGAATTTTTTCCATATCGACAGAAATACAGAGCATTTTTTTAACATCTGCCTGAATAGACGCTTCAATCGCGCGATCCAAAGATCCCTCAAAAGGCGTCAAATCCAATAAATCTAAATGGCAATGGGAATCCACTAAATACGACACACTAGGCTCCTCATTTTAAAGCATGCTGAACGCGCGCGGCATAATCAGAATCTGCCGCCTGACACTGCGCCAACATGCGCTCTTGAATCGATGGATTCGCTTGTTTCAGCCCTTCCGCAATATTATGGGCCAACTGATTTTTCTGATCGTCTGACATCAGGCGGAACAGCGCTCCTGCCTGCGAAAAATTATCTTCATTCTGCGTATCATAAGCCTTGACCCAGGCGTCACCCAAAATCGGCAAGGGTGGCTCCGCCATTTCAGGAACCGGCGCCGGTGCACCCTGAGCAGTCCGATCATTGGGATAAAAATTCACTTCCGCCGTTGCATCCCGAGCCATTGCGCCATCCCGCTGATAATGATGCACCGGACAACGGGGTGCATTGATAGGCAATTGTGCATGATTCACGCCAATCCGGTAGCGATGCGCATCCTGATAAGCCAGCAATCGGGCTTGAAGCATTTTATCGGGAGAGACCCCGACGCCTGGCACTAAATTCGATGGCGCAAACGCAGCTTGCTCGACCTCCGCAAAATAATTGGTGACATTACGATTTAATTCCAATATTCCAACCTCCATCAGCGGGACCTCACCATGCGGCCAGACTTTTGTTAAATCGAATGGATTAATATGATAGGTTTTGGCCTGCTCCATCGTCATCACCTGAATCGCCACACGCCAGCGTGGAAAATCACCCTTTTCAATCGCCTGAAATAAATCCTGCTGCGCACCGAAAGAAGGCATTTTTGCGGCCGCTTCATTGGTCAGCGTTTGAATCCCTTGCTGGGTTTTAAAATGCCATTTGACCCAGACCCGCTCCCCTTTTTGATTCCACAAACTCAAGGCATGTGATGAAAACCCATCCATATGCCGGAACGATGCCGGCAGGCCACGATCCGACATCAGAATCGTCATTTGATGAAAAGATTGCGGCGAATTAGCCCAAAACTCAAACATCGCAGCAGGATCAGGCAAATTAGTCTGCGGATTTTTTTTCTGAGAATGAATAAAGTCCGGAAATTTACTAGGATCTCGCAAAAAAAACACAGGCGTATTATTGCCCACTAAATCCCAATTCCCTTGCTCAGTATAAAACTTTAAAGCAAATCCACGGGGATCCCGCGCATAATCGCTGGAATCCTGCCCGCCCCCAACAGTTGAAAACCGCAAAAACACAGGTGTTTTTTTACCCGCACCCTGTAAAAAATCAGCCATGGTTAAGGAAGACAAATCCTGATTCAAAGTAAACGTCCCATACGCACCCGCACCGCGCGCATGGACAACGCGTTCCGGAATCCGCTCGCGATTAAAATGCGCTAATTTTTCAAATAAACGAAAGTTATCAAACGTAAGTGGCCCCCGCTCACCGGCCGTAATACTATTTTGATCATCCGCGATCGGCGCGCCATTACTGGTCGTCAGGGGACATTTTTGACTCATGCATCACTCCGTTGATTGTTTATTCAATTCTAAAGGATGGGGGTCTGATATTGCAAGCCCATGCTTGCCAAATCATCGAAACCAGGTATGATTATGCAGTCCCTTCCCCAGCAAAGCGCAGACTATGAAAATTCTCGGCATCGAAAGTTCCTGCGATGAAACCGGCATCGCAATTTATGATACTGAAAAAGGCCTGCTTGCGCACACCCTTTACAGTCAAATTAAACGCCACGCACAATATGGTGGGGTGGTTCCTGAACTAGCCTCGCGCGATCATATCCGCAAAATTTTACCCCTGATTGATACCTGTTTACAGCAAGCTGAAATCCTTCCTCAAGCTCTAGATGGCATTGCCTATACTTATGCTCCTGGATTGATCGGCGCGCTCATGATTGGTGCAGGCGTCGCAAAAAGTCTCTCTCTGGCTTGGAATATTCCCACCATTCCCGTGCATCACATGGAAGGGCATTTGCTTGCGCCTTTTCTAGAAAATCCCCAACCGGAATTCCCGTTTGTTGCATTACTGGTTTCAGGCGGACACACCCAATTATATGAAGTCAAAGCCATCGGAGACTATACTTTACTGGGAGATACCCTAGACGATGCAGCCGGTGAAGCCTTCGACAAAACCGCCAAAATCATGGGGCTCCCCTATCCCGGCGGAAAATATTTAGCCGAACTTGCAACCCAAGGCACAGCGCGGTTTAAACTCCCCCTGCCCTTACTCAACAAAGACTCTCTTGATTTTAGTTTCAGCGGCCTCAAAACCGCAACCCGCCTCCTCATCGAACGCGAAACACCCTCAGCCTATGCGGATATTGCAGCCAGCTTCGAGGCGATCATGATTAAAACATTGTGCCACAAAGCCCTCTTGGCCCTTCAAAAAACAGGCCACGCCCATTTAGTCATCTCAGGCGGCGTCAGCGCAAACCAAAATCTACGCGCTAACCTCACCCAACTCAGCCAAAATCATGGCTTTAAAGTATTTTATCCCCGCCTAGAATTCTGCACCGATAACGGCGCCATGATTGCCCTGGTCGGCGCCCTGAAGTTCAAAGAAGATCAGACGCGTTCTCTAGAAATCGAGGTGAAGGCTCGGACGGAAATGAAATGCTTGAATCCTTATGCCACACAAACCCTACAAACTCAATGACTTAACCCCTTCTGAAGTGCTACCAGCTCTTGACGTGTTAAACCTGTCGTTTCTGAAATCAGCTCATGCTCAAGTCCTTTCAGAAGCATGGATTTGGCAATCACCAGAATGCCTTGTTGCATGCCTTGCTGCATGCCCTGCTCCATCCCTTGTTGCACACCTCGCTGCATTCCTTCCTGCATTCCTCTTGCCACGAGGCGATCCGCTAAAGTCATCAAGTTCTCCCTATCCTGTGTCAGCAGGCAATATTGTGCAGCCTCCGTTAACTCGGCCTCTGTAATATGCACTGCATGTATGAGGTATTCTAACACAGTGCTCCGTGACTTGTCATCCACTGTATGGATAATGCTCGCAAAAAATTGCAGCTTCAGGCTTTCTTTCCAGGGCTTTTTACCCTGATAATAAAGAATCGTCACAATCGTCGGCAGAATCATGATTGGATCAGACCCGGATTGATGCTCAGCATGAACCCAAAGCATAGCCCGCTTCCCATCCAAATGACAGAGATAAATCAAATCCGCTTCAAATTCCTTTTGGGTATTGGGTTCACGATGCCGAGCACCCATCTTATAAAAATCAATGGAGTTCCAATCAATCCGCGTTAAAAGATCAACCGGCAAATAAGTCTTAAGAAAGGGTTCAAAAAACAACGCTCCTGCATCAATTGCTTGAAGTGAGCATCGTGGATGTTTTTCATGGGACCACAATATGAATTAAAAAAAATCAGTATACATGGTATTCAGCCTGGCTGCAATACAGCCTTCTTAAGCAGAAAGATTTTAGATCTAGCAAAATGGATCAAAAATCACTGATAAATCTCAACAGATAACGACGCCACGATTGCCCCGATCAGCGCGCTGAAATTCAAACAAAATCAGAAGCGTTCTCTAGAAATAGAGATGAAGGCTCAGGCCGAAATGACCCGAACCTTCATCGAGCATCAGTCTTCTAGGGCTGCCTTGGGATTGGGATTGGGCTTGAGCCTCCTCCAAATAAATTAGCAAATGGCGTGACTGAAGCTGGAGCTGGAGCTGAAGCTGAAGCTGGAGCTGGAGCTGGAGCTGGAGCTGCACCCATACCTGTACCTGTACCTGTACCTGTACCTGTACCTGCACCTGTACCTGTACCTGTACCTGTACCTGCACCTGTACCTGTACCTGTACCTGTACCTGCACCTGCACCTGCACCTGCACCTGCACCTGCACCTGAACCTACATATCTGCCATTATCAGTTCCCTTTTCCTCGCCAGCTCGAGCTGAAGCTGAAGAAGCTGAAGCTGAAGCTGGAACTGAAGCTGGAACTGAAGCTGCATCTGAAGCTGAAGCTGAAGAAGCTGCATCTGAAGCTGAAGAAGCTGCATCTGAAGCTGAAGAAGCTGCATCTGAAGCTGGAGCCTGGTTCCCCCGAGAGAAGACCCGACCAAAAAAGCGCTGAATCGAAGATGCAATTCCAGCAACAAAAGGCATAGCGACAACGCCTACCGCAGCAACCACTCCTCCAGCAGCAGCAGTCGTAGAGCCCACATAGGCTGTAAGACCATGAACAGCGTGTGCTGCCACATGCCATCCAGCTAAAGCACCGCCATGTGTCGCCACTACAGCCACTGCAAATACAGCCACGACAAATACAACAGCGCACGCTGCAAAAAAGGTTTTAGTAGACCACCATTTGCGCCTAACATTTAGGGGTGAACCTACATCTTTATTAATGTCATATAAAGTTTTTGTAACATTCTTCTTAACCCCATCTTTCGATACCATTTCATAGCTTGTTAGAATCGAAAAATTATCACGAATTCTAGAAAAAAAACCTATATTTTTTTTATTTTTTTCTAAAAAAAAGTAAGGTTTGTAAAATTCAATTTTATTCAGAATCTCACTCTTCAAATCTTGAGACAACGGGGATTCTCCACCCATCATTTCTTTGCGACCTTTGTGCAATTCACGCCTAACCTCAGAGACACTAAAGCCAGAATGAATCTTTCCAAAATATTTAGAAATAGCTAAATTTCCAGAATAGCAAGCTTTATTTAAAGCAGGACCCTGACCTTCAGGGGCAGAACCCTGAGAACTAAAAGAATTACGACTACTTTCTCCAGATAATGACATAATAACCCCTATCAATGATTTACAACTTAACAAATAATACCACACTAAAATAAATAAGTCAATAATTATTTATATTAAAGTAAATATTCGATCTTTAAATATAAAAAAATACATTATCTTAAAGTCGTAAAGGTGGAGCTGGACTATGACTTTCTGACAAACTTCGGGGTTGAATGGGCGCTGTTAAAAAATATTTAATCAGGTCCTTTTTATGGGCGGGCTATTCTATTATTTTTTAATCCTGCATGCGTGAGGGCGGCCGAGGGCACTTCTGATGAGCCAAGACGGACTTTTTCATTCTGGAACAGTTATGGTACTTTTGTAAGCGCTTCACAAACAGGATCTACAAACTAAAGTCAGCGTAAGGCAAACTACTCAGATTGAGATTTCCTGATTTAAGGCGAGGGATTATTTAACCAACTTAAGATGCGAACGTGAGGGTTTAGAACTCGGCTTTGAAACTGATTTTTTAGATTCTGGCTCGGGATCCACCGCATCTTCGCCTTCTTGAATCAACAAGGCAGTCGGGTGATCTGTCGTGAAGACGCCCTGTTCGCTTTCTTCTGCATAGATACCCTCAACAGCAGCAATGGGGAAATAAATATCCACCACACCCATTTCATCAAAACTGGCACTAAAGCTAATCCCGCTTTCATCGAAATGCATTTTGTCGATGGCATCAACTGAACCATCCAAGACAATATGACCATCCTCGACAAATTCACGAGGAATGATCACGTTGGGATATTCTGCATTAATGAGAAAATACGGCGTCAAGCCTTCATCTAATAACCACTCATAGGTGGTTTTCAAAATGGGAAATCGAAGACGCATTAGGAATAATACCGTGGACGCATTTCACGCTCCGCATCTGACAAGCTGGCAAGAAACGCTTCACGCTTAAATAAACGATTGGCATAATCAATGATGGCCTTGGCTTCGACTTTCGGCAAGTCAACACCCAATGCCGGCAAACGCCACAATAAGGCAGCCAAACTGCAATCCACCAAGCTAAACTCTTCACTTAAAAAGAAGGCCGTTTCTGCAAAAACAGGGGCAACCGATAGAAGACTATCATAGAGTTCACGACGTGCGACTTTTTGCTCGGACTCGGTGCCTTTGATGATTTTCATAGCCAGCGTATACCAATCACGATCAATACGCAGCATCATCAAACGGCTCCGCGCACGGGAAACCGGATAAACTGGCATTAAGGGAGGATGCGGAAAGCGCTCTTCCAAATATTCTAAAATCACACTGGACTCATACAAAACCAGATCACGATCCACTAACATGGGGACAGTGCCGTAAGGATTGAGCTCGTAGAGATCTTCCTGGGGATGATTGGGATCGATTTCGACCATATCAGCACTGATGCCTTTTTCAGACAAAACCACTCTCACCCGATGGCAAGAAGGACAAAGCTTATTGGTATATAAAGTCATCAATGAACGGCGACTTCCCAAAAAGGCCATACTGTTTCCCCTAGAAAAAAATGATTAACGCTTAGAGAATTGAGGACGTTTACGCGCTTTATGCAAGCCGATTTTTTTACGTTCGACTTCACGTGCATCACGTGTTACAAATCCAGCTGCACGAAGCGCTTCTTTCAAACTCGCATCATGTACAATCAATGCACGGGTAATACCGTGACGAATTGCGCCGGCCTGACTGCTGATTCCACCGCCGCATACCGTGACTTTAATATCAAACTGAGCGGACATATCCAGCAATTCCAAAGGTTGACGCACAATCATTCTGGAAGTTTTACGTCCAAAATAATGATCCAAGGTCCGGCCATTAATCAAAATTTCGCCTTTTCCTTTTTGGAGATAGACACGCGCAACTGAAGTTTTACGACGTCCGGTACCATTGTCTTGAGTCACTGCCATTTTCATTCCTATTTAATTTGATCTAAATTCAAAACTTGAGGTTGTTGTGCTGCGTGAGGATGCTCAGTCCCTGCATACACTTTCAACTTTCTAAACATATCACGGCCCAATGGATTTTTGGGCAACATGCCTTTCACTGCAATCTCGAGGACATCGCGAGGCTTACGGACAATGAGTTTTTCAAACGTGGTTTCACGCATTCCGCCTGGGAATTCACTATGACGATAGTAAATCTTGTCCTTGGCCTTGTTGCCGGTCACGGTGATTTTGTCCGCATTGATCACGACGACATAATCGCCGGTATCGACGTGCTGCGTGTAAATGGGCTTATGTTTGCCACGCAAACGAATGGCAATTTGACTGGCTAAGCGGCCTAAAGTTTTGCCTTCTGCATCAACAATAAACCAATCGCGTTTTACTTCCTGGGCTTTCGCACTGACTGTTTTCATAATCTAACCTTTCTTTTAAAAACATAAAATATTAAGAGCCTGACATCATAGCGCTTTTGAAAAGAACTTGCAAGACTATTTTGACACGAGATGTAAAAATATCTACAATCGACTTTATTTTAAGCACGGACTATGCCCATTTTATCATTACTGATTGCACTTGTTATCGCAGCCACGCTCTCTTTCATAAGCCTTTCCAGCTATCAAAATTGGCGGGAACAAAAAGCCCTGGACCAGGGCGTGGACCTCATGCGCAATCAAATCGAACTCGCCCGCACTTTGAATATCACCCGGGGAGAATCCATCTATCTCTGCGCCAGTACGGATGGGATAGAATGCAATGCATCCTGGCAAGGCCCGATCACTATTTTTACAAGCAACACGCCCCCTAAAATCGAAAAAATCTTAAGCCTCGCAACCCTCCCCCCATCGATTAAAATTGAAAAAGAAAAGGGTTTTAACAATTCACGCACACTTCGCTTTATGAATACAGGTGAATTGGTTTACAATGGGAGCTTCGAAATCAAAAGCACGCATCAAGCGCGCTGCTTTACTTTAAACAAAACGGGCGACCTCAAGGAAGTAGCATGTCTAAATCAAGCGGAAGATGGTTAAAAGAACACTTTAGCGACCCCTATGTCAAAAAATCCTGGGAGGATGGCTATCGTTCACGCGCCGCCTATAAGCTCACTGAACTCCAAAAAAAATACCGCTTTATCAAACCCAATATGCGTGTGGTGGACCTGGGCGCCGCACCCGGAAGCTGGTCTCAAGTCGCCGTACAACATATCGGAAAACGCGGCACGTTAATCGCGCTTGATTTGCTAGAAATCGACCCCATCCCCAATGTCACCTTTTTGCAAGGTGATTTTACAGAAGAGACTGCTTATCAAAAATTAATTGCTGAACTGGGCGATCAAGCGGCAGATCTTATTTTGTCTGACATGGCCCCGAATATGAGCGGCAACAAGACTTCCGATCAAATCAATTCCCTTGCATTGACTGAACTGGCCTATGATTTTGCCAAAAATACGCTGGCCTTACATGGCCATTTTGTTAGCAAAGTGTTTCAAGGGCCGGGCTTAGATCAATTGATCCGAGCGGCCAAACTGAATTTCACCAAAGTTCATTTATGCAAACCCGATGCCTCACGCGATCGCTCCCCCGAACACTTCCTGGTTTGTTTAGACTTTAAAAAAGGATGCCTATGAACCCCCTAGACGCACTCTCCCCTCTTGATGGCCGTTATGCCAAAGATACCGCCGCCCTTGCCGCTTATTTTTCCGAAAGCGCACTTATGAAATTTCGCACGCAAGTTGAAATAGAATGGCTGATTGCGATGCCAGGCGCCACATTTAATGCTTCAGAAACACAGGCTTTGCGCCATATTTATCAAAAATTTTCGCAAGTTGATGCCGAAAAAATTAAGGCATTTGAACGCGAAACCAACCATGATGTGAAAGCAGTGGAATATTTTCTACGAGAACGCGCACCCCAGATTCAAGCCGCTCACTGGCATTTTGGCTGCACCTCTGAGGATATCAACAATCTGGCCTATGCACTGATGATCCAATCGGCCCTGCAAAAGATCATCCTTCCCCAACTTCAAGAGCTGATCGAACAAATTGATAAAAAAGCAGAACAATATCGCGCGATTCCGATGCTTTCACGTACACACGGCCAACCCGCGAGCCCAACCACACTGGGCAAAGAACTCAGCAATTTTGTCTATCGCTTACAACGCCAACAAAAATCGCTAAAAAACCAAGAAATCTTAGGGAAGTTTCACGGAGCAGTGGGCAATTTTAATGCACACTGCATCGCAAAACCCGAAATCAATTGGCCTGAAGTGTCCCAAAAATTTGTAGAAAGCCTGGGGCTGACCTTTAATCCACTCGTCACTCAAATTGAACCCCATGATTTTATTGCAGAAATCAGCCATAATTTTGCGCGCATCCATACTATTTTGATCGGTTTTGCCCGCGATATTTGGACCTACATCAGCTTAGACTATTTTAAACTGAATGTCGTCCAAACGGAGGTGGGCTCCTCCACCATGCCACACAAGGTGAACCCCATTGATTTTGAAAATGCCGAAGGAAATCTCGGCCTCGCGAATGCACTCTGGCTTCATTTTTCTGAAAAATTACCGATCTCTCGCCTGCAACGTGATTTAACAGACTCGACTGTGATGCGCAATATTGGCAGCGCTTTTGGCTATTCTCTTCTGGCTTATCGCGCACTATCTAAAGGCATCGGCAAGATTAATCCCAATCTGCCTGCGCTTGCAAAAGATCTGGATGAACGCTATGAAGTTCTGACCGAGGCCGTGCAAATGGTGCTCCGAGATCACGGCATCAAGGATGCCTACGAACAACTCAAAGCCGCCTCACGGGGCAAAGCGTTTGATCGGCAGACCTATTTAGATTTTGTTGCAGCCCTTAATCTTCCTGCTGCTGTTAAAAAAAGACTGGCTGAACTCACCCCTGCCGGGTATCTCGGCACCGCCGCCCTGTAATCTAGTTTTGCTTGCAAAAACAATTCAGACCGCTATACTAAGGAAAACTAACCTAAAGGAAAAATCATGAAGCAGCGCGCGATTATTGTTGCAGGCCTAGTCTTGGGAATCAGCGGATCTGCTTTTGCGGTCACCGCACAATCAGGTGTATACGTCGGAGGCAGCCTGGGCTGGTCTTTTGCAGAAGCGCCAACTGTTGCGCAAATGGGTGGCGCAAACAGCAACATTCAAAACAACTACACTTTAAATGGCGTCCTCGGTTATCAATATGCACTCAATGCGAATTTCCTGATGGGCGCAGAAATGAGCTATGTTGAATTTGGCAATAATTCCTATAATTACAATGGCCTTCCCGGCATCTCTGTCAGCTTGGCGAATTCAGGTTTACAGTTTATGGCTGTGGGCACTTATCTCACTCAAAGCGGCTGGAATCTTTTTGGTAAAGTCGGTGCAATTGATGAAAACACCGCAGTCGATTTTAGCGTCGTGAATGGATTAATTGCGGTGGGCAATGTCACGAATGAAAAGGCTTGGATTCCTGCTGCCGCAATTGGCGTAGGGTATTTACTCAATGAACATGTGAATTTGGCCTTACAATATGAACGTACTTTTGGCGATAACTGGGGCAGCGTCAGCAACCCCAACCCAGCACCCATGACCCAGAATGCGTTAACCCTGGGCCTGATCTGTCGCTTTGGGGCTTAAGCAAACATTTCCTGCAGCACATCCAAAACAGACTGTGCTGCTTTTGCATCCAATGCTATCATTTTACTGACGACTCGCGAGCGGTCAATCGAGCGCATTTGATCCAGCGCCACCTCGCCTTTTTTGCCTTCACAATGGACAACAACGCGCGTTGGGTAGTCTCGTAATGTCGAGGTGAGAGGCGCAATAATCACCAAGCCGAAATGACTGTGGTTCATTTCATCTGGCGAAATCACCACACAAGGGCGCGTTTTTTTAATTTCATGGCCGACGGCAGGATCGAGATTCACCCAGACGACATCAAAACGAGAAATCACCATGTCCAGCCAGCCCTGTCAAATTCATTTTCAAAACCAAGTTCTGATGCGTCTGAATCTACTGATTTTTGATTAAATTCTGAAAGCCAATTTTTGCGTTTTGCAGCGACCTTTAAAATTAAGCACCGACCGATTAAATCAGATTCCACCTCCAACTGATCCCCCGGCAAAATCTGCAACTGCCTGAGCAAAACTTGCGGAATGCGAACCCCGTATGAATGACCCCATTTATTCAGTGTTAAGCTTGCCATCCCCCACCTCCAATCGCCTTACGTGTATTCATTGTATATCTATTTTAACGATCATGCAAGACTGACCAGGAGCGCAAATGGCCAAAAAAAAGGAGCGCCTCAAGATGAGGGCTCCTTTTTTCTGACCGATACCAGCCTTTATTTAGACTAAGGCGCCGGAGCATTCACCCCCGGAGACTGACCTTGGTTGTAACCATTGCCGGAGTTCGGGCAGAACTGCGTTGTGGTATTTCCACAGGTATAGACTGTAATGGGCGCTGATTGAGTGCTCACCTCACTTTCCTTCAAAGTTAAAGTCTGGGTCGTTCCCGTTGTTAAGGTTTGCCCTTTCATAATATCTACAATCGAAGCCTGGTTGTTTTTATGCGGCACAATGTAATACACCGCATAACTAGGCTGCGCTTTTGGAATGGTATACGTTGCAGTGAGTGTACAAGAACCTGCCTTACACACAAATCCAGAATTTGTAATATTTTGCACACCCAAAATAGGCGCGATGGCTGAAGGCGATGTTGCGCCGACCACCAAAGGAGCCAAGCCATACCCATTCGCTTCACTGGGACAATCATAACCGATGGCTTTTGTATCCGAAGGATGCGGAATACACGCATAAACCGTCACTGCATTGACTGAAGTAGGAATCGGTTTTAATTTGGCAGGAAACGTAATCGTGCTACCCGTTGCAAATGAAGGCCGCAACGCTTGATGCTTTAAAACCGTACTGGTTTCAACAGGCGAGGGGGTCGGCAGGACAAAATACTGCACGGCTGGATCTTGCGCAGGAGGTAAAGTCCAGCTTGCCTGAAGCGTACAACTGGTTGAAGTACAAGAGAAGGAAGGATTTTTTACATCACTCACGGCCGCAATATCATTTGCAGACGGAGTGGAGGTATAATTTGATCCAGGCAAAGGCACTTGCAACTGATCTACGCTACCGAGCGTAATGATCACGGGTTGCGATTGATTATTATTCGCATTAATAATGGATAAAGTGCCATCTTGTTTTAACACATCATCAAAAGCAAAGGCATAAACAGGATTGGCTGCGGTTTGATGAATCGCTTGCGCATAAAGATCATACCAAGGCCCCTGATGAGAATGCGAATAACCCGTATACGGAGAATGACTTAAAATAGCATTCTTCTGATAATACACCCCTGCTGCTTTTTGCTGCTTGAAATAAGTCGGACTCAATGCGGTTCCATCTGGCGCAGGAAGCAAGCCCACTGAGAAAAGGGCCGTCAGATTTTTAACAATCACACTACGAACTGTTTTATTGGGGGTATCCAAAGGTGCTTGCCCTGGACCGAAAAATGCATCAGAGGGCGCATTTGCGATATCAATCGTCACCACCGTTGGGCTTCCTGTGTTTGGACTATTTTGAAATACAAACTGATTATTCGTAATCGTACCGGTAAACGTATACTCATTTGCGGGCGTACCTGCAGGATAGACTTCAGCACAATCAATCGATAGCGTTTTTCCTGCCGCATAATAATTAATTAAAGCCCCTCGATAATTAAAAGAGCTATCTACTGGCGTTAAATAATTTGCATTAAAATTAGGGGAGGTATTGGGAGCATCGACCCGCATGATTGTTCCGGTATTGGAAACGGAGTCCACCACCTCAAGACTTTGCCAGCTTGCATCTCCCGCGCCTAAAATACTTTGAATATTACCCATGATCGCATCCCGATCTTGATTAGTATAGCCATTTAACTGCGTGATCTGGGTCTGTGGATCTGTATAAGATAGGGCAATCGGCAAAGAAAAATCATCCACCGAAGTCGTATCAATCCAGAAAGTGGGCTGACCGGTTGAACTGGGAGTATAGGTATATTCAAACTTATCATAAATCAGATTGTAATTGCCGTCCGTTGGATTCCCCAAACTAGGCGCCTGAATACTGACCGAACCATCTGCTGCGCGCGTCATCGGCACATCTAAAGGATAATTTAAGGATACAAACGCACGACCACTAATCACGGGGGGAATATAAATCACGACGGGTCCCGCATTCACTTGGAGTGAATCCATACTATAGGCATACTGAGAAGCCTGCGATTGCATCGTTAGGGGAATACAATTGGCCACCCAGGCATTATAGGTTATAATCGAAGCATTCCGAGACAAACTCATCAAACATTGTTGATTAGGAGCAACGGATTCTTGTGCGGAAAACAGCAAATACGCATGAGTGACTGGAAAAGCACTTGAACCCGTTCCAATATTATTTTGAATCTCGACAGGAAAATATCCCGCCATCGCTTGAATCGGAATGGGGGTAGGCGCAGTCATCGTCATTTTAGATGGCGGCGCTGAAGCACAGCTCGCCAATAACAAGGCTGTACTGACTGCCAACGCGATTTTTGTTAGATTAAAACTATTTGCTTTTGTCATGATATTCCCCTTCAATTTACAATAAGGTTTATTGCACTTTCTGGATTCTACCATGCTTTTTTACAGGAGGGAATACTAAACTTTTAATATGATTTTTTCAAAAAAAAAGCCAGAATTGCTTCTGGCTTTTTAACCTGTCTAAAACAGCAACGATCGCTAAATGCGATTACTTAGCAGCAGCAGGGGCAACAGGTGCAGAGACTGGAGCCTCTACTTTAGCAGGCGCTTTTACAGACGCTTTTGCTTTATTTGTTTTTGCAGCATGATGATGATGCGTAGCGGTCGTGGTGGTTCCGGTGGTATGGCCGGTGGTTGCTGCCAAAGCCAAAGAAACGGGTGCCACAGCCAAAGCTGCAATTGCAAGAACGGTTGCTAATTTCATGATATAATACTCCTGGTTGTCGTTAAAAAATTTGGAAATGCTATTATTAATAAAAAAAACATAACATACCTCGGCGCATCATACCGAATCTTTATCGAAACAGCAAGTAGGATTTTTACAAAAATTTCATTTGTCAAAATGAAATGAATTCTGTACCATGGCGTTCTAATATCAACAAGGTATTAGAAGCAATGATCGACAACTGGATCTCCGGAAAAATTCTACTTGAAAGTGGTGAAGTTTTTCTTGGCAAAATGCCCGCCTGGCAAAAAGACTTTTATTTTGGTGAATTTGTTTTTACGACCGGCATGTCCGGCTATGTAGAATCGCTTACCGACCCTTCTTTTGCAGGGCAAACCCTCACCTTTACGTATCCCCTGATTGGCAATTATGGCGTGCCTGAATCCAGTCTTTTTGAATCCACCAAAATTCATGCCCGCGGCGTGGTGGTCTCTCAGGCCATCCAACACTTTTCGCATTTCCAAGCTAAACAAAGCTTATTGGACTGGCTGAAACAAGAAAAAGTCCCCGTCATTTGCGAAGTCGATACGCGACAATTGACCAAAGTCCTCCGCACCAAAGGCGTTGCAAAAGGCGTGATCATGCCGATGGACGCCCCAATTCCCACCCATTTCCCTGACCCCAATACCGAACATCTGGTCAAAGAAGTCTCCCGCAAAAAAAGCGAACTGCGCCAAGGCGGCACGCACAAAATTATTGCCGTAGATTGCGGCATGAAAGAAAATATCTTACGCAATTTGCAGCGTTTTCCACTCGATATCCAAATCGTGCCTTTTGATTATGATTTCAGTCAAGACGAATTTGATGGCGTGTTTCTTTCCAACGGCCCCGGAGACCCCGAGCGCTGTATCGAAACCATTGCCCATCTACAAAAAATCCTGCCCCTCAAAAAGCCGATCTTCGGTATTTGTTTAGGCGCACAGATTTTAGCTTTAGCCATCGGCGCAAAAACCTACAAATTACCCTTTGGACATCGGGGTCAAAATCAACCCTGCTTGGATGTGCTGAGCCAAAAAGCCTATCTGACCTCCCAAAATCATGGCTATGCCATTGATGAAAAAAGCCTGCCCGCAGACTGGCAGGTGACTTTCCGCCATTTGAATGACCAAACCGTCGCCGGAATTGCCCACCAGACACTGCCTTATTTTGCAGTGCAATTTCACCCTGAAGCGGCACCCGGCCCCCATGACACGCAATTCTTATTTGAGAAATTCTATGAACACATCGTATAAAAAAGTTTTAATTCTGGGTTCCGGCGGCCTCAAAATTGGCCAAGCCGGGGAGTTTGATTATTCAGGCTCGCAAGCCATCAAAGCGCTGAAGGAAGAAGGCATTCACACCGTCTTAGTCAATCCGAATATTGCGACCGTTCAAACCGATGCGAATGCCGCAGACACGCTTTATCTCCAGCCTTTAAGTTTGGACATTGTCAGCGAAATTATCGCCAAAGAAAAACCCGATGCCATTTTGCTCGGTTTTGGCGGACAAACCGCACTCAACTTAGGCCTGGCCCTGGAAGAAGCCGGCGTTTTGAAAGCACACCAGGTCGCGGTACTCGGCACCTCCACTGACACCATTCGCCTGACCGAAGACCGCGAACTCTTCAAAGAAATGCTGCTATCAATCGATGTCAAAACCCCACAAAGCAAGGCGGCTGTGAATGAATCGGAAGCCATTGCAGCCGCGGCAGAAATTGGTTATCCCATTATGATGCGCTCCGCTTTTTCATTGGGCGGATTGGGCTCAGGCAAAGTCAATTCTCCCGAGGAATTACGCCATGCCGTTCGCGAAGTATTGCACGTCGTCCCCCAAGTCTTGATTGAAGAATACCTCCTCGGCTGGAAAGAATTTGAATACGAAATCGTCCGCGATCGGGATGATAATGTCCTGACCATCTGCAATATGGAAAACATGGACCCCATGGGCGTGCATACCGGTGAAAGTATTGTCGTTGCGCCCGCACAAACCTTATCAGACCGCGAGCATCAATTGCTGCGTAATGTGGCCATTCAGGTTGCACGAAGAGTCGGCATTGTCGGCGAATGCAATATTCAATACGCCGTCAATCCTACCAATGGCGATTATCGGGTGATTGAGATGAATGCCCGCCTCTCCCGCTCCAGCGCGCTGGCCTCCAAAGCAACCGGTTATCCGCTGGCGTTTGTGGCGGCTAAATTGGGCCTGGGCTACACTTTGCCAGAGATCAAAAATTCTGTTACCCAAAAAACCTGCGCGTTCTTTGAGCCCGCTTTAGATTATATTGTCGTTAAGGTTCCTCGTTGGGATACCCATAAACTCAAAGCCGCCAGCCGTCGAATCGGTACCGAAATGAAAAGCGTCGGCGAAGTCATGGCAATTGGGCGCTCCTTCCCTGAAGCCATTCAAAAAGCCATGCGCATGTTGAATATCGGCCAGCATGGCTTGAGTGATTACCCCATTGATTTTGATATCGAAAACGAAATCGAATTTGCAACAGACCGTCGTATTTTTGCACTCTACGCATTTTTCTTAAAAGGCGGCAGCGTCGAGAAAGCCCATCAACTCTCACGCATTGAGCCCTGGTTTTTGTGGCAACTCTGGGAAATCGCTGAATTTGAACGTCAGCCCGGCAGCTTAAAGCAAGCCAAAAAATTGGGTTTCAGCGATATCACCCTCGCCAAATGGCAGCATAAAACGCCTGCCGAAATCCGTACCCAACGTCAAGAACAGGGCATTGTGCCCTATGTCAAACAAATCGATACCCTGGCCGGCGAATTTGAAGCTGAAACCAATTATCTCTACTTTACCTATCATGGCGACACCCACGATATCGCGCCTTCTGCCAAAAAACCCATGATGATTCTGGGCTCGGGACCTTATGCCATCGGCTCTTCCGTCGAATTCGACTGGTGCGCCGTCAATACCGCGCGTACGATGCGCAAACTGGGCGAGACCGTCATCATGGTCAATTACAATCCTGAAACTGTCTCCACCGATTATGATGAATCCGACCGCCTCTATTTTGAAGAGCTGACTTTTGAACGCATCGCCGATATCGCCGAATTTGAACACAGTGCAGGCTTAGTCATTTCAGTCGGTGGCCAAATCGCCAATAATCTCGCTATTCCTTTATTTGAAGCCGGCTTCCCGATTTTAGGTACGCATCCTACTTCGATTGACTGCGCTGAAAACCGCGAAAAATTCTCAAACCTGCTGAATAAACTGGGCATTGATCAACCGCGCTGGGCCAAAGTCGGCAGCCTGGAGGATGCCAAAGCCTTTGTCAAAAGAGTGGGTTATCCCGTTTTATTGCGCCCATCCTATGTCTTGTCAGGTGCAGCGATGAATATTGTCGAAAACGAGGCCCATTTGGTAAAATATCTTTCTGAAATGGCCCTGGTTTCAAACGATCACCCTGTTGTGATTTCGCAATTTATTGACTCCGCCAAAGAGTTAGAAATGGATGCCGTCGCCATGAATGGCGAAGTTGTCATGGAAGCCATCGCTGAACATATTGAAAATGCAGGCGTTCACTCCGGAGATGCCACCATTATTCTCCCCCCTGAAAAGCTTTATTTAAAAACCATCCGTCGCGCCAAACAAATTACGCGTCAGCTGGCCAAAGCCTTGAAAATACACGGCCCTTTTAACATCCAATTCATCGCCAAAGAAAATGATTTGATGGTGATTGAATGCAATGTACGCGCCTCCCGCTCCTTCCCCTTTGTCAGCAAAGTCACGCCTTATCACTTTATCGATATCGCCACCAAAGTCTTGCTGAATCAATATAAAAAGAAATCCTACAACACCCTGGAATTGGATTATGTTGCCGTCAAAAGCCCACAGTTTTCCTATAATCGCTTCAAAGGCGCCGATCCAGTTGCGCATGTAGAAATGGCCTCCACAGGAGAAGTCGCCTGCATCGCCGAGGATTTGCTCGAAGCCTTTTACCTCTCCTGGCAATCCACAGGTCAGGAAATCAAAAACAAACGTATTTTAGTCAGCCTGGCGAATGGTTATAAAAGCAAATTTGGAAAATTGCTGGAAGAACTGGAGGCCAAAGGCTACGACATTTTCGCGACCGAAGGCACGCATGATTATCTGTCCAAACTCGGCATCGGTGCCCGCTGCGTCTTCAAAGTCCGTGAACTCATCGAACCCAATATCGGCACCCTCATCAGCGACAACACCATCGGCCTGATCATCAACCTCCCCGGCAGTTTACCACAAGGCCTCACGATGAGTGATGGCTTTCAAATCCGCCGCCTCGCGATTGATCATCACATCCCGCTGATCACCAATGTCAAAATCGCTGAGCTGATGCTGCGCTGTTTGATTGAACTTGATGGCAAAAAATCAATGATTAAATCTTGGAATGAATATCAAAGGAAAAACAAATGCCCCATTTAATTTCGATTCATGATCTCAGTAAAACGGACCTCCTCGCTTATCTGGATTTAGCCCAGACTTTACAAAATCACCCCCAAACAGATCTACTCAAAAAAAAACTCATTACCTTGGCTTTTTTTGAACCCTCTACCCGCACGCGTTTATCATTTGAAGCGGCGGCTTTAAAATTAGGCGCACGGGTTATGGGTTTTGCAGATGCAAATGCCACGTCCATTGCCAAAGGCGAAAGTTTGTCAGACACCCTCAAAGTCATGGGGAGTTATTCTGATGCCATGATTATTCGCCATCCCCAAGAAGGCTCTGCGCGCCTGGCCTCTGAAGTCGCTGGCGTGCCGATTATTAATGCTGGAGATGGCGCCAATCAACATCCCTCTCAAACCTTGCTCGATTTATTCACTATTCGCCAGGCTTTTGGCAAACTGGAGGGCCTCCATCTCGCGTTGATGGGCGACCTCAAATACAGTCGCACAATTCATTCCCTCGTTGAGGCCGCTTCTTTGTTTGACATGCGCCTCTATTTTATTGCAGCAGAAGGCCTGATGCTTCCCGCTGCCTTGACTGAATTACTGAAACGCCGCGGAGTAAAGTTTTCTTTTCACCGCGAGCTGCCTGAGGTCATGCCTAAAATCGATATCCTCTATCTCACCCGTTTGCAAAAAGAGCGCCTCGGTCAGGACGTTATTTCTGATTATCAAAGCCTGAGCTTAGACATGCTGAAAGACGCCAAACCTAGCCTCAAAATAATGCATCCCCTGCCGCGTCAAAACGAACTCCCTCCGGAGATTGACCACACCCAGCATGCGCTCTATTTTGAACAAGCCAAAAATGGCGTCGTCGTCCGACAAGCGATTTTACTCAAAACCTTAGGAGTGAGCCATGACGAATAAAACCCGCATGATCGAAGCGCTCAGCAATGGAACCGTCATCGATCACATCCCCGCCGGTCAAGCACTCCGCCTGATTGAACTTCTCAAACTAAAGGACTCCCCTCACGCCATTACGGTTGGTTTAAATTTAGAAAGCAAACGCTTGGGCAAAAAAGATATCCTCAAAATCACCGGCCGTTATCTCACCGAAAAAGAAAGCGCTGAAGTCGCTGTCTTTGCACCTGACGCCCGAATCAACATCGTCAAAGACTATGACATTATTGAAAAACGTCGCTCCGCCTTACCTGCAGAACTCCATAAAATATTAGTCTGCCCAAATGTCCGCTGCATCAGTCATTCAGAGGCCATTGATTCACATTTTGAGGTTGAAGCAGACCGAACAGACATTCGCCTAAGCTGCCATTATTGCGAAGGCGTGTTTTCACGATCGGATATTCGGGATTATCGAACCTGAACCTGAAAAACGACAGATGCCTTTAAGCAGTTCATCCATTTCGATTAAACTTTCTGAAAACCAGGTCAATCCTTGAATCGGGGCTTTTATATTACGCATATTATTTTTATCCACCCCATAGAAACAAAATTTTAAAAAAATATTGCAATTTATAAAAAAAAAATTATAATAAACGAAATGTTTTTATTTTTAAAGATCGCCCATTCAACCTCAAAAAAAGGAGTCGCGTTATGTACTTAGTGAGAAGATGCACAGTGCCCAAGGCTCTTTCTTACTCTGTAATGGGCGTGGTAGGGCTGGTAATCGGATATTATCTGGAGCTACCCCCGATACTAGGAAACAGCATTAAATTTGTATCAGCAATACAAATCTTGGGGGGACTAGTATGCGCAACATATCAGGCAGCCCAACCTGTTGAGGATGCTCAAGCTGCAATCCCCCTCCTCCTACAGGCACCTGTCGCCGTACCCATACCACCACAATTTAATTTTAATTTTAATATTGATATTATTAATAATAATAATAATAATAATAATAATATTCATCGTACTCCCTGCCCCGACGCAGGTTTTTAGGCCTGTCAAGCGAGCGCTTCTTGAGAGGCTCCTACCTGTTGACTGGCTTGCCCATTCACCCTTTTCAAGATTTATGCTAAAATTCCGTCCTCTCTATAAATTGACTGAACTCTTGACATGAACCTCATCAAACTCCCTGCTTTAATTGACCCACACGTTCATTTCAGAACACCCGGCGCCACCCATAAAGAAGACTGGATCTCCGGTGCAAAGGCCGCGATTGCAGGGGGTGTTACAACGGTTTTTGATATGCCGAATACCCACCCCACCACCACCACTTATGCACGTCTTTTAGAAAAAAAAGCCTTGATTGACAGCCAATTGAAAGAAGCCGGCATCCCCCTGCGTTATCGCCTGTTTTTTGGGGCGGATAAAAATCAATTTCCGGAATTACAACAGCTGCATCAAGCCAAAGCGCTCATTGCAGGCGTGAAAGTTTTTATGGGCAGCAGCACAGGCGATTTATTGATGGATGATGAGGCCAGTTTAGACATCCTTTTTAAAACCTGCGCTGAATTAAATTTGCTTGTCGCGGTGCATGCCGAAAATGAAGCCATGATTCGCGCTAGAACCACTGAACTTCAATGTGATGACTTTGCCTGCCATTCACAAATTCGCTCGCCTGAAGTCGCTGCCAAGGCCTTGTCTCAAGCGATTAACCTGACACGCAAGTACGGGACAAAACTCTATGCCTTACATATCGGCTCACGCCTGGAACTTGAAATGCTACACCAAGCAAAGTTAGAAGGCCTACCCATCTGGATTGAAATCGCGCCCCATTATTTATTTTTGGACACGACCCGTTATGCTGATTTAAAAGGCAAAGCGCAAATGAATCCCCCTTTGCGCGAACCCGCTGACTGCGAATTTTTATGGGAAGCCATTCGCCTCGGCTGGATTGATACCATTGGTTCAGATCACGCACCCCATCCTCTGCATGATAAAAGCGAAGCCTATTGCAAATGCCCCTCTGGCGTGCCGGGCGTGCAAACCACCCTGCCGCTGCTTTTAAACGCCTATCATCAAGGAAAAATCACATTAGATCAAATCAGCGAATTGACACACCATGCTCCAAAACGCATTTTTAATCTGCCTGACCATGACGATTATGTCTTAGTGGATTTGGATTTAGAAAAAACCGTCACCCGTGATCTCTTATACAGCAAAGCCGGCTGGTCGCCTTACGAAGGCATGCGCCTCAGAGGCTGGCCTATCGAAACCCTTTTAGCAGGAAAATCCTATGACCCATCCCGTCTCTAAAAAACTCCAAGCCCTCATACAGCAAAAAAAGAGCAATCTGGCGCTATCTCTGGATGTCACTCGTAAAGCAGAATTCTTGAAATGGGCTGACTTACTGGGCCCAGAAATCTGCATTCTCAAAAGCCATATCGATATGATCGAAGATTTTGATGCAGACCTGATTATTCAAATGCAAGCACTGGCCCAAAAACACCAGTTCCTCTTATTTGAAGACCGTAAATTTGCGGATATCGGCGAAACCGTCAAGCATCAATTTTCAAAATGTATTTTTCGCACGCGCGATTGGGCGGATATCATCAATGCGCATGGCGTGGCAGGCCCTGGCATTATTGAAAGCTTGCAATCCGTTGCACGACCTGACACGGGGCTTTTGATGATTGCGCAACTGAGCTCCAAAGGCAATCTTTTAAATCCAGACTTGGCTAAAACGGTGGTCTCCTGGGCGGATCAACATCCTGATTTTGTGATCGGTTTTATTGCACAACAGCGCCTCCCCTCGCAACATGATTTTTTATATATGACTCCGGGTGTGCATCTGGATAAAACAAATGATGGCAAAGATCAACAATATCGCACACCAGAACAAGCCATTGGTCGTGATGGCTGCGATATCATTATTGTCGGGCGTGCAATTTATGAGGGTGCTAACCCACTTCAGCAAGCGCAGCGTTATCGCCAAGCCGGCTGGGCTGCTTTGGAGAAACGTCAATGTGCTATCGCTTAATTCGCCCCCTTCTGTTTTGCCTTTCTCCCGAAACCGCGCATCACTGGACACTCACGGCTTTAAAATATTGGCCTTTCTCACACCGCATTCCCGATGCGCCTAAAACACTTTGGGGGTTAGCGTTCAAAAATCCGATTGGCGTGGCGGCAGGTCTGGATAAAAACGGCGAATATATTGACGCACTGGCCAAACTAGGCTTTGGCTTTATTGAAATTGGCACGACCACGCCCCAACCACAGCCTGGCAATCCTAAACCCCGCTTATTCCGCCTGCCTCAATCCCGCGCTATTATTAACCGCATGGGTTTTAATAATCAGGGGATTGATGCGCTCATCTCCAATATTAAAAAAGCCAAATACAAAGGCATTCTCGGCATCAATATAGGCAAAAACGCCAGCACGCCCATCGAGAATGCGCTGGATGACTACTTGATTTGCCTAAAAAAAGCATATCCCTACGCAAGCTATATCACGATCAATATTTCATCCCCCAATACGGCAGGACTACGGGACTTACAGCATGGGGAATTTCTTAACCACTTATTGTCAGGACTCAAAGCAGAGCAAGGCCGCCTCGCTGAGCAATATGCACGTTATCTGCCTTTACTTGTCAAAATCTCACCTGATTTGACTGAAACGGAAATTCAAGATCTTGCTGCAACGCTTTTACGACATCAAATCGATGGCGTCATTGCAACCAATACGACGATCTCACGCGAAGGCGTCAATTCTCAGGAAAATGGGGGCCTTAGCGGCGCCCCTCTCACCACTCGCAGCACGCAGATTCTGCACCTGCTGCACCAAGCATTACAAGGTAAAATCCCCTTAATAGGCGTCGGTGGCATTATGAATGCAGCGGATGCGCAGGCCAAATTTGCAGCGGGCGCTGACTTAATTCAGCTCTATACTGGACTGATTTATGGGGCTGATTTACGAACGATTAACGAATGAAATAATCAACCGTAGTCACCACGCGCACTTTTTTGGTCATGCTTGAAATGCCATTATTATTGTCATTATCAATCGTAAACTGCCCCTGAGAAGCATCTCGAATCCCCCCGATTGAACTGCCTGCATTCTTTGCAAACGCTTGCGCAGCAATTTGTGCATTCGTAGTTGCTTCATCCAACATATGTGGCTTGACCTGATTTAAAGCAGTAAAACTATAATTAATTTGTGAATTGGTCAAAACCACATTTTGCTTCACTAATAAATTTAACTGCTGAGACGCTGCCTTCACCAAATCTACATTGGACGTAATCAGCAATAAATTCGCTGAAGCGGTATAACGTGGGCCATTATTATTACTGCCATACTGTTGATTATCATTGATAGTTGCGGATTGCAAATCAATTTGATTCGTTGCAAATCCCTGATTCAACCAAAACCCTTTCGCAGCAGCCTGAGCTTTGGCAATTCCCGCATATAAAGTCGGCAAATCATTCGCACTGGATGACACCGTCATCTGCCAAATTGCCTGATCAGATTTTACCGAGGTCTCTGCCAAGCCTTTGACCGAAACAAAACGATTAAAGGTTTCACGACTCGCCAAACCATGCCCAACAAAAAAACCACCTAAGGCAATCCCAAAAGCCAAAATCAGGGCGCCCAATATAAAAATCTGCTTGTTTAACATCGTCTTCCTTAGATTTATTTTTAACGTAAAAACAATATAGCATGAAGCCATATAAAAATGCTATATTAGGAACCCACCGCCCTTGAATAGAGCCTCCTCATGAATTTTTCTACTTTCCAAGGCACCCTCTTACCGGACGTCTTAAAGCTCCACAATACGGGCTTGAGAGCCCTCTTTCAAGCTGATCCGAAGCGGGGAAAAACCTATTGCATGAATGCAGCAGAACTGACACTCGATTATTCACGTCAATTCATCAATACAGCCCTCCTACAAAAAGCGGCACACGCTCTGAAAACCGCAGGATTCAACGAAAAAATCACTGCGCTCTTTGCAGGAGAAGCCATTAATCTCACCGAAAATCGAGCGGTTTCACATCCTGCCTTGCGTTTGCCAAAACCCGCAGAGCGCGTTCAAACTCAAGAACGCAAAATGTTTGCCTTCGCTGAGGAATTGAGATCAGGCAAAACCATCACCGATATCGTCCATATTGGCATTGGGGGATCCGACCTTGGCCCTCGAATGGTCGTTCGCGCCCTGAAACCCTATCATCATGCGCAACTAAAAGTCCATTTTGTCGCAAATGTAGACGGAACAGATTTGTTTGAAACGCTACAAAATCTCCGCCCAGAAAGCACCCTATTTATTGTCGCCTCCAAAACGTTTACCACCGAAGAGACCTTGCTGAATGCCAAAAGTGCGAAAACCTGGCTCACACAAACATTAAAAAAGGCAGAGCTCCCTGCCCACTTCATTGCCGTAACCGGTGCACCTGAAAAAGCAATCGCCTGGGGTATTTCGCCGGAACGCATTCTTGAAATGTGGGATGATATTGGTGGCCGCTATTCCTTATGGTCGACGATCGGCCTCCCCATTTGTCTCGCGATTGGGGCTGAAAACTTTAAAATCTTATTAGCCGGTGCACACGCAATGGATCAACATTTTCAAGATGCAGATTTTGACCAAAACATGCCTGTCCTCCTGGCTTTAATCGCCATTTTTAATCAAAATTTTCTCGGTGCAGAAAGTCATGCCGTCATTCCTTATGATCAAACCTTAGAATTCCTTCCCGCTTATCTCCAACAAGTTGATATGGAAAGTAATGGGAAGCGGGTGACGCTCAGCGGAAATCCGGTTGACTATCAAACCGGCGCCGCATTATGGGGCGGCATTGGAAGCAATGGACAACATGCCTTTCATCAACTGTTTCACCAAGGGACGCGCAATATTCCGATTGATTTTATCCTGCCTTTAGAATCCCATCACCCCTGGCGCCCCCACCATCTCGCGCTTATGGCTAATTGCTATGGTCAGATTGAAGCATTACTGCAAGGCCGTGATGAGGCCCAATGCATTGCTGAATTGCTCCAATCAGGACTCAGCGAAATAGAAGCATTGAAACTCGCCCCCCACAAAGCCATCCCTGGAAACAAGCCTTCCAATCTCATCACGCTGAAAAAGCTCACCCCCTTTACTTTAGGCGCCCTCATCGCCCTGTATGAGCACAAAATTTTTACCCAAAGCTTCATTTGGAATATCAATGCTTTCGATCAATTTGGCGTTGAATTAGGAAAAATGCTGGCGCGAGGGATTGTTTTGTGAGCCTGAAGTCACCCATTCTGATTATGGCAGGCGGAACGGGCGGGCATATTTTCCCCGCACTCGCTGTAGCACATGCCTTGCAAGAGAAGGGTTACCCTGTTTCATGGCTAGGGACAAAAGCCGGCATGGAGGCTAAAATTCTGGCCCGACATCCAGACATTCCAATCGATTTTATCCAAATTCAAAATCTGCGTGGAAAAGGCTTAAAACGACATCTGCGTCTCCCCTTTCACTTATTCAAAGCCATTCTACAAGCCCGTAAAATTATTCAAAAACGTCAGGTAAAATTGATCATCGGATTTGGCGGATATGTTTCAGGCCCGGGCGCACTCGCCGCAAAAAGTCTCGCCATCCCGTTTATTATTCATGAACAAAATGCTATTCCCGGGTTAACGAATCGAATTTTATCACGCTGGGCTGCACAGGTTTTGACAGGGTTTCCCCATGTATTCCCGCAGCTTAAAAAGGCTTTTCATACTGGGAATCCTATCCGAAATGACTTACTGAGCTTACACCGAAAAGCTGATCCAGCCCATTCCCCCCTTCAACTCTTAATCATTGGGGGTAGTTTAGGTGCAGAAATATTCAATCAAATCATTCCCGAAGCCATCGCCCTGATCCCCGAATCCAACCGTCCCGAAGTTTGGCATCAATGTGGGGATAAAAATGGCGAAGACACCACACTGCGCTACCAAACACAACACGTCTCCGCAAAAGTAACGCCCTTTATCAATGACATGAATGCCGCCTATACCTGGGCTGACCTCATCATCTGTCGCGCCGGCGCATTAACTGTGTCCGAACTCGCCATCATCGGCAAACCGGCTCTTTTCGTCCCCCTCCCCTACGCTGCGGATAATCATCAGTATTACAATGCCAAAGCCCCCACTGACCACGGCGCCAGCATATTGATTCCCCAAGCAGAATTCAGCGCTGAAAAAATAGCCACCCTACTCCAAAAATATATTCAAAATCCCAACATCCTCTCATCTATGGCTGAAAAAATGCGTGAACTCGGCCAGCCCACGGCAACGGAATTAGTCATAGAACAATGCATGAAGTATTTAAATAAAAAACAATAGCAGATGCCATTGCTTTTTATTTTAATCAGTGTATAGTTTTTCGATCATAATTACTATTTTGGACACGTCATGGAATCTTCAACTCAACAGCATAAAAATGCATTGACCTTCCTCATTACAAGCAATATTAAAAGCACCCAAAGTAAATCTTTTTTTATTCCTGGCTATAACGCGGCTAAAGCACTCATTTTAGATTCAGTAATATCTGAGCGCGCATTACAGGGTCTGGCTATTTGCCTTGGATGCAACAGCACTTTTCGCGATGACCTCAGAGCATATGATAAAGAACATGGACTGAATTTAACCAAAAGATTCAAAAAAAAATATCCAACTGCCTATGCAATCTTTATAGAATCTCCTCCAGAACCTTCTTTCTGGCAGAGATGGTGCCCCTGCCTTTGCAGCAGCACAAACAGCGCAATGACCCCCTTGCTCCCTAAAAAATAGCGATATACTTTTCGCGTGTTTTGATGCAGAATATTCTTACGCAGACACACCTACACTTCTCTACTATGCAATTTTCTGAGATCCAAGCACTGATTCAAACAGACCTCCTTGCCAGCGATGCCCTTATTCGCAAGCACTTGCAATCTGATGTCGACATCATCCAGCAAATTGGAGAATATGTTTTTCAAAGCGGCGGAAAAAGATTACGCTTGATGCTCACCATTTTATCTGGAAAAATCTGTGACTTGGACCCCGCTAAACCCCAACTTCTGGGCGCGATTATTGAAATGATTCATACTGCCACCCTCCTTCATGATGATGTCATTGACGAATCCAAGATGCGCCGCGGCCAGCCTAGCGCCAATAGTATTTATGGCAATGCAGCCAGCGTGTTGAGTGGTGATTTTCTTTACTCACGCACCTTTGAAATGATGGTGAAATTAAATAATCTAAAGGTATTAGATGAACTCGCCCGTACCTCTAATAAAATTGCGGAAGGCGAAATGATGCAGCTTCAAAACTGTCATCGCCCTGACTTGGATCAAGCGGAATACCTTGAAGTGATTGGCTCCAAAACCGCCGCGCTATTTGAGGCTGCTACTAAAATTCCAGCCATGATGGCTGAGCGCTCAGAGGCAGAATACCAGGCTTTGAAACAATTTGGCCATGATATGGGCGTTGCATTTCAAGTGCTTGATGATCTCATTGACTATACCAGTGCCGCCACAGAAATGGGCAAAAATCCAGGCGATGATTTGAGTGAAGGCAAAATGACCCTTCCCTTGATTTACGCACGTCAGGCCGCCACAGAAGCGGATCAAAAAATCATTGACGAGGCTATTTTGAATGCCGATGCCAGCATGCTTCCTGAAATCATCCGCATTATTCAGGCGACTGATGCGATCCCCAGAGTCCATCTCTGCGCTGAAAACTTGATTAAAAAAGCAAAAGCTGCACTTGCCATTTTTCCGCAAAGTGCGTATGTTAATGCCTTAAATAGCCTGGCTGATTTAGCCATTGAACGGAGTGCTTGAATATGCATCTCATGACCCATTGTCGTCGCGAACTCAGCTGGGGCAATCTCGTTGCGCTCATCATCATACTGGTTGTCGGATTGATTTTATGGCCTTTATCCCCTAAGCCCAACCCCAATCCATCTGGAATTTTCCTCCCCAATGCCCCTTTATCCGGAAAACCCATTTTAGCAAATCAAGTCCAAATTCTACAAATGATGCCCGAAAAGGCGACTATATTGGGCAGCATCAGTACCAAAGCGCATTATTATCTCACTGATACGGTGGCAGATGATGCGCATCTTGCCAAAAATACGGCCCTTGCACAACAATTGGCTGGAGCTGCCGGTGCCAACGCCATTGTGATCACACAGATTGGCCGCACTTATGATGACGGCCCTCTGGATGGTTTTATCCTTTACGCAACTGCGATCTCGGACTCCTAAATCATGGACAAAAACGATAACCGCTCGATTGTTATGGCTGAAATAATGACGCCGGATACTGCGAATTTTTCAGGTCATGTTCATGGCGGACATCTCATGCAATTATTGGACAAAGTGGCGTATGCTTGTTCTGCACGCTACGCGGGTCGATATGTGGTGACCCTCTCTGTCGATGGCATTTTGTTCAAAAAACCCATTTTTGTGGGAGAACTCGTCACTTTTTATGCCAGCGTGAATTATGTGGGCACCAGTTCAATGGAAATCGGCATTCGCGTGATTGCAGAAAATTTAATGACGCGCGAACAACGCCACACGAATACCTGTTATTTTACCATGGTTGCCATTGATGAAACCGGAAAATCCATAGCGTTGCCGCCCTTAGAAGTCCGTACACAAATCGAGAAATATCGCTTTGAAGAAGCCAAAACACGTAGGCAACTGCGAATTGATTATCAAAAATTGCATCAGGAACACAAACTCAAAATACGTCAGTGCCCAATACAAGAATAGGATGCCAATGAAAAAACCGCTCGTGATAGGCCTCGGGCAAACCGGCCTGAGTATTTTAGCTTTTTTACAAAAGCGCGCGATTTCAGCCATCGGATTTGACACCCGCGCGGACTTACCCAATCTAGCAGAAACACAGGCACACTTCGACTGCGCTTGCTATCTAGAACACTTGCCTGATGCGATCTGGCCCTTTGTTTCTCAGCTGATTGTCAGCCCCGGCGTGGACCTTCAGCACCCTGTTATTCTCAAAGCCCGAGCCCTGAATCTTTCGATCATCGGGGATATTGAGCTTTTTTATCGCGAAGCCAGGGCGCCCATTATTGCTATTACAGGCACCAATGCGAAGAGCACCGTCACCTCACTGCTCTTTGAAATGATTCAAGCCTGTGGAAAAAATAGCTTAATGGGCGGTAATATTGGCATTCCCGCTTTAGCGCTTTTAGACCATCCGCAACCTGACTATTATATTTTGGAACTCTCCAGTTTTCAACTTGATTTGCTTCAAGATTTCAAGGCAGACGTCGGCTGCGTCCTCAATATTTCGCCGGATCATCTTGATCGCCATGGAACCATGATCGCTTATCAGAAAAGCAAAGAGCGTATTTATGCGCATTGCCATTTCCCTATTTTTAATCGTGAGATGCCTTATTTCACTGCACAAAAAGCCGCTTTTAGCTTTGCTTTATCCGAGCCTAAAGCGGGTAATGAATGGGGCATTTTGGCAGGCGCTCTGGCTTTAGGCTCACAAAAAATAATGCCGATTGACGCATTATCACAAGGATTATCAGGCCGTCACAATCTTGAAAATGCCCTCAGTGCACTGGCCATTACTGCACCTTTAAATTTACCGCTTCCAGCACAAATTGAGGTCCTCAAACATTTTAAAGGATTGCCTCATCGCTGTACCTTTGTTAAAACCATCAATGATGTAAGCTGGTACAATGACTCGAAAGGAACCAACGTTGGTGCAACGCTTGCAGCGATCAAAGGAATGGCTTCCAAAACAGCGGGGAAACTCATTTTACTCCTGGGCGGCATTGCAAAAGATCAAGATTTTACGCCACTCCGAACGAGCCTCATGCAGCATGTCCGGCAGGTGATTGTCTATGGCAAAGACCGTCAGCCCATTTTAGCTGATTTAAACGGCATTCCTTGCATTGAAATGGAGACTGATTTCCCCGCAATACTAAAAAAAGCGAAAAGTCTCGCCTTCCCAGGAGATTGCATTTTATTTTCTCCTGCCTGTGCCAGCCAGGACATGTTTCGGGATTATGCCGACCGAGGAGATCAGTTTACACACTGGGTGAATAAAATTGAATAAACCCTTCACTCCAATAATCAGGAGAAAGCAGGCAGTCTTGATTGCAGTGATTTAAAAAACCAAACAAAATTTCATTCATATTCAACAAAAGCGGTATGCCCACCCACAGCATCACCCCAAAGGCACAGATACTCAAACTGAATAAAACAGGCACCCACCATCGCGACATCGCAAGCTGCGTAATTGAGGTTCCACCTGCGCTCTGTGAGGAAAAAGCCCAGGCTAAAATCAAGCAAAGCATCATCTGTCCAGCCGGCATTAAAATCAGTCCATCGACTTGTGCCATCATCAATGCTCCCAAAAGACTACCCATCAAAGGCATCGAAACAAGATGATTATTTTTGACACAGCCAAAAAGGCCCGTTATCACTAAAGCCCCCAAAGACAGCAATACTACAAGCCCCCACTCCGCACCAATCACCATCACCGCACTATGTGGATGCGCAGCTGAAATCTCAAAGGGAAACGCATAAAGATTGAAATGCAGCGGCCCCACCCCCAGAAGCGGATGATGAATCATCAAATGAATAGAAATACTCCAAAGTAAATATCGATGATTCAGGAAAGTTCGGCCTGGAAACTCACCAGGCGTCAGGCCATGATGCATATAAAATAACGCATACAAGGCAGCCCCTACGATGATTGCAGCAAACTGAATTCCTAAAAAAGGCAAGGCTTTGCGCTTATAGAAGATGGGAAACAAAACAAACAAAGCCAAAGGCTCAAACAAGTAAATGCGAGAATGGCTGATGATTCCACGGGTGTACATATAGGCAAGAATCATAAAAACAACCCAGTTAATCTGGATTTTTTTTCCATCTTTTCGATAAGCCAAGCCAATCAAAATGGGCAAAACCATGCAGGCAACATCATCATAAAAACGCCGATTCATATAGCCTGGACTGGCTAAAATCGTATACATCATATCCCCCCCTTTATCAAACCCAGGGAGGTTCAGCATATCATACAACATCAACAAGGCCGTCACACAACTCACGCCAAATGTAATCAAAATAAAGGCATAAAAGCATTGCAGATACCCCTCTTTTTTCAAACAAAACAAGCCAGTAAACAAGAGGGTCGTGAAAAACAATCCACAAAAAGTCGTATATTCCAGCAAAGCATACGCGGGATAGACGGCATGCAAACTAGAAATCAGCCCTAAAATAAAAATCAGCGCCAAAAGGATTTTTTGATACGTACAAAGGCCTTGTAAAAAAGCAAAAGCATGCTGACGAACGGGTTGATCAATCCCTAAATGAAGCAGACTCAGCCCAATCAAAATCCATTCTAAAACCCTCTGGAGTTCATAGCTATTATTAGAAAAAGAATAAAATGAAAATAAAAGTGGATTAAACAGCAGAAACAATACAAAAAATTCTAAAAAAATAAAAAAAAATCGAACCTGATTCATACTCGACTCCAACTGGACATTTCAAAGATTCGGCTTTTGGTACGTTCAAACTCAAATTGCAAACGCTCCCCTTGATATAAATGCTCAAGTGAAACAGCTCCAGCAATAATGAGCAATATTTTTTGATCGTAAAAGGTATCTACCAGAGCAATAAAACGACGCGCGGCCTCTTCACTGTCCGCGCTCAGTATCGGGAGATTTCCAATCAAAACGCTTTGATACTGCTCGGCCAATTTAAGATAGTCTTTGGCGACGCGTGGCTGCTCACACAATTCAGAAAAATCAAACCAAATAACCGAAGGCCCTCGCATCACCGCCCTAATCTTTCGTTCAGTGAGCTCAAATTCTAAGGGCAATAAAGCAGCACCCTGATTCAATTGCTTAAAATGAAATTGCAAATAGGCTTCTTGATCATGGGACGTCGCATGATAACGTTCATCGCACCATTTTTTTTCCAGCCGATAATCCTGCTCCCCGGAAAGCTCTAGAACCGTCATATTTTTTTTGATTAAATCAATTGCTGGCAAAAAACGATCACGCTGCAAACCCTTGGAATATAAAGACTCCGGCTGAATATTACTGGTGGTCACTAAAACCACTCCAGCCTCAAAAAGATAATACAAAAAAGCAGACAAAATCATCGCATCCGCAATATCTTCTACAAAAAACTCATCCAGACAAAGCACTTGAGTTTGTTTTGCCAAGGCTTGTGCCACTTTGCGCAAAGGATCACGCTCACCCTGAAAAAGTCTAAGCTCAGCGTGGACTTCGTTCATCAATTCATAAAAATGCTGCCGCTTTTTGGCGCAGGTCAGTGTTTTAAAAAACAAGTCCATCAAATACGTTTTGCCTCGACCCACAGGCCCAAACAAATACACCCCCTTAGGCGTCACTTTACGGGAAAAAAAACCACCCAGGATCAGTGGCTTGTCAAGCGATTCAGCAAGGATATCAAAAGCCTGCATAACCTGCTCTTGCGCAGGATCTGCACTGAGCTCATGGGTTTTTACTTGCTCAAAGTAAAGGGCGCTGGGTTTTGCTTGCATTTTTGAGGGGCCTATCCTTATAATGAAAGTTCTCGTAAATAAGAGTGAGATCTTTATGATGGCGTTATTAGGCTTTATTTTGGGCCTGTTGATTGGAGCTGCAGTATATCACTTTTTTTTTCGTCTGTCCCCAGCGGAAAGACATCAAGAAGATCAGCTTAAAGAAGCACAACTCAAGCTTAAAACCTATCACTTTGAAGTCAGCAACTATCTGAATAAAAGCGCTAGTATGATGAATCAATTACAAGGTATTTGTGATCAATTCCACGATCATATCCTGGAGGGATCTGTCGCACTTAACTTAGCGAGCAATAAGCAATCCGCCTTACAACCTGCGCCCTACAGCGACTCAAATTTAGCCATTACCCCAAGCACCCCGCCTAAAGATTATGCATAAATCGGGAGCCTCCCCATGAATACCCCAACCCCCATTGAAAAAACACAAACCAAACTGATCAGCAAAAAAAAATCCGAGCCCCCCCGCCTTTATCAAGTCGTACTTTTGAATGATGATTTTACGCCGATGGATTTTGTCACGCGTCTGCTCATCCAGATTTTTAACATGGATGAACTCCGAGCCAATCAAATCATGCTTGAGATTCATCATTTCGGCCAGGCTATTTGCGGTGTTTATCCACGTGAAATTGCTGAAATGAAAGTCTCTCAAGTGCTCCATCTCGCTCATCAGGAAGAGCATCCCCTCCACTGTGTTTTTGAATTGGCGATATAAATTATGCTTGACCAAGATTGTGAAAACAGCCTGAATAAGGCCTTTGAATTTGCCCGAAAATATCATCATGAATATTTGACGGTTGAACACCTTCTATTTGCTTTATTGGAGAATCCCTCTGCTCATGAAGCTTTAGAGGCCTGCAATGCCAATTTCAATAGCATGCGAAAAGAAATCCATCATTTTCTGAAAGGCTCCCCACACTTACCCAAAGATTCCATAAAAGATACCCAACCCACGATGGCCCTGCAGCGCGTTTTACAACGAGCTGTTTTTCAAGTGCAATCGATTGGAAAATCATTTGTTAAAGGTGAAAATTTGATTATTTCGATTTTCAGTGAGCAGGATAGTCAGTCTGTCTTTTTTTTAAAAGATCAAAAAATTACGCGCCTAGATGTTGTGAATTATATCGCGCATGGCATCATCAAACCCAAACAAGAGCCGGATGAACATCAAAGCATCGATGATTTTGAACTAGAAGATGAGCCGGACGCCGATGATGATAACCCCCCCCCCCTCAGCGATAATGATCCCAGTGACCGCACTGAAGCGCCTCTGCAAGCCGATGCTGCCCGTCGAAAAAAAGGTCCCCTCGATACCTATGCCGAAAATCTCAATGAAAAAATTGCGAAGCGAGGCGATATTTTTATTGGTCGAAATGAGGAAATTGACCGCCTGATTCAAATTCTATCGCGTCGCAACAAAAATAATCCTATTTTAGTGGGCGAACCAGGTGTCGGGAAAACCGCGATTGTAGAAGGTCTTGCCAAACGCATTATTGAAAAAAACGTCCCTGACTCACTCAAAGGCATGACTGTTTTCTCCCTCGATCTGACTTCCCTGGTTGCAGGAACCCGCTATCGAGGAGATTTTGAACAACGCTTAAAAAACATTCTCAAAGAACTTGAAATCCGAAAAGATGTCATTATTTTTATTGATGAAATTCATATGTTAATTGGTGTTGGCTCAACCACCGGAACAACGGGAGCGGGCGATATGATGAAACCCATGCTCTCCCGAGGTGAACTCAAATGCATTGGCGCCACAACCTACAACGAATATCGTAAAATCTTTGAAAAAGAAGGGGCCATGGCCCGACGCTTCCAAAAAGTAGATGTCCGCGAACCCACAATCGATGAAACCATTGAAATTTTAAAGGGCTTAAAACCCGTTTTTGAAAAACATCATCATGTGAAATATTCTCTAGGCGCATTACGTGCCGCCGCTGAATTATCCGCCCGCTATCTGACGGATCGCTTTCTGCCCGACAAAGCCATTGATATTATTGACGAAACCGGCTCCCTGATCAAACTCATGCCCAAGGAAAAACAACCCGCAGAAATCAGTGCAGCGGATATCGAAAACGTCATTGCCCGTCTGGCGCGCATTCCCGCAAAAAATATTTCACTTTCTGACAAAGAAATTATCCGTGACTTAGAGAAAAATCTCAAAATGCGCGTTTTTGGTCAGGATGAAGCCATTACTACCTTAATCAGCACCATCAAACTTGCACGCGCGGGCCTGCGTGATGCGGAAAAACCCTGGGGCTCCTTTTTATTCTCCGGCCCAACAGGCGTTGGTAAAACCGAGGTCTCCCAACAACTCTCGAGCCTACTCAATGTCGAATTAATTCGTTTTGACATGTCTGAATACATGGAGCGCCACAGTGTTGCACGTTTAATCGGAGCGCCTCCCGGCTATGTGGGCTACGAACAAGGCGGCCTCCTCACCGAAGCGATCATGAAGCACCCCTATGCGGTTGTTTTACTAGATGAAATCGAAAAAGCGCATCCTGATATTTTCAATATTTTACTACAGGTGATGGACAATGGCTTCCTGACAGATAATAATGGCCGAAAAGCGGATTTTCGCAATACGATTTTAATCTTGACAACCAATGCTGGCGCGTTTGAATCCAGCCGCAATACCATGGGCTTTATTGAGCAAGATCAAGAGCCAGAAGGAATGGATGCTATTAAGCGCATGTTTACCCCCGAGTTTAGAAATCGCCTGGATGCAGTGGTTCAATTCAAAGCATTGAGCTTCAAAATCATTGATAAAGTGGTCGAAAAATTTATCTCTCAATTACAAGGGCAGCTAAATGAAAAAGCGGTGATTTTGGAAATCTCAGATACCGCAAAAGCGTGGTTAGGCGAAAAAGGCTATGATGCAAAAATGGGCGCACGTCCTATGGCCCGAGCCATTCAAGAACATCTCAAAAAACCACTGGCAGAAGAAATTCTCTTTGGTGCGCTACATAATGGAGGCGTCGCACACGTCGACATCAGCAAAGATAAAAAAGAATTGCGCTTTCGTTATAGCCAAAAAGAATCTCAGGACGAAGCGGTTATTTCGTCCGAAACTTGATTCGTGCTTTTGCGAGATCATAAGGCGTCATCTCAACAGTGACGCGATCTCCCGTCAAAATCCGAATATAATTCTTACGCATTTTGCCAGAAATATGTGCAGTCACGAGATGGCCATTGTCCAATTGTACACGAAACATGGTGTTGGGAAGGGTCTCAACCACCACGCCTTCCATTTCAATTTGATCTTCTTTAGCCATAGGTCCTTTTCATTTTGAACAAAAATTTTGTCTATCTTGCACGAATTCCATGGAAAATGCAAGGATTCCGGGTTTATGAATGAGAAATCACATTTATCACAAACGGATAGGCGGATTTTTTACCTGCATGAAACCAAATACTCCCTTGTCCGATCATCACCCCTTGATCATTACAAAAAATCTCACTGGCTTGATCAGCTAAAATATATTGCTTCATCGTTTCGGTCATAATGGTAGGGTAACGAATAATCATATCTTTGACTGAACGCACCTGCTCATGTTTGGAAACACTTTGATTGACGGTAATGGGATAGGTGAATAACTTTGCAAAAGCATGAATATCATTCGCCGCCAGTACTTTTTGTACTTTTTGTTCAAATTGAACTGCAACGCCATAATTTTCGCCGTTATAGGCACATTGCTTTGCGGCGGCGGCTTCAGCTGCAGTGGGCGCTGCATACGCAACTTGCATTAAAGAAAAACTCGAAATCAGACTCAATATCAGCACTTTTATTTTCATGACTACACTCCAGTTTAGTGAATTTTCTGCATAATTTCAGTTGCTAATTTTAGACTGACTCCCTGCACTTTGGCAAGGGCCTCCACGGAGGCGGCTTGCACTTCCTGCCATCCGCCGAAATGCTTTAGAATCGCTGCGCGCCTTTTGGGACCGACGCCAGGCAGATAATCCAGCAAGGACTCCCCTCGTTTTTTCTCACGACGCTGACGATGCCCTGCAATCGCAAAACGATGCGCCTCATCTCGAATATGCTGAATGAGCAAAAAAGCCTCATCATGCGGATCCAGAATCAAAGGCGTTTTAATACCAGGCTGCCAGAGTTCTTCTGCCCCGGATTGACGCTCCGGCCCTTTTGCAACGCCGATGAGATGGATCTGTAAACCCAATTCTTGCAAGACCTCAATGGCTTGTTTGAGCTGCCCCTTTCCGCCATCGATAATCAACAGATCCGGCATCACCGCACCCTCTTCCTGGAGACGCTTTAAACGCCGCAGCAAGACTTGACGCATTGCGGCATAATCATCTCCTGGGGTCACGCCCTCAATTTTAAAGCGGCGATAGGCTTTTTTATTGACCCCAGAAGCATCATAGACCACACAGGAGGCCATCGTCTCCTCGCCTTGCGTATGGCTGATATCAAAGCATTCAATCCGATTTAAGGGCACTGCAAAGTTCAAACGCTCACGCAAAGCTTCTAATCGCGACGTAATCTGACCCGTCTCTAAAATATGACGCAATAGACTCTCTCTCGCATTCAGCTGACAGAGTTCCAGCCATCTTTTACGCTTGCCACGTGCAGCCTGCGTTAATTCATTGTCCTCCCCCCAAACAATCACCTCCTGTGTCACCAAAAGAGGATGCGCCTCATCCAGGCTATAAAAATGCTCTAAAAACGACATCAAAATACTGCGCGCATCATCCCAAGTTTGGCCGCGCGCATATTCATCACGACTTCCCAAAACTCGCCCATCTCGAATCTGCAGCACTTGGATACAATAAATAAATCCCTCCTGTGCCAGCGTGATGACGTCTAGATTTTCACCCCCACGCGTATCCACAAATTGAGATTCCTGTAGCGCACGCAGGGTTTTGATTTGATCCCGTAACACCACCGCCTTTTCAAAATGTAAATCTGTAGCCGCCTGATCCATCTTCGCAATCAAATTTTTAAAAATAGCCTGACTTTTTCCTTCTAAAAATAAGCGCACATTTTCAATATCCTGAGCATAGGCATCCGCTGCAATCAAGTTCACACAAGGGCCGCTGCAACGCTTGATCTGATAAAGCAAACAAGGCCGCGTTCGATTCTGAAAAACAGAATCTTCGCAGGATCGAATTTTAAATATTTTCTGCAAAAGCGTAATGGTCTCCCGCACAGACTGCATAGAAGGATACGGGCCAAAATACTGATCTTTCTTGAGCACACGGGCACGCACCCCTTCCAAACGTGGAAAATGTGGATGCTGCGTCAGGACCACAAATGGATAAGTTTTATCATCTTTAAATAAAATATTGTAACGGGGTTTATGATGCTTAATTAAATTACTTTCAAGCAATAAAGCTTCCTTTTCCGTACTTGTCACAATCAGCTCAATACTCTGAATATGCGAAATCAGTGTCACCGTCTTCAAATCCCCATACTGCTTTTGAAAGTAATGACTCAAACGCCTTTTAAGACGCTTCGCTTTTCCCACATAAATAATCAGGGCTTGCGCGTCTTTCATGATATAAACACCGGGTAAATCAGGCACTGTTTTCAAAAAAGAAGGGGAGTCAAATGTTACAGACATGTTTTCTTACGCATCAAAAAGTGTGTTATAATCACCAGCATAACAAGACCAAGGGATAAAAAAAATGAAAAAAACAGTTTTATTTTCAGCCGGCCTATTGATTTACCCCTTTCTCATGCATGCCAGCATTACTCCAGGCAATGGCGTGATTGTGGATAGTGCAGCGACGGATTATTACAATCACATCACCAACGGCCAGTTTCCTTCTTTATATAAAGATGTCATGAGCACCACCAATCCAAAACCAAAAATTCAATATATTTTTCCTGACATAGGCTATATAGCGGTCACAGAAGACCCTGCTCTTGCTGCTGAAATTGATAATTACATGACTAAAGTGGTCAATACTTTTGATACATCCAAGATAACAATCACTGTTTTAGATGAGCAATCCTGCACATCACCCGTTATCCCAACCCCTTCACTAGGAAGCAATCTCGTCATTGTTTCGTATAGCTTCTGTGCGCAGCCTCAAATTCAACGACTCAATCCTGCAGATTTCACCCCTTTCATTCAGCCTGACCTAGGATCCTCTTATGATCTCAGCACCTTAGCTACAGAATACTATGGCAAATCTTTTGGCCCCTCAACACAAGTCATCCCAATGATTAACTATGATACAGACTGGACGAGCATGTTATATGCGATCTACCAAAATAAAGGCAACGCAGTCGTTACAAAAAGCATGGTCACTCTGGCAAAAGATATTACTGCAAGCATCCAGAATACCGCTGGTATCAATGGCGTAGCCTTTGACAATGAACCTGCAATTGGTAAGACCGATGTCCTCCCTTCCCAAGCCGGCACGACACAAAGCCAAATCGAATTTAATTTCTTTAATAGCATTGCAACGGGGATTGGATCTAATAAAAATCTGTTTCTCTTTGATGCGAACACCACGGCTCAAGCCATTTATGCCGGCAAGACTACAAACATTGTCGACTTATATGCACTCTATGATTTTGAAACAGAAGATACAACTAATAGTCCAAGTGGACCTTATGCACTCAACAATTATAATGGATCTGCTTCAACATGCGCAACCAATCCTAAACCCAAGAATGCAGGAAACTGCCCTTCCGTCAGCCATATGATCACAAATGGATTGAATCTGGGCATTCCCATTATGTTTGTTCTCCCTGCAAGTGCAACCAGCACAATGTGGAATAGCCTACAAGCCTATAATAGCACGACGACCACACCGCCCGGCCTTGTATTTTCAGGCAACACAGCAACCAGCGCCTGCAATACCAGCTTAGATCCCAGCGGAATCGAAAAAACCATACTCAGCATGTATCTTTGCACGGCCTCCGGAACTTGCCCGGGTGGAGAGCCTGCCATTACCGCTTATCTGCAGGCACCACCCTCACCAAATCCAAACAACACCCTAGGATGTTCTGCTTATACCAATACGACGGGGACTATGCAGGCTTATTTTGACGCCTCACTTTCTGCCCTGAAAACAAGTAATGCAAGCGCAAATCCCAATTATCTTGGTGTAGTGTTATATACCTGGCGTATTTCAGCTTACAATGATTTTGCCTGCGCCAATCACTTCTACACTGTCATTGGTCAAGGAGACCAATCACCCAAACAATGCAATCAAATCTTCCCTGCAGAAATCAGTCAAGCCATCTGGACTGACTTTGCAAACTGGACTGCAGGATCATAAATGAGCTTTAGCCCGCTGATTCTAAATCTGGTGAATGCTTTAAAATGCTTGCCGGGCGTGGGGACGAAAACCGCGCAACGGATGGCGTTTGAATTATTGGATACGGATCGCAATCCGGGCTTTAAACTGGCTCTGGCCTTGACTGAGGCCCTGACTCAGGTTCAGCAATGTAGTTGTTGCCGGACGCTATCAGAGACGCCGCTTTGCGCGCTGTGTAGCAATCCTAAACGAGATGGGACTTTGCTTTGCATTGTGGAATCACCGATTGATTTATTGGCGATTGAACAAAGCAGCCATTTTCAAGGCCTGTATTTTGTTTTGGGCGGGCATTTATCGCCACTCGATGGGATTGGGCCTCGTGAATTAAAATTGGAAGAGCTGGAAGATAAACTCAAGAATTCCAATATCCGCGAAGTCATTCTCGCGATTAATCCGACGGTTGAAGGCCAAGCAACGGGCCATTACCTGACTGAAATCAGCCGCCATTATGGCAAAACCATTTCTCAAATCGCGTATGGCGTGCCTTTTGGTGGAGAACTAGAATGGGTCAATCATACGACGCTTAACCACGCTTTTCATGCCAGACAGGTGATTCCTCATGACCTCCCTCAAAATTGAGTCTCAGATTCCGCTTTCTCAGTCTTGTCTCTGGCAGGCTCAGCGGCATTATTTTGAAGAAGAAGGCGTTCATGCCTGGAAACAAGTACCGTTCTTTATCACGAGCAACCCCTTTATTGCTGATCGCTATGCCCGCTTGATTATCGCTTATCTCCAGGATATCCAATATGACCCCAGCGAACCGCTTTATATTGTGGAACTAGGCACAGGCACAGGACAATTCAGCTATTATTGCAATCTCGCACTCAAGCAATATTTACAAAATCCCGCCCTCGCCCACCTCAAAATCTGCTATATCATGACTGATTTTACCGTCAGTAATCTCAGTTTTTGGGAAGATCAATCTGTCTTTGCACCCTGGTTTGCAGATGGCAGCCTCGATTATGCCTTATTGGATGTAGAAGCCCCGGAATCCCTCGCTTTGATCAAAAATAAAATCACGCTGGAGACTTTAAAAAACCCGCTGATCGTGATTGGCAATTATGTTTTTGATTCCGTCCGCCATGATTTATTTTCTGTCAAAAACGGCAGCCTTTATCATTCCCTGATTGATACGGAAATTGACGCAGCGGATTATGATTCACAAGAACAAAAAATTCTCAGCCTCAAAAATATTGCTTTTCAGTATCATGAAACGCCGGTCATACTGAATCAAGAACCTCAGGCACCCTTGCTTCAACATTATCAAGAGACCTTAGACGAGGGCGAATTTACGCTTCCGACTTCTGCCCTGCATTTGCTGGATTTTTTTAAAGATTATGCGCCTCAAGGCACGCTTTTAATCAGCAGTGACAAGGGCTTTAATACGATTGATGAATTATGCCAGCCCCATCCTCGTGATTTGGTTTTTCATGGCAGCTTTTCGTTTGAAGTGAATTTTCATGCACTGGCAGAGTCTGTCAAAATGCAAAAAGGACGGGCCTTATTGCAGAAGTATCGTGAGGGGATTAAAACCAACCTCTTTTTATCAGCGCAACCTGAGACCCCCTTTTTGAACCAAGCCTTTGCGAGTGAAATCAATGATTTTGGACCTGCAGATTATTTCCGCTATCACAGTCATTTTAAAAATCAAGACCCCCTGGATTTGAATTTGATCCTCACGCAATTACGCCTCAGTGGACCGGACCCTTATGTTTTCTCGCTGATTCATGCGCCATTATCCAAACTGATTCACACGGCAAAACCCGCACTTCAACAGGCTTTTGTGGATTTGATTCCCGCGATTTTTGAACGTATTTATCCCATTCCTGAAAGCACGGATCATGCCTTTAATTTAGGATTTTTTCTTCATACTTTGGCGCTTTATGCGCAAGCGATTCCGTATTATGAGGCCTCGCAACGCGCTTATGGGGAACGTTTTGACAACTGCTTCAATCTAGGTATCTGCTATTCCTATCATCATCTTCCAAAAAGCAAAGCCTTTTTTGAAGCTGCTTTGCCCCTGGCCTCAGCGGAGCAAAAACCACAGGTTCTCGCTTGGCTTGGTAAATGGGCGAAAGTTTGATTATAATAGCGCAAACCCAACAAGGAAGAAGACATGGCTAAGAAAAAATCCGGTGAAGGCAAAAAATCATACGGTTCCTCTGGCGGAGGCGGTCAGTGGCGCTGGCTATGGCTGACCCTCCTTGTGATCGCTGTGGACCTCACGACTAAAAGTATGGCTGAATATTATCTTAATCGCCTCATGAGCACTACGATTCTGCCATTTTTAAACTTTACGCTGGTTCATAATACAGGCTCTGCTTTTGGCTTTTTATCAAATCAAAGCGGATGGCAATTGTGGATTTTTGTCTTCATCGCGGTTGCGGTCTCGCTCGGCATTTTAGCCTGGCTATGGCGCTCTAACAACAAACACCCCCTTACCGCCGCGTCACTCAGCCTGATTTTAGGCGGCACTTTAGGCAATCTCTATGATCGATTGATTGATGGCTATGTCATCGATTTTATTGACTTTCATATCAATGATTATCATTGGCCCGCCTTTAATATCGCAGACTCTGCCATCTGTATCGGGGTTTTCTTTTTTATTCTCAGTGGGTTTCGTAAAGCATGAATAAAATAGCCAAAGACAGTAAAATCGCCATTCACTTTGATATTCGTTTAAAAGATGGATCCATCGCAGACAGCACGCGCAATATCGGAAAACCCTTTCACTTCCAATTAGGAACCGGAATTTTTTCTGATAAACTAGAAGAAAAATTAATCGGATTAGGGGTCGGTGAAAAATCAAAAATCATGCTGCTTCCCGAAGATGCCTTCGGCGAACCGCATCCTGCGCAAATCTACCAAGTTCCCAAAGCCAAATTTGATTATGCAGAAGGCTCAGAAACCCTAGAAGTAGGCAGTATTTTTATGTTTACCCAACCCAATGGCCAGGAAATCCCGGGGATCATCCAGGCCATTGATGAACACGAAATCACGGTCGACTTCAATCACCCCCTTTCAGGGCAGGTGATTTTGTTCGACATTGAAATCATGGAGATTTCCTTAGGCTAAGGGGTGGGACTAAGTTCGCTGCCAGCTCCTTCTTCTAGAAAGCAAGCCGCCAACAATGGGCCCCTTAAAACTTCACTAGAAAACACTAAACCCTTACCCTTAACCACTCCAAGGGTATCTTTTAATACTTCCTCTTCCGTTGCTAAGACATCAGGACTTTCTTGGACCCTTTCAGGCTCTTTAAAATGAACAGTTCTCGCCTTTTTTACTGCTCTAAAATAACAAAAAGCCATACTGGCATAAAGCCCCAAACTGCCCAACGCAACAGCCATATCAATTCCCAATGAAGTAGGCGAATCTAGGTCTCTCTTGGAAAGAGAAGATTGCACGATCGCGGCCCCAATAAAACTGGCAGCCAATACTATACCCGCCCCAACGACTAGCAAAGCTCTTTTTTGATCTTTTGAACCTTGTACACGATCTTCGCCACCCTCCCCCACAGTCATTAACGTCTGACTCAAATTGGATTGATTTTTTTCAAAATCCTGCATTTTTATACCCCTTAATTTAACTGAATTGATACAATCATGTAACAAAATAATGGTACATTTTTATCCCACATCAATGGAACGCGCTAAAATTATCATAAAAAAAATAAAATAACAATCAAATCATATCAAATGATTTATAAACAAAGTCGCCATTAAAATAATGCAAAATGATACAAGTCTGTTTCATTGTATTTTTATAGACTGCTGGCCCCAATCCGAAAAGTATAGGGCTGCAAATAGGACAAACCAAAAAAGTCAGCCGCGAGATCCATAAAAATCTGCGCTTGCTCAAGCGTTTTCACGCCCCCGGAAACTTTCAAACCTTTTAATAGACCCCTCTGGCGCTGATATGCTGACAAGGCTTTTAATATGGCAGTTGCCGCTTCCACTGTCGCACCCAAAGGCGCCTTCCCCGTAGAGGTCTTGATAAAGTCTGCACCCGCCTCAAGCAAAGCCAAGCTTAAACGCTCGATGAGGTCTGAATTTTTTAGCTCGCCTGTCTCTATAATCACTTTGAGCAAATACCGGCCGCAATAAGTCTTTGCCGATTTAACCATCTCAATACTAGAGACAAAATCTCCCATCAAAACATCCTGATAGGGAATCACCAAATCAATCTCAGTCGCGCCTTCTTTTAAAGCAAAGTCAATCTGCTGAAGCACTTGAGATAAAGGCGCATTGCCTAAAGGAAAATTAACCACGGTCGCCAATGCAACGCCTTCCGGCAAAACAGACTGCGCAGTTTTAAGAAACTGCGGATAGCAACAGAGGGCAGCAACATGACCTGAATCACGCTGCGCCCTCTGACATAAAGCGGCTATTTTCTCATCTGTATCATCTGGACTTAAAGAAGTCAGATCAAGACAGGCAAAAAGCATAAACTAAATCTTCTCGCGAATACGCGCTGCTTTACCACGCAATGCACGCAGATTGTAAAGCTTAGCACGGCGAACGTCACCACGACGCTTCACCAGAACACTCGCCACAACCGGGCTATGCACTTGAAATACACGCTCAACACCTTCGCCATTCGAAATTTTACGCACGGTGAACGCAGAGTTCAAACCCCGGTTCCGTTTTGCAATGACAACCCCTTCAAAAGCCTGTAAACGTTCGTTACTACCTTCTTTTACACGAACCTGAACGACCACAGTATCCCCAGCACGAAATGCAGGAAAATCCTGTTTTTGTTGAGCTTTTTCAAACTCTTGAACCATCTGACGCATCTTACTCTCCAATCAAAATAATTTTAAATACACGAAGAACTGGGGATTGTACACCAACTTTACGCCAATGCCAAGCGATTTTTTTGGCTAAGGCAAAAACACAGTTGACAATAAGCGGGCAGATTAAAGAATGAATTAACCCCCATACATCTCATTCAATAATAAAAGAATGAGCCAATTTTTCCTCTATTTTATTCTTGTGATGCAAAATATACTCAGGCAATGCAATCACCTCACAAAGAACATCCCCCTCAACAATTTGATCACCGAGGCGCACCTGTAAAATAACGCCTGCACCATTATTCTCAGCGGGTGCAAATGTATTTAGCCCTGTAATAAGATCAAAATTAACGAAAAGCCCTATTTTTTTTAAATCAATTTTTTTTAAAACACCCGCTTGTTTTGCATAAATAAAATGTCCCACATACTTTTCAAGCAAAATCTCTGGATTATCGATTAGAGCAACGGCATCTGACTCCGAAACGCCATGAGACAAAAGAAGCCTTTTAAAGCCACTTAGAACCCTTCCATTACTGAATGCTTCGCGAATTTGACCCTCCAAACTAGAGAGATCAATAAGTGGAAAAACACGCTGCATCATTAATTTGAACATTTTAATAAGGAGATTTTTTTGCTCTTCCAGCGCTTTTTCATTCCACCGAGTATTATTTAGGTCATTCTTCATAATACTCAATGCTTCCATCACTTCTAATTTATTACCAATACCCATGCCGTCAGGCTGAAGCACCTCTGTCAAAAGAAAATCACCCTCCATATCCCTTTGAATCAATTTCAGAATTTCAGATCCGAGATGCCTTCCTTCCTCAATATTTTGCGCAAAAACATCCTCGCCATAACGAACATCTAAAAGTGTAAAATCAACAGGCAACACTCGTAACTTACTAGCAATACTTGCAGTAATAAGCGGCAAAGAAACAACAGAACCCGTTGCACTCCGCAATTGATAAAGCCTATTATCTAAAGGATTGCAATCCGCGCTCGTGACGGACATTGCCACATGGTGACGCTTCAAAATATTTAATGTTTCCCGCCCCTGAGCAGGGAAATGAAACCCAGGAATAACACTCAACTTATCCCATGTCCCCCCCGTATGCCCCAACGATCTAGCAACTAAAAAATTAGAGGCAATGGGATACTGTTCTGCAAAAGCAGCAATAAGACTTGGCATAATTAATGCTATTTTTTCTGACACTCCGCCAGTGGGATATCGACGGATTATTTTACGACACTCTAATTCAGCAACATTTCGATAATCATAAACAGCTCCAGAATTGGACATGATATCTGTCATATCAGATACTTCCTTATTCACCAAACCTCTGTACACTACAATCATTAACCACATCGCCATATAGCAATCATCAACATCATTCACGAGATAACCATGAAGCAAAGCCTCCATTTCTGACCTTTTCAATGGAATCTTTCTTGATGTCTTTCCCAATGGAGTTGATAAATCATCTAACTGCTGCAAATATTGTCTTATCGGGATGGACGTATCAATAATAAACTGGAGAAGATCCTCTTCGCTAGAATTACGCCCCGCCCTAAGTTGAAGACTAATCGCCAATGCACCCAATTGCGCTAAAGTATAATTCGTTTTTTTAAGCTGAATCAATTTAAAATGCGCTCTTTCCAGAGGAATATTTTGACGAATGAGCTGATATAAAGCCTGGATATTCATGCTATTGAGCACAAATTAAGCCTGAAAACTCCAAGGCGTTCAAGATTTTTTTTGCCACTTTTTCAACTCCTAATTCTTGATCTATAACAAAAAAAGGAATTTGGTGTGTTTCCGCATAATCTTTCGATATCTTTAAGAAATCTGCCTGAGAGCAATGAATACTCGCATCCACCTCCGACTTACGTCCGCGCATTTTTAAAAGCGCCTTATAGAGTCCCTCATTTGCAGATAAAAAAATAAGCACATCGATATCCTCTAGGCATTCGGAATCTTTTTTAGAAATACCTAAAATTCTAGCATAATCAGGATGCTTAGAATTAACAAACCAATCAATTGATTTTTTTTTGAAAAGAGGATAAAGCAATTTATCAAAGTAGCAATCTAGTATAGTACTCTGTCCCTGCTTTTTTCTAACATCTGCTTTTGTTAAATTTTCAGACCGCATATCTCTAAAATAATTATAAATGTCAAAATACCCAAATTGATCTCGATTGGAAAATTTTTGCTTAATATGCTCTGGATACTTAGCTTCTTCACATTCAAAAAAGCAAGGGACATCGACAAAATAATGACTTATTTTTTTTGCGAGCGTAGTTTTTCCGACACCAGGCAGCCCCATAAACCCAATAATCAAAGGACGAGAACAAATCATATTTATTAAGATCTTATATAGTTGAGCAATATTAGCACGAATAATACAAACTTGCACTATATTTTTTATAGGTGTTCTATTTTAACAATTTATTTGCTATAATAGTAAAAATTTTGGGAGAATGCAGAATGCACCTTACAACTCGTCATACACCTCTTTCTGAAGGTACGATTGGTTCCGGGGCAGGTGGACTTTTATCTGAAAGTGATAACAGCACCGACAGTGAAAGAGAACGCCCCCCCTCACAAAACACCCCTGAAAAATACAGAACTCTATTCTCGGGATTCTTTAGTGAAAAAAAATTTCCCAACATCGCTATACGCACCATTAATTATTCTGGAGAAAAAATAAAATCACCCTTTTTTGAAAGCATTATTAGCAAAGCAATGCACCAAACATTACGAAGCCCTCCAACTGAACCTGAAGCAAATTACAGAGGAGCATTAAAATTCTCTTCTCCTCGCCTGCTTGGCTCGGGCTTGCACAAAACTGTTATTTTTATTCCAGGAAATGGCTTTATTGCAAGAGAACACTTAACCTCTTTGTTTGCAGCTGATCTTGCATCAAAACAACCTTGGCAGATATTTGTTATCAATGCACGACTTGCCCCTGAACACCAACATCCAGCTCCTCTCAATGATACCTTGGAACTCATCCAGCAACTAATCAATGATCCAAAGCAAAACATTGATCCTGAAAAAATAGTGATTATGGGTTACAGCTCAGGAGGTGGGTTTGCTATACATGCTACGCTGATGCTCATTGAAAGGGGAATCCGTCCAAAAGAAGTTATTTTATTCAGCCCTTTTCTTTCACATGACTTTAGCAGTATAAAGGCAATACGAATGCTAGATCATGATCTCAGCAGCCCCCAGGGATTCGTTAAACAAATTAGCAACTGGTACTTGAATCCAGAGTGGGAAACGAATAAAGAAAGAGCACTTTCACATGAAGATTCTCTTGCCAATCCATTATATCTTCCAGGCGAAGATCTTTCCAAACTACCAAGAGTCATGATCTATTTAGGTGAACACGACTATGTAAAATCACATATTGAAGAATTTTCGAACAAATTAAGAAAATTAAAAGTGCCCTTTTTTACACACTGCATTAGTGACCCTTCAAATAGCGGACATGGGTTATTATGGCGATGCAAAGATGAACTTTGCGAACTCACCATTTTTCGACTAAAAAAACTTGAAGATACTCCAAAGTTACCATCCTCGCCATGGAAATCCATTGCATCAAGGTCTAGAAGCAGCTCTCCCACGACAAATACACACTCAGATTTATACAACGTCGCTATTTTACCAAAGTGCTCTACTCCGCCTCTATCTATCACGACTCCGTGTCATGGTAAATAAAAATGTCTAAGACAATCGAAGCCCTAAAAGACGAGCTATTTCGTTTAAAATCAATGATATATGACCTTCCAGGAAGCATTTATTGGAAAGACCGAAATGGCGCATATTTAGGCAGAAATTATTATGCTGCTGAACTCATGTACCGAACGGGGCTTGCATCTAAAATTGATGTTGCCTCAGTCATTGGAAAAACAGATTTCGAGCTATTTGATTATGAAACAGCAAACCAATATCGATTATCTGATTTAGAGGTTATGAATACAGAGAAAACACTTATTCGCGAAGAAATTCTTTATTTACAAGATGGCGAACAAATCGTTAATCTTTCAATGAAACGCCCACTCTATAATCACAAAAAAGCAGTGGTTGGGATAGTGGGAAATAGTGTTGATATTACAGCTCAAAAAGAAGCTGAAGTATTACGCCTTACCAACTCATTAAATCAGGAAAAAATCAAAACACAGCGCCTTCTTGCCGCGAGCATCGCACACGAAATCCGCACGCCCCTTGCGGCTATTAACGCACAAAGCGGGATTATCAAATCCATTCTTCCTACCTTATTGGAAGCTTACCAATATGCTTTGGAATCAGGGGCAGTTAAAAAACCCTTACGCACCTCACAATTTGAGTTTTTAACGCACATCCCTGAAGAACTTAACCAGACCACAGCAAGCGCCAATACTTTTATTGATATGCTTTTGGCCAAGGTCAATCTTGAAAATTTAAAAGAACAAAATATGCCACTGAATCAACTTTCCATGAAAGATACATTAATGAACGCGATTCACCTTTATCCATTGGATTCTTTTTCAGCTGCGATGATTCAATGCGACTACAAAAAGACCTTTCAGTTTATGGGGGACGAAGTGCTTTTCCGACATATTATTTTTAACCTTCTCAAAAATGCAATTTACTTTGTACGGTCGAAAGGAAAAGGCGGCTCAATTAAAATCTGGTGCGAGCAACAACAAGATCAAAATGTTTTGCATTTTAAAGATACGGGGATGGGCGTGAGCCCGGAAAGCCTACCCAATATCTTTAATTCATTCTATACCAATACACGACATGGAACCGGAGTAGGACTGGCTTTTTGCAAGATGATCATAGAGAGCTTTGGCGGAAATATTAGCTGCGAATCTGTTCAGGGAAAATACACTCACTTTATGCTCTGCTTTCCTAAGATTTAAACTCTTATGCAGCGGTAATGCCGCCGCCTCCACCAATTGATTGTTCATTGACGTCCGCCAATGTTAATTATCTCTTTATAAATCAACATATTTTAAGATTCCATCATTCAGGAGTGTTCAGGGAAATACGCCTATATCCATGCCGTATTCTTTTTTTAGGGCATCTATCTGCAAGTTTAAGTTTTGTTCGAGTATTGATACCTCGGCATAGCTATACTACGCGCGGTCACAAATTGAGGTTTTAGGAAATTGATTTTTTAGATTACCTTAGGATATGATTATTCAAATTTACCTGAACTGAAAGCTTATTAAATGATAAAGTTGTCGTTTTCTGAAGAAGAGATATCAGCGCTACACGCCT
>CANJQG010000003.1 GCA_947476405.1 Thiotrichales bacterium
AAATATTTACTAACTGAGATCAAGTTCGCCACGACAGATGCCGCTTTGCTTAAGCTTTTGCCGCATCATGCCAAGTTGGATCTCAGTCTGGATTCACATTATAAGGTCAAGCCCTCAGGCTGAGTAGATGCGGTTGTTTGAACGCATACAGTCTTTTTAGTTTTTTCATCACGAATCTGATCACGAATCGTTCCCTCGACATCCAGAACAACCAGCTTATTTAATGTCATTTTTTTTGCAGCCTCTGTTTTTTCCCACATCAACAGCTGCATATTCGCATGCATCGTGAACGGTCATTCGCATTTGACCGTGAACGCTGATTCGCATTTCATCGTGAACGGTGTTTCGCATCGAACGTGAACGATTTTAGGCGTGAGCATGCGAAAGTGCGTTCACGATATGCGCACACCAACAAATACCTGCCTTTGCTGGGCATTTAAGCCATAAAATGTTTGCTCCCATTTTTGAAGGAGCAAACAGTGCCAGCACAAGGAGTATCAATGCGTAAAATTAAAGAGGTTTTGCGGCTTACTTTTGATAAAAAAATGAGCCAACATAAAATCGCCAAAAGCCTGAGTTTGTCATCAGGAGTTATCAACAAGTATTTGCAACGCTTTAAAGACAGTGGTCTGCTCTGGCCCTTGCCGCCAGAGATAAGCGATACGACACTGCAAGACAAACTCAAAGCAGCGGCGCCATCCACGCCAAAAGCAGAGACATCTCAAATTGACTTCCCAAAGGTTCGGCAAGAGTTGGGGCGCAAGCATGTGACCTTGCAGCTTCTCTATGTTGAACTGGGTGGTGAGGCTGGGCTAGGCTTGAGCTACTCTCAGTTCTGCCGTCGCTACCAAGACTGGCGGAAGCTCATCAAGCCCAGCATGCGTCAAACCCACCGACCAGGTGATAAAGTCTTTGTGGATTACGCAGGGACAACCATTGAGATCCTCTCTGAAGACGGCGAGATCCTTCAGGCGCAGATCTTTGTCGGGATTCTGGGTGCATCCAATTATACCTATGCAGAGGCAACGCTCTCGCAGAGTCTGCCTGATTGGATTGGCTCCCATGTTCGCATGTTTGAATTCTTCGGCGGCGTGCCGGATATGGTTGTTCCCGATAATCTCAAAAGCGGCATCAAGAAGACCTGCCGTTATGAGCCTGATATCAACCCGGCCTACGCACAGATGATCGAATACTACAGCTCATCCTGTATGCCTGCACGGCCGTATACACCAAAGGATAAAGCCAAGGTGGAGAATGCCGTGGGGATCATCAGCCGCTGGATTATTGCGCGTCTGCGCAATGAGACTTTTATTGGACTCGCGCAACTCAATCGCCGCATTGCAGAATTGCTGGAGGACTTGAATCATCGGCCCTTTAAAAAGCTGCCAGGCTGCCGTCATTCGGCCTTTGTGGAGTTGGATCAGCCCGTGCTGAAGGCATTGCCTCTCAACCCTTATGAATTCAAGGAGTATAAAAAAGCACGGGTGAATATCGATTATCACATTGAGCTGGATGGCCATTATTACAGCCTGCCGTATCGCTTCGTAAAAAAAGAAGTGGAAGTCTGGTTCAGCCGTAATATGGTGGAGTGCTATTTTGCAGGAGAGCTACTCGTCAAACACGTGCGGTCCTACGTCAAAGGTCAGCACAGCACGCGGCGTGAGCACATGCCCGAAGGGCATCGTGCCTACAGCGACTGGAGCCCTGAACGCTTCAAAACCTGGGCCCTGAGTATCGGCCCATCCACGGGCAAAGTGATCGAAGCATTGCTGATCTCAAGGCCTCATATTGAGCAGGCTTATCGCTCCTGCATGGGCGTTTTGGGTTTAGCAAAAAAACACTCCCCCATGCGGCTGGAGAGCGCCTGTCAGTATGCGCTCAAGCATCGCTTGCTGCGCTACAAACAAATCAAAACTGTTTTGGAAACAAGCCTGGATTTGAAGAAATCATTTGTGCCGCAAACCATGCCCTTGCCCTTTGATCATGCCAATGTCAGAGGCTCTCAATACTACCATTAACAATTAAGGATAAAAAATTATGAAACAACACAGCATCAATCAAGAACAGCTTTTAAGTCGTCTGCGCAATCTGCGTCTGGCCAGCTTTGCCGAGGCTTTGAGTCAGCAATGGATAAAACCAATCGTCCAGGATTTAAGCTTTGAAGAACGCCTTGATCTGCTTCTATCCTACGAGATGACGGCCAGAGAAGGCCGCAAGATTAAACGCCTGGTGCAGCGTGCCTCGCTTCGTCAGGAAGCACGCGGCGAAGAGATTAGCTACGCCGCTGCACGCGGTATCAATAAATCAGAGATTAACACTCTGTTACGCTGTGACTTCCTGGCTCAACGCCAGAATATCCTCATCACCGGCGCAACGGGTTGCGGCAAAAGCTATCTGGCCTGCGCCATCGGCCACGAGGCCTGCCGCCTAGGTTTTAGTGTCAGATATCTACTCCTGCCGCGCTTCATGGAAGAAATGGCCATGAGTCATTTGGACGGCAGTTTCCCCAGAGTGCTCAATGAACTGCTGAAGGTAGATTTACTCATTCTGGATGACTTTGCGCTGACGCCCATCAACAGCAAGCAACGCCAGGATTTGTTTAATATTATTGAGGATCGCCATCAATTACGTTCAACCATTGTGACCAGTCAACTTCCGGTCAAGCATTGGCATGAATATCTGGGCGAACCCACTCTGGCTGACGCCATTTTAGATCGTCTTTTAGAGAATGCTAATCGCATTGAATTGAAGGGGCATTCATTACGCAATAACAGCAAAAAGGAGGTGCAAAATGAGCAAAACGCCATTTGACGGATCGTGAACGATTTAGTATGATCTTTGAACCAGCAAGGACGGCTCATTTGTTAAACGTTCACGCTCTGAAAATCGTTCACGTTCAGATGCGAAACACCATTCACCATCGATGCGAATCCGCATCAACAGCCTAGCAAAAGCCTCTAGAAAAATCCAGCGATGCCTAGATCGACTCCAAAAATAACCTCGTGGCTTTACTCCAAAGGATACTAGCTTCGTGAGGAACCTGCTTGGGATAACCGCTCACATTCGTCACAATTACACCATTTCCTAAAACATGCGTTTCATCATGATGACTACCCTCTACATTTCCGCCTTCTGATAACGCCATATCGACAATCACCGCCCCTGCTTTCATTTGATCAAGCGTAGCAGCAGGAATGAGTATAGGTGCACGTTGATTTGCAGCACGCGCACTGGTGATCACAATATCTGCCATTGCAACGGCGTTTTTTACTTTCTGTTGTGTTTCAGCAAGTGACGCTTGTTTATCCAACAACACCGCTCCACACCCCAATGCTTCGACCTCTTGACACTGCGCTGAATTGGTCACACAAACCCTGCAGAGCATCCCCTGCTGCAATGCCTCTTCCAGTGCAGCGTGACCTATCACGCCAAAACCGATCAAAACTGCGGTTTTAGCAGGATACGCGATGTGATTTAGCGCATCTTGCACAGCGAGCTTTCCTGCAATTTTACTCATTGCCGAGAGCAGATTCATGGGATCATTTGCCGCTAATGATAATTGATCCAGGCTATGAATGATCAGATGCTTCCGCTGGTATTCTTCAATATGAGGGGAAGCTTGTTCAAAAGGATCCAGCGCACCAATCATCATGATGCCGTCAGGAATAGCCGCATTTTCCAGGATCTCACGCTCTCGCGCAGGACGCTTTGCTCGGACAATACAATCAATGTCTTGAAACAAATCCTGGAATTCAGTCATGGTTTCTGCTTTCAAAACGCGAATTTTGGCGCCTTTTTTCTGATACAGAGCATCAGCAAACCCTGCCTCATTACCCGCAGTCGATTCGACAAAAACAGCATGCCCCTTTCCAACCAAAATACCCACATCTTCAGGTGTTAAGGCAACGCGCCGTTCGCCTGCACGGGTTTCTTTTACCAGCAAAATATTCAATCAGGCCTCCACTTAAAACCACAGCTTCCGCTAATTTTACCGGAATGTTAAGCCCCCATCTACAAAAAGCGTATTGCCTGTGCTGTACGTATTGGACATTAAATACAAGGCTGTCTGCGAGATTTCTTTTGGCATTGCAGGACGTTTAATGACTTGTGATTGCGTCACTGCCTCAAATAAAGTCTGGCGTTGCGAGGCATCGAATCCCAAAGTGGTAAAAAGCTCCGTATCGACAATTCCAGGCGTAATCGTATTGACCCGTATAGGCGCTAACTCTACTGCCAAAGCACGCCCCAAGCCCTCTACTGCACTATTGATTGCTGCAGCCACGCTGGCCCCTGGAGTTTTGGGTAATTGACTATAAGCACCGGAATAAAAAGTGATAGAGCCTTGCGGACTTAAATAGGGCAATGCCGCTTGTGCTGCTTGGTATGGCCCCCAAAACTTACTCTCAAACATGGCTTTTGCATCTTCCATTGGGAGCGAGGAAAATTCTCCAAAACTAATTTCACTTGCGGTGATTTGAAGATGATCGAATGAACCGATTTGAGCAAAGAAGGCTTTGAGTTGACTCAGATCACGCGTGTCCACACTAAAGGTTTCAACCTGATGGTTTAAGCGTGCTTTTGCTTCAGCCAATTTCTCTTTACTCCGACTTGCAATAATGACTTTTGCACCTGCCTCTAAAGCGGTCTCGGCAATGGCAAAACCAATCCCTGAGCTTCCACCAATGATCACAATTTTTTTATTTTGAAGGAACATGTTTAACTCCCAGTTTTAATATTTTGAAAAACTTCTTTGGCCAAAATCATGGCATTACAAGCAGTGGGAAACCCTACATAAATAGCTAGCTGCTCAATCATTGCAACAATTTCAGCTTCTCTTGCCCCCGCATTTAATGCTGCCTCTAAATGCGCTTTGAGCTGAGGACTTGCAGGTTGTGCAATGAGACTGGCAATAATCGTCAATTCTCGGGTTTTCAAATCCAATGCGGGATTAGATAAGACTTCCCCAAAACCCCATTCAATGGTCCACTTGAGCATATTCGGTGAAATATCCCCAAATGCCTTCACGATTTCTTCGCCCGTATGCCCACCATGTAGCTGATTCAGCAACTTGAGGCCTTTGTCATATTGTGTACTCATTTTTTTCTCCTATTGCATTATTGTTGAATTGACGCTATTTTATAAGATAAACAAGAACAAAAATATCCGTAAAAACTCCGGAGTCCCTGTGATTATCGATCCAAACAAGCATATTTTCTTAAATTCGCATCAAGCAATTGATCAGATCGTTCAGCCCTTAAAGGATTTTTTTGGCATCACCAGCTTTATTTATCAAAAGAATTTTAACGATGGCTCAGAAATCCGGCTCTCCAACCAACCCGCATGGATGCATTATTTTTACGAACACGAACTCTACAAACAAAGTCTGTTCGAGCGCCCTCCTTCTGAATTTATTAAATCCCGCCTGGTGTGGGCTGGCCTGACCGTTCACAACCCCATTTTAGATCAAGCACGTGAGTTTAATATCGATCATGGCATTACGCTTATCGAACCCTGTGAAGACGGCTGTGAATTTTTTTTTATTGGCACCGAAGTCAACCATCCTGAAGTCCAATCCAAATACCTCGCCCAGCTTGATTTGATCGAACGTTTTTTGGATTATTTTCGCGAAAAAGCAAAACCCTTAATTGAAGAAGCCTACAAACAAAAAATCGTGATTCCTAACAAATTTGCAGCAGCCCCCAAATGGTTTTGTTTGGAAGAAACCAACCGCAGTGAATTTTTGCAAAGCCTAAATTCTATTGAATTTACAGCACGAGAATTGGATTGTATGCGTTTATTGACTAAAGGCTACTCCATGAAAATGATTGCGCAAGAATTGGCGATTTCTCCCCGTACGGTGGAGACCTATCTTGAACACATCAAAGCCAAAACAGCCACGCATTCCAAAGGTGAGCTGGTTAAATTTTTATTGAAAATGCCGTTGTAACTTTTCTCTGATCCGGGTTTTTTACGGATTTTTAAAAGATATTTCCTCGCGTAAACTAGACTCACTCAATCATTAAAGGAAAAAGTCATGCAATATCGTCAATTGGGGCATTCAACCCTGCAAATTTCTGCCATTGGATTAGGCTGTATGGGAATGTCTGAATTCTATGGTCCCACTCAGGACTCTGAATCCATCAAAGTGTTGCAACAGGCCGTCAATTTAGGCGTCAACTTCTTTGATACTGCTGATATGTATGGAGATGGTCATAACGAATGTCTGATTGGCAAAGCCTTAAAGCCCTACCGAGAACAGGTGGTGATTGCAAGCAAATTTGCGATTTGTCGTGATCCAACCAATCCGCAAGCAAGAATGATTTGTGGTCGACCTGGATATGTCCGCAAGGCGTGTGAAGCCAGTTTAAAGCGCCTGGGGCTGGAACACATCGACCTTTATTATCAGCATCGCGTTGACCCCACTGTCCCCATTGAAGACACAATCGGTGCCATGGCAGACCTGGTTAAAGAAGGAAAAGTTCGTTATCTGGGTTTATCGGAAGCCGGAATTGAGACTTTGCAACGTGCACATCAAGTTCATCCTATTAGCGCTTTCCAAATGGAGTATTCATTGTGGAGCCGCACCCCTGAACTGGTCCACCTTCCATTTTGCGAAGAACAGCGAATCAGTTTGGTGGCCTATAGCCCAATCGGACGCGGATTCTTAAGTGGGAGCATTCATTCTATCGATGATTTAGCGCCAGATGATTTTCGACGCAGCTTACCCCGGTTTCGGGGTGAGAATTTCAAAACTAATCTTCGCCTAGTGGAGGCAGTGAAAGATCTAGCCCTTACAAAAGGCTGTACCCCAGCGCAATTAGCTTTGGCTTGGGCATTAAGAAGTTCAAAACAAACTGTGGCTATTCCAGGAACAAAACGGCTTCGTTTTTTAGAAGAAAATGTCGCCGCGGCAACACTTCCATTCACTACAGCAGAACAGGAAACCTTAAATCAACTTTCTGCCGCAGTAAAAATCGCTGGAGATCGATATGGAGAAATTGGTATGAAATTAGTGGGACTATAGACAAAAAACGCTCTAATTTGAGTTTCAGGAGCAGATATTTTTGATTTTGGCCCGCTCAAATTTATCTAATCACATTGGCAGAAGGGTTTAGCCAGGCTACTGACCAAGCTACTGACCAAGCTACCGACCAGGCTACTGACCAAGCTACCGACCAGGCTACTGACCAAGCTACTGACCAAGCTACCGACCAGGCTACTGACCAAGCTACTGACCAAGCTACCGACCAGGCTACCGACCAAGCTTACCGGACAAGCTACCGGACAGGCTACCGGACAAGCTGAGAGAGCCACTAACGACTCCACCAGAATATTAGCTATCTTATCGCAGAATCAAGCTGTGTTTTGAGCAAGCACATTTCAGAAATGCACATAAAATGTGTTAACATGCATATTAACAACCCTGCCAGCTTATATAAAACAGGAGATCATTAACAAATGAGTACTTTTCCAGCCTGCCCAAAATGTAATTCTGAATACACCTACGAAGATAGTCTCCTTTTTATCTGCCCTGAGTGCGCGCATGAATGGGCGAAAATACCTGATGTAGTCGATTCCCATGAAGCAGTGGTTAAAGATAGCAATGGCGTCATTCTTGCAGATGGTGATGACATTACGGTGATAAAAGACTTAAAAGTGAAAGGCACCTCATCCGTGATAAAAGTAGGCACCAAGGTCAAAGGTATACGACTGGTTGAGGGAGATCACAATATTGATTGTAAAGTCCCCGGCATCGGAGCCATGCAATTAAAATCGGAGTTCGTTAAAAAAATTCTCTAGCTAGAAGCAGTTGGTTAGTTGGATGACTGAGCGGGTGGCAAAAAGCTATCCCCTGTGATCACCGATTTGCCTGTTTTGGCTTCAAGTGCTTTACGTGCCTGCTTGGCAATCGCCCCGCCTTTTTTAGCAGCGACGCTATTCTCTGCCATGCCGGTAGCCTCATCAGTTTCAGCGATCTGGCGGGTGGAGAGTTCAGCAAGGGCGGTAAAAATCAATTCAGCCTCGCTCATGTGGTCACGCAAATTGTGAGTCTGCAAGCCCTTCATATCCTTATGAGCCTTCACGCTCACTCCAGACCATTCCTGATGGATTATATTGGTCAGGATAGCAAATTCCTGCCCCTCCTTGATATCGTGATCAGACCAGTAATCAGTGAGCTTGTTGCGGGTTTCCTGGCCTGTCATGCGTTGCTGTATCCACTTTTCGCTACGCCCATGTTTTTGCCAGGTCTGACGAGCACGATTCAGCGACAGAGCTGGATCAGCCATTTCCTGCATGCGCTCATAACCCACCTTGGCGAGCCAAAGCTTAATTGGTTCCGCCTTGGGGCTGGGGACGGATTGCACTAATCTCAGCAATGTTTCGGCAGTTGCTACATCTGTCAGACGCTGTTTGCCATCGTCAGCAGTCATTTTCAACTGGTAACAATTTGATACCAGTTGACTGCCCTCCTTATTCAGACGGCCTTTCAACACCTTCCAATATTTTCTAGCACCCTGATAATCCGGTTGTTGTGTCAGCACCTGTATGATGTCAATCACTGAGAATAGCCAAGTCTCCGTCGCCTCGTCATATACACGGCGAATCTGATGTTCTTCAAAAATAGCGGGTTGAATTGTCATGGGGGGACTCCTATAGCTGGCAACTAAAAGCCTGGTTTCAGTTCGCTACCGCAAGCTGCATCTTTCCGATTCAGTTGATGAGGTGGCCAGCGCTGCTGGAAATGAACGCAAGAGTATACCATAAGGGTAATCTCATTTCCCAGAATGTCCCTGCAAAGACAAATAAAAGGAATGTAATCATGAAAGAAAGTAAAAAAATTAAACAATACTTACAAAAAGCAGCTCTTTCCCGATGTCAAATTCGGGTTTTCTCCAAGAAATTTATGGGATATGAGGCGGTTTTATCTGGCATATAAAGATCTACCAAAACTGCGACGAGCTGTCGCAGAAATTCCATGGGGGCAAAATTTGCTCATTTTAAATACGATCAAAGAAGAAGCCTGGTCGCGCGAAACCCTAAGAGAGCAAATTCAATCAAATGCCTATTGCTTTTTGCAACAGGAAGTCTGCTATAATTCTCTAACTACTTCCCCTATGGCTATAACCCGTAGGGCGCGGAGCCTCTTCGGGGGCTCTTGCTTTTTCTAGGGAATGGTTAAAGCGCAACACCAACGCAAAATTGGGTTGATTTTTCCCAATACGGATGCAAAGCGTCACCCCTCGCATCAATTGACCCACCATGCTAACTTTATCAAACGCATCAGACCTGGCGCGCTGATTAAGGCACAACTTCCCTTAAAAATTCCTGGAACCGAAATTGTGAAACCCACGGCTTGGGGCTAGGTAGTGTCAGACCGGAAGCTTGGATGCTACCTTCAATGCTTATTCTCTCAAGCAAGGCCAGAAAGTCCACGCCGTTCAACAATATTTAAAAGACGCAAAATAGCACCTTGAGCCTTGCGCTGCCCCAACTCCAAGCTTTTAATCATCGCAGGGCTAATGTTGAGATATTTAGCAAACGCAGCCTGACTTAAATGCTGATCTCTCCTCAGCACTTGGATCTCTTGACCTGTGTATTCGTTTAGCTCAGGCAATGACTTTTCAGTTAAGTCACGCAGGGTAATAGTATCAATCATCTCAGCTTGATATAGATCATGAGCCAAGTCGTTAATTGTTTCTCTCAAATTAGACATTTATTATCTCCTCCAAACCACCATTTTTAACCAACCTTGCTAATTGCGCTTCAGTTGCATTGAGTAGGATATTCGCAAGTTTTTTTAAATCTACAAGCTCTGAATGCGAAATATTTCCCTTTTCATTTTTGCTATACAAGTGCAACCAAATCAGCATCTTCTCCTTTTTAAAAGCTAAAATACTTCGACTCCCACCACTCTTGCCCGCTCCAGATTTTGAAGCCAGCCTGAGTTTATATAAACCAGCGCCCAGTGAATATTGCTGACGTGCACTTTCAGGAGCATCTACAAACTCTGTTGCGATATTCGTGAGCATTGAATCTGAAACATCGTTTTTCTTTGCTTCACCAGCAAAACGCTTCACTTTGTAGTATTTCACACCCGCCCTCACAATTAGGATACTATGTATTATAATTCATTGTATCCCAAAATACAATAGGCTTGTTTTTACAGATTGCCTGAGCCGGCCAAAACCCGCGCCCACTTGTGATGTCAACCCAAAGTAGAAATGTTACACATTTACCAAAGTAGAGATGTTACACCTGGATAAATTTTAATATTACATAAAATGCACTTATCCATAGATTTCAGAGAGCAGACGACGGTCAGGAGTCAGGCTGCTCTGTGGAAGCTGTGGATAAGTGCTCATTTTTGACCAAATCTAGCTTGCAAGGCCGCTGTACCATGGGTGGTCTGACTTTGGTTTTCTGCCGATTGTGCGTTTATCAAAATGTGCATTAATATCCTTGCCAGAAACGGCCTGCTTGGGTCTGTTGTTTTTATCAAAAGTTTTGTAGGGCTGGGGCTTGTTTTTGTAGAGCAAAACCACCTGACTGGGTGACTCACAGACTGTGACATAAGCGCCGCGCATGCTGTATCCAGGGGCTTTTGTCAGAATTTGATAAATCACATTGTTATAACTGATCTCCAGATTTTTTGAGAGCTTGCGCTGAGCCTGTACAGAGAAGATATGATCTAACTCTGCAGGCTTGGGAATCGCTTGACGGTGAGCATCAATAGGGCTTGAAGCCTCTACTGCAAACCGACGGTTATGCTTTTTGATGTATCCTGGCAGCCATGAGTTTGCGGCTTCCATATCATTGAGCCCCGCCAGGCGCATTTCCTTGATCAGCCTGTCCTGGAACGTCAGATTAGCGCGCTCCACACGGCCTTTGGCCGGAGCGCTATGGGCTGGGATCAGCTCAATATCAAGGGTTCTCGCCGCCCGGCCAAGCTGGGTCTCTCCCGTACCGCTCGCGGCCTCTTTGGTATTAATGTGGAAGATAGCGTGCTTGTCAGCATAAAAGGCCAGTGGACGGCCACAGCGCTCGATGTACTCACGAATCAAATCGAAGTAGCCTTGCAGGCATTCATTCTCAACAAATCGCAGGCCCATAATCTCGCTGGTTGCATCATCGATGAGTACCAGCAAGCAGCAAGATCCTCGACGCCCCTCAAACCAGTCATGGGGGCTGCCATCGAGTTGGATCAATTCGCCACGTGCTGGGCGTCTTGTTCGCATCTGGTGAACCTTCGCATGTTTACGCGTTTTGCCCTTCCAGATGCCTGCGTCTATCATGATTTGGCGCACTGTTTCGTCAGACAGTTTAAATTCGTGCTCTTCAGTCAGCTTCTCATGCGCAAATCCAGGTTTGAAGTCAGAGTACCTCTCGCGAATCACTTTAATCACAGCCTCACGCACTGGGTCGGGGATGCGATTATTGCTGGGCTGGCCGCGCCTTTTTGAAATGAGGCCTTCATCGCCTTCTTTGCAAAACTTTTGATATAAACGATCCACATGTTGCCTCGTTATACCCAGTCTTTTTGCTGCTTCAACCTTGGTGATTCGTTTTGAGCGCACCTGTTCCAAAACCTTCCCTCGATCTAATTCTTTGATGCTCATTGTGATTAACCTCTCCACTCGTTACTTCCCGTTTTTTTATGATCAGGTGTAACATTTTAACTTTGGTGAGGTGTAACATTACAACTTTGGCGCTACACCGCGCCCACTTGTGATTGCCATAATTGCATAGAGGTGTTATGCTTGCAGGCGTCCTTAATGCACAAAATACAAGAACAATTAAAATAGAAAAGAAAAAAACGAACTTTCCATTTCAAAGTCTGGGACACTACAGGGACACTGCCAGGTCAAAACAGACCAAAAAGCACAAAAACCAACAACAAGACCCCCTCCGATAAGAAGCTGTATTTTCTATTGCATTTGTTTGTAGAGTGTTGTAAAATGTAGTTCTTGTAGTGACTCAAAATCCGGTGCCAGCGATGGCGTGAGAGTTCGATTCTCTCTCCCGGCACCATTGAGTAGTTTTTAGAAGTCCTCAAACGTTCATAATCACAATAAAATCAACAGATTAATAGATTCTGCAGTTCGCAAGAGTCCGCCCTAGTTCACCCAAATCCATTGCTTGTGTGCATAACTTAGTGTATAATTTTGTGCATAACGAATCTGACTTAACTGGGTTTATTATGGCCATCAATAAATTATCGACTAAGTTTTGTGACTTCGCCCCCGCAGGTATGCATTTTGATGGGGAAGGTCTGTGTTTACTGGTAAAACCAAATGGCAAACGTTATTGGCAGTTTTTTACCAGAATGAATGGCAAGAAAAAAGTGATCTCCCTTGGGCCCTACCCCAAAACATCACTCGAAAAAGCACGTAAAGCCCATAAAGAGGCACAAGAATTATTAGACCAAGGCATTGACCCCACTCAAAATAAAAAAGAGAAAAAAGAGGCACAATTACAAAAAAACCATGAGACTGCCCAGACTGAAGGTATCACGTTCGAGCAAGTTGCAAGAAAATTGCGCATCAGCAAAGAAGGCAAAACCACAGATGAACATCGTGATCGTATGTTGCGCCAACTCGAAATTCACGTTTTTCCACATATCGGACATAAACATATCGCAGAAATTGGGGGCGCAGAGCTATTAGAACTCTTTCAAGGCGTATCCAAGAAAACCAATCATGGCCGCCCCATGACTTACATGGCGCTAAGATTATGCCAATGGTGTGGCGAAGTATTCGACTTTGCCCATGTGCTGGATCAAAAAATTTTAAACAACCCCTGTCATGTTGTACTCAAACACCTCCCCAAACATACCGAACAACACATGGCCCGTATTTGTGCAGAACAACTCCCTGGCTTTGTACGAGACCTACTAAAATACAAAGGCCACCCTCTGACCAAAGCTGCATTGTGGACTATGCTTTATACCGGAATGCGCACAGTGAGTGTGCGACGCGCTTTGCTTGGAGACATACTGCTAGAAAAAGGCATTTGGAATCGTCGTCCTGAAAAATTAGATAAAAACATATTGGTTGTTCCTCTGCCCCGCCAGGCCATTAAAGTAATCCGCGATATTCTACCGCTCACTGGCGGTCGCCCAGAAGATCTAGCATTCCCAAGCATCCGAACTCCTTTTCACCCCATGAGTGAAGCAGCTATCTGCCAGGCAATTAAGCGGATAGGTTATGATATGGTTGGGCATGGTCTGCGTGGACTTGTCAGCACCTGCTTAAACGATATGAAATTTGCCCCACATTTAGTAGAAGCACAGCTTGGGCATAAAAAAGATAAAGTAGAAGCCGCTTATAACACCTCAACCTATCTCGATGAAAGACGAAAAATGATGCAAAAATGGGCCGATCACTTGGATACATTAATCAAAAAGGCAGCTCAATAATTTAAGCTGCCTTTTGAGGGGATCTGGCTTCAGATATTTTAGTCTGCATCCAGGCGTCGATTTCACTCTCAAGCCAAACTACACATTTTATTGAAATCAAGACGTTTTTTGGAAACTCATCCGATTTCATCATGTCATAAATTTTGGTTTTGCTTAAGCTACACCGCCGCTGCACCTCTTTTAGTTTTATAAAAGATTCCATTTTCGTTCCTTCAATTCATTTAACAGAAGAATTCCAATACAAGGATTAGAAATGCTTTGCGTATAGCAAAGCTTTGGAAGCCCCTATTCTGAACGATCCGCCACTGGACTGAAGGGTTAGAGATGGCTTGGCAGGTTTAAGGCAAGAATACTGCTTGATGAGCTTTTCCAGACTTAATGGATCGAATTGTACACTTTATCGATAATAAAGTCAAATTCATCAAGTATTATTTTTTATATCTCACTGAAATATAAAGTTAAATTCATTAAAACACAAAAATTTACATATGAAATAAATTGACTGTGAGCATTTTTTTTGATACAATTATGCAAAATAAAAACAAAAAAAGGGTGCAAAATGAAAAATTTTATGGACGATTCCGTGGCCAACTTCCCAATGCATGTCATGCCAGAGTTTATTCATATGCTTGATTCAGTTATTGAAAAATTAAGTGACATACTGGCCAACTTTGCAGAGAATTGGAAACGGCCTGAGTTTCAAAAAGAGGCGCCTTATTTAAGGGCAGAATTAGGTGATATTACTCAGTTTATTACACACTGGGAAATAGAATATCTCTCAACTCCCCAACAACAGACTAATCTTAAAGTTTTGCAGCAAAAATTTGAAGAGGCAAAAAAAGTAATCTCCAAAATGGAAGTAGCACTTCGAACTTATCACTAGTAGTTTTTGCTCAGACTTTTCAATCAAATCAGCCTCAATTGACTCTGAATACTTCCAAAGAATTTGAAGAGTTACACTGACTTATAACGCCAACAGCTGACAGGGTGATCATTCACCATACCCACTGCCTGCATAAAAGCGTAGAGGATGGTCGAACCAACAAATTTCATCCCGCGTTTTTTTAAGTCTTTGGATAAGGCATCACTTTCGGGGCTGGTGACAGGTGTTTCTTTAAAATTTTGCCAATGATTTTGAATCGGCACGCCATTCACGAAGCGCCACAAATAGACATCAAAGCTACCGAACTCCTTTTGAATCTGCAGAAACCCCTGTGCATTCTGACGCGCAGCAAAAATTTTCAAACGATTGCGAATAATGCTGGCATCCTCACACAGCTTCATGAGTTCTTGATCCGTCATCGCTGCAACCTTGGCTGGATCAAAATGATGAAATGCAGCACGATAAGCATCGCGCCGTTTTAAAATCGTCTCCCAACTTAATCCCGCCTGCGCCCCTTCCAAAATCAGCATTTCAAACAAATGTCGATCATCATGCACGGGAATGCCCCATTCCTCATCATGATATTGCGCATAGACCACCTGGCCTGGCTTATTCCCAAAACAACGCACTTTCATTTCCGACATTTCACAGAGCTCCAATTCAATGCGCACAAAAAAATCAATGCCTGATTTTCGGCGGCAAAATGGTTTAAATTCACTATAATGATCTTACCAAACTTCAGCGAGAATAAAATCATGATCAGCGATTTAGAAAAGGCTGTCTTTTACAAAGCACTCTTAGCCAAAGACAGTGAGTATGACGGCGTGTTCTTTGTAGGGGTTAAAACCACGGGCGTATTCTGCCACCCCACTTGCCCTGCCCGCAAACCCAAATTGAGTAATTGCGAGTTTTTTCGCACGGCTGAAGAAGCACTTCTGGCTTCATTCCGCCCCTGTAAACGTTGCCGCCCTTTATCTCATCCAGGGCGCGTCTCACCACTGATTGAAAAGCTGGTAGCCGCAGTAGAAGCTGAGCCCCAAAAACGCTGGAAGGAACAAGACTTTATCAATCTTGGCATTGATCTCTCTACCGCCAGACGACAATTCAAAAAGCGCTTCGGCATGACTTTGATTGAATATGCCAGAGCCCGCCGCATGGGCCTCGCCATGAAGCATATTCGCACTGGAAAGTCAGTGATCGAGTCTCAACTTGAAGCAGGATATGAGTCTGATAGCGGCTTTCGTGATGCTTTCTCACGAATTATGGGGACAGTCCCGAGCAAAATAAAACATCAACTTGTTCTGAAAGCAACCTGGCTTGATAGGCCATTAGGCCCCATGATTGCCATTGGCAGTGAGACTGAATTATATCTGCTTGAATTTGTTGATCGCCGAGGCCTGGAACGCGAAGTAGAACGCTTACGCAAAAGAACCAAAGCCGCTATTCTGCCAGGTGAAATCGCACCCATTCAATCAATCCGCCAGGAGCTTCAAGCTTATTTTGAAGGCAAGCTGACTCAATTCAAAACCCCACTGCATCTACTGTGGGCTCCCCTTTTCAACAACAAGTCTGGCTCGCCCTACAAACCATCCCTCACGGTCAAACCTGCTCTTATCAGGAATTAGCCGTACAAATCGGCAGGCCTTCCAGTTGCCGCGCCGTGGCGAATGCGAATGGTGCCAATCAAATTGCCATTGTGATTCCTTGTCACCGGGTCATCAATACAGGAGGTGCATTGGGTGGATATGGCGGTGGAGTCTCTCGCAAGCAATGGCTACTCAGTCACGAAAAAAATGAGTATAATCTCTCAATCGAATACACAAATGATCTGCCATGAAAAAAATCTTCTGGGACAACCCCTATCAAACTCAACTTAATACCAAAGTCACCTCTGTTGATGGTAATAGGATTCTGCTGGATAAAACCATCGCCTTTTCGTTTTGTGGTGGGCAGGAAAGTGATGCTGGTCTAATTGGCGGCTTTCCTATATTGGGTTCAGAGATTGTCGATCATTTTATTTACTACACCCTCCCTGCTGACCACACTCTAAAAACAGGCGATCCCGTCTACATGGAAATTGACTGGAATCGTCGCTACAAATTGATGCGCCTCCATTTTGCTGCAGAGCTGATTTTAGAAATCGTCACTCACAAGCTAAATTTGGAAAAAATCGGTGCCCATATCTCAGAGGAAAAATCGCGCATTGATTTCTTTTACAACCAAAATATTTCAAGTGATTTTCCAGAAATCCTCGCCGAATACAACCAGATTATCGCGCGAGACCTCCCCATCAAAAAAGGCTATACTGATGAGGAAACACAACGCCGCTATTGGGAAATAGAAGGCTTCTCCAAAGTCTCCTGCGGGGGCACACATGTGAAATCCACCGCTGAAGTCAGCCTCGTCAATCTGAAACGCGTCAATATCGGCGGTGGCAAAGAACGCATCGAAATTAAACTACAGGAGCCAGACCGTGCAAACCCTCCTCAAAATCCCTGACACATATCAGCACACATCGCCAGCAGGCGCAGAAGTACGCCTTTTGATGAACAATCATTTAGGCGGCATCGCTCATTGCACACTGAAAGCAGGCAAAATTACCCGCGCAGTTCAGCATAAAACCGTCAGCGAGCTTTGGCATGTCTTATCAGGCAAAGGCGCGATTTGGCGCAGTATTGATGGGCATGAAGAAATCACCCCTTTAGAAACAGGCGTCACCATTGATATTCCAGTCGGTGCGCAGTTTCAATATCGCAGTGAAGCGGCAGCTGATTTAGTTTTTTTATGCGTGACAATGCCGCCTTGGTCAGGTGCAGACGAAGCAAAAATTATTGATCAGGGTACAAAATGGAACCCAACTTGATGGAACATATCAATCAAAACCACCCCTTGACCATTGTCTCTCAGCAAAAAATAAGCAACCATCATTTTCAGGGAGTGAACTTTACTGATCTCATAAAAGAAGGCATCGTTTTTGAAGGCTGCATTTTTGAAAACGTAAACTTCGCATCAAGCCAATTCAGAGAGCTAGAGGCCTACAACTGTCAATTTCTGGGCTGTCGTTTTACTCATGCCCAATTCAATGAGGCATTGTTTGATAGCTGCATTTTTTACGATGGTAAAAAAGATCAAGGCACTGACTTTTCCTACGCTCAACTGAAATTCAGCAAATTCTTGAACTGTGATTTAAGTTAGGCTAAATTCAAACACGCCAACCTCTGTGGCATCCAAATCAAAAACTGCAAAGTGCTTGCTGCTGATTTTGAATATGCTCAATTTGCAAATCAAGTCAGCGCCAAAGTGAGTATCGCCCAGGCTGAAATCACAGAGTCTGTTCTACGTTTTAGCCGTTTTGTACGGGTTAATCTGGCTGGCTGTGATCTTTCCAGCAATGATTTCAGTGAAGCTGATTTTGCTCACTCCAATTTGTCTGAGGCTAATTTAACACATTGCTTGCTCGATAATGCCAGCTTTACCCATGGCTCTCTCGAGAGTGCCGAGCTTCAGGAATCGAGCATTATTAATCTCGATCTCGCAGGCTGTACGCTTAAGAATCTCAAGCTTTCTCCTGATCAGTGTATTGAATTTTTACGGCTGTTTGAGATTGAGGTGGTTTGATGCCAAATCACTTTCATAAAGGCTCAGCGTCTAAAAACTACATGCAAAATTTTCTCGAATATACTCACAATCAGCCAAGTATAATTCACAGTGCCCTTCATCCACTGTATAGTGGTTTTGCCTTCCATGAGGCGATCCAAACTTTCTTGGATCAGATGCTCCGTGACGGAATCTAAGGCACTGGTCGCTTCATCCAAAATCAAAATAGGTGCGTTTTTAAGCATGGCGCGGGCAATGGCAATGCGCTGACGTTGACCACCTGAAAGCTTAACGCCTCGCTCACCCACCAGGGCTTGATAGCCCTCTGGCAAGGTCATGATAAATTCATCGGCATGTGCGGCTTGGGCGGCTAAAATCACCTCTGCTTCCGTGGCCTCAGGCTTGGCATAGCGGATATTTTCCAAAATACTGCGATGAAATAGCGTCGGGTCTTGGGGAATAAAGCTCACCGATTGGCGCAAGCTATTCTGATCCACTTGGGCGATATCCTGCCCATCAATCAAAATTCGGCCACTTTGTAAATCAAAGAGTCGTAATATCAAATGCGCAAATGTGGTTTTTCCTGAACCGGAATAGCCAACCAAGCCCACCTTTTCACCCGCTTGAATTTGAACGTTTAATCGATTGAATAAAGGCGTATTTTCTCGATATTGAAAGGTCGCATTTTCAAACACAATCTCACCTTGCTTCACCTGCATCAATGCGGCTTGATTCACATCCAGCAAATTAGGCGTATCTGTGGTTAAACGTAAACCCTGTGTGACCTTCCCAATCTGCTCCGAAAACTCATTAAAGCGCTGCCCAATCTGCCACAAATTATCCACAATATAGATATTAATCGTCAGTGAAAAAGAAAAGTCACCAATCGTAATCAGCCCGCGCCCACGCAGATAAATCAAAGCACCCAGTGTCACACTTTGCATGATTGCAAAAGAGACGCTTTGAAACGAAAACAGCTTAATCAGCAGCCATTCAAAAGCCCGTTCACTCTTCACAATATTCTGGGTTTTATCGTGAATGAGCTGACTCTCTAGCTTTTGATTGGTAAACAAGCGCACCACATTCATATTGCCCAGAATATCAACAATCGTACCGGTCATTTGGCTCCGAAATTCTGAAGTCTGATCAGACAAGACATGGGCTTTTTTAGCCAGCATCCAGGAGCCAGACAAAAACAAGACTACCCATACAAAAAAGATCGTCGCAATCAACGGATTAATAAAAATCAAAGCCGTACTCGCAGCTACCAACATCATGGCATTCCCTACAAACGAATCCACCATAATCGTCACAATTTGGGCCACACCGAGGGCCACATCATTGACTTTATTGGCCAGGGTCCCGGCAAATTGGTTTTGATAAAATTGATAGGATTGTGTCAGCAAACGGTTGGTCAATTCACGGGTGATATTGGCTTTGAGCTTAGGGATTAAATCCCGCATGATAAAATTCCATACTCTAAAAATCAGCATCACGCCCATCGATGCCGCCACATACCAAATCGCCAAAGGCACCAGGATATGCGCTGCATCTGCAGCAGGTGCGGCACTCATTCGATCCAGCATTAGCTTAATTAAATACGGCCGAAAGCATAGATCCAGCGACCAAATTAAGCAGATCAGCAACAAGCCGACAATATGCCAGCGAAACGGCTTGAGATGATGTAAAATAAACTGCGAGGATTTCATAAAAAGTATTATATCATAATTTTATGCAGGAATACATCTCGCTTAAGGTCCAGATTCTATCACCTCAGGATGTTACATTCAATTGATTCTTAAAAATGCACCGCCATCGTCTCCAGCTCCACCACAGAAACAGGTGGCTGCCCCTCTGCTAATTGATGACCTTTCGCTGATACATAGCCATTCGCCCTCAAATGTTTTAAAAAGGCCACCCGATCTCTGGGATTGGTAAACTCCCCTGCAAATACACGCATGCCCGCTTTGCAGAAGGGTGTCAAGCTGGGATGACGGCCTGGCTCTGGCTTAAACCAATGGCCTTGACCCCCACCCCTTAAGTCATGTCCATCCTCAATAAAATCCGCCGTCAATTGCTCAATATCCGTATCATCTGGGTCTGTGGCATAACCGGCCTCTTCAACAGGCACAACAGGGCGTGCAGCAGCTTCTTGCACGGCCAACTCCAGCGTTGCTGCATGCGCTATAATCTACCACCAATTATACCACTACGCAACTTGGATTCTGCTGAACTTAGGCGAACGACTGCGAACCCAAACTTGGCTTGAACGCTTTATTTTATAAGGCTTTGTGAACTTCTTTGAACTTACCTGAACGGTATGAATGGTGTCCCTAAGGGGATTCGAACCCCTGTCGCCGCCGTGAAAGGGCAGTGTCCTAGGCCTCTAGACGATAGGGACAAACAGTATCTTCTTGGTGGAGCTAAGCGGGATCGAACCGCTCACCTCTTGCATGCCATGCAAGCGCTCTACCAACTGAGCTATAGCCCCGAAGAAGGTGCCTATATTAAACATCTTTGCGCACCAAGTCAAGCACTTTGCGCCCCTTTAAGCAAAAATATTTATTTGCATTTTGTAACACTATTTAAAGCCTCTTAAAAATCAGGCATAATCAAAACCTAATCACTTAAGCAATCATTCTGCAAGGCGGCTTCGATGCACCAGATCCCTTCAATCGCTCACAGCACACTATGGATCAGTTTTAGCTTTTTAGTGATCGCGATGTTTGTCGTGGATTTATTCTGTTTCGGCGGCAATAAGGCTCATGCGCCATCGATTAAAAAAGCGCTGGCCTTCAGTCTATTTTGGATTCTCCTGGCACTTTTATTTAATTTAGGACTTTGGATCTACCTTAATCAAATTCAAGGAAGCGCGGTTGCAGATATAAGCGCACTCAATTTTTTGACCGGTTACTTAGTTGAAAAATCGCTTTCCATCGACAATCTATTTATCTTTTTGATGATTTTTACTTCTTTTAAAATTCCAGCTAATCTACAAAAACGTGTTTTCACTTATGGCATTCTGGGTGCTATTATTTTACGTGGCATCATGATTGCACTGGGCGCAACCCTGGTCAGTGAATTTGCCTGGATCCTTTATATCTTCGGGGCTTTTTTGTTTTTGACAGGAATCAAAATGGCCTTTAGCAAAACGGCACATCACGAAATTAAAGAGGGCCTTTTTATTCGCCTCTGCAAAAAATATATGCGCATCACGGATGGATTGCGCGGCCAACTTTTTTTCATTATCGAACGAGGACTTCTTTATGCCACACCACTGTTTTTGGTACTGCTGCTGATTGAGTTTTCTGATCTTGCCTTTGCAACAGATAGCATTCCCGCGATTTTTGCCATCACCCAGGACCCTTTTATTATTTTCAGCTCTAATATTTTTGCGATTCTGGGGTTGCGAGCCCTGTATTTTGTCCTAGCGGGCATGCTGTCACGATTTGCATATCTCCATTATGGCCTCGCGCTCATTTTGACCTTAATTGGCGTAAAATTACTGATTGCACCGTTTTATCATATTTCTTCTGTGGTCACTTTGCTCAGCGTATTTGTAATTTTGCTCGGCAGTGTTATGCTAAGCCTATTCTTTCCTAAAAAATAATGCCCCCTTATGCACACTTTTTTCATGAAAAAATCATTGGAACTTGCTTATTTAGGTCGTTACGGCACTCACCCTAATCCAATGGTAGGCTGCGTCATTGTTAAAAATAATCATATGATTGGCCACGGTTATCATCAAAAAAGAGGTGAAGCCCATGCTGAAATTCATGCCCTCAAATCAGCCGGCCCTCACGCAGAAGGTTCAATTGCTTATGTCACCCTAGAACCTTGCTGCCATTTTGGATTAACCCCGCCCTGTACCGCAGCCCTGATTTCTGCGGGAATCGCAGAAGTCTTTGTTGCAAGCCTTGACCCCAATCCATTTATGCAAGGAAAAGGCGTTGCAGCGCTGCGTGCAGCAGGCATCAGAGTTCATATTGGCTTATGCGAAGAAGAAGCGCGTCATCTCAATCGCGCATTTTTTCATTATATCACCCATAAAACACCCTATCTTATTGGAAAATGGGCTTGCTCCCTTGATGGACAGATGAGCACGCATCCACATGATACGCGCACTCTATCCAACCCTGAAAGCTTGATGGATCTACATGACCTGCGCCACCAAACGCCTGCTATTTTGATTGGAGCCCGAACCGCTGAAATCGATAATCCATCGCTGACTGTACGGCATTACGGCGAAAAAGTTCGCCATCCACAACGTATCGTCTTGAACAGCAAAGCTAATCTTTCTCCTGATTTAAAATTATTTAATGGAACACTACCCAATCAAACTTGGCTATTTTGCAGCGAAGCCGTCCATGCCAGCACCTCAGCCCGCTTTTCAGCTGAAACAACTCAAATCTTTACCTGCCCAAGCTTCGATCATCATTTAGATTTACGGACCGTCTTACACATTTTGGGTCAAAAAGAAATATCGAGTGTTTTAGTAGAAGGCGGGCGCACATTGCTTCATTCTTTTTTCCAACAACAGCTGATCCAAGAAGTCGTCAGCTATCATACGCCCTGGATCATTGCAGGCATTGAGCAGAAGCAAGCCGTGACACAACTATCTTGCACAGAACTTGGAAATAATTATAAAATACAGGGCCTGATTAAAGCAAAAACTGCAAGGCAATAATAAAAAGAATAATAGCATAAGCTTTTTTCAAAAGTGCACTCTTAAATCGCGCACCCAAAGCAGTGCCAATCGGAGCAAAAAAAAGTCCCCCAATCATTGCAAATAAAATTGCGGGCCAATATAAATAGCCAGTACTATACGGTACAGATAGATGATCATGCAGGCCAACAATCAAAAAATTAAGCGCCCCAACCAAGGCAACAGGAATAATGAGCGTCGCTGAAGTCCCCGCCGCTCGATGCATTGTCACACCAAAAGCAGTTAAGACAGGAATAATCAAAACGCCTCCGCCCACTCCTAACAAACCCGAACAGACACCAATTAAAATCGCAATCAAAAGAAGAATGATGTGATGGGGAAGCCGCACTTTACATTCCTCTACCGGAGGTTGATCTTTTCCAAAAAATAAGCGCAACGAAATAATCAGCAATAAAATTCCAAATAGAATCTCCAAAAGCGACGTTTTAAAAATCGCAGCCAGACTTGAACCCAATAACACCCCAATCACCATCCCAGGCAATATTTTTTTAACCGCAGCAAAATCGACATTGCCGCGCTGATAATGGGAATAACTCGAAATCATGGACGTCACGGCCATAATCGCCAAAGACCCTGCAATTGCAAAATGCATCGTCAAATCCAAAGGGATCCCTACCCTAGAAAAAATCCACACAAACGCAGGAACGATCAAAATCCCACCGCCTACGCCCAGCAATCCAGATAATAACCCTGTCAGTGCGCCTACAATTAAATACAATGGAATCATCATCATGATGCCTTTCCTTTTTTCTTTGATTTAGTGATCGCATAATTTTTCAAAAGTGTAAAAATCGCCAACAACAACAAACAAGCAAACATAATAGCCGACCAGCTGGCCATACTTAACCCAATAAATCGCCACGTTACCACCGCACAATCACTGGAGCCCGCCCATACCACTTGGGCCACCCGTGTCAGGGAAAACTCTTGAAGTAAAAAATTAATCCCTGGGCCGCAGGTCGTGACCTGACCGGCAGGCAAATTTTGCAACCATACCTGCCTCAACGCCACGGTTAATCCTGCAATCACCACTGGGATTTGAAAAAACGCATAAAATCGAGCACCCCAAGTACTTGGATTATGAATAATAGCAATCAAGGCAATTAAGCCATAACTGATATACGCCACGCGCTGAAAAATGCACAATGAACAAGGCTCAAACCCCTGAAAAAACTGATAGTACAAGGCAGTACCCATGCCAAAAAGCACCAAAAACAAACCATAAACAAAAAGGGCTTTGCCCGTCAATAAACGTTGGAACATCATCATTTAATCTAAATAATTTGTGCCATTATACCTTACTTTTCACAAAATCACACCGCCCCCTGCACTCAACCCTCCTATTGAAAAAACATGACCTTTCACAACAAGAAATAATAAAATACAATAAAAAAACATTGTTTTATTTTAAAAAAGTGGTCGCTGCGCACAGACCTTTTGAAGCCAATAACAGAATTGCTTGAACAGGCTAATTCCCCTAAACTGGGGCACCTCTTTCAAACCTGAAAATCATGCCCCTTTTACTTGTTGATGGCTCTTCTTATTTATTCCGCGCTTATCATGCCCTACCGAATTTTACCAACAAAAAAGGCTTTCCCACCGGAGCCATTTTTGGCGTTTTGAATATGTTGCGCAAGCTAAAGGAAGATTTTGCAGATCATTCTGAAATTCTGATTGTATTTGATGCCAAGGGCAAAAATTTTCGCCACGCTCTTTATCCGGAATACAAAGCCAATCGCAGTGCTATGGCAGAGGATCTTGCTGTACAAATCCAACCCCTACACCAATTAATTGAATTATTGGGATTTCCGCTGTATCAAAAGTCAGGGGTGGAAGCAGATGATGTCATCGGCTCCCTGGCCACACAGTACGCCATACAAAATAAAGAAGTCCTGATTATCTCTGGCGATAAAGATCTCGCACAACTGCTGGGCCCGCACGTCCGCATTATTGATACCATGAAAAATATTGAAATCAACGATGCACATCTGCTAGAAAAATTTGGAGTCTGTTCTGATAAAATCATTGACCTCTTATCGCTGACGGGAGACACCAGTGACAATGTCCCAGGCATTCCAGGCGTGGGGCCTAAAACTGCGGCAAAATGGCTTAATGAATATGGTTCGTTACAAGGCATCATCAACCACCTCGATCAAATCAAAGGAAAAGTCGGCGAAAATCTCAAAGCCCATCAAAATCAGCTTTCCCTCGCAAAAGAGCTCATTACTATTAAAACCGATCTGGACCTACACGACTTGCCTAGCTTTATTTTTGGCATCCCAAAACGAGAATCTTTAATTCCGCTATTACAAGAATATAGCCTAGACTCATGGCTGAAAATTCTGAATACGCACGCCACCCCCATTGAAACCAAAACGCAGGAAACCCACTATCACCTGATCAATACCGATCAAAGCCTACAGCAATTTATAAAGCGACTGCATCAAGAACCCTATTTTGCTTTTGACACAGAAACCAATGGCCTCGACGCACTTCAAGCCGATTTAGTCGGCATTTCCTTTTCATTTAAAAATGCAGAAGCTTATTTTATCCCAATTAAACATGATACGCCGGTTTTAAAAAATGCACTGAGCTTGCTTGCCCCGATTTTTGCGGACCCCCTCATCGGGAAAATTGCCCACAATGCAAAATTCGATTTGAAAGTGCTGCACTCTCATGGCCTCAATGTCCACGGCATTTTATTCGATACCCTGCTGGCGGCTTATTTATTAAATAGTGGCAGCAAAAATGATCTGCATTCTCTTTCTCTGCGTGAACTGGGCCTCAATGGTATGCAATATGAGGATTTGGTGGGCACTGGCCGCAAACAAATTCCCATCGAAAGCGTTCCCCTCAATACACTCAGTCATTATGCCTGTGAAGATGCGGACTTCACCTGGCAATTGTATGAGAAAATGCGCCTTAAACTCGAGGCAAATCCACGCCTCAATCAAGTTTTTAACACATTAGAAATGCCTCTTTTCGAAGTCCTCGCCAATATGGAAGAATATGGCGTTCTGATTGACGCCACACAGCTCCATGCTTTGAGCCAAGCCTGGGGCACTCGCCTACACCAAATCGCTGAGGAAATTTTCAGGGAAACCGCACTCAACTTTAATTTGAACTCCCCCAAACAGCTGATCCATATTTTATACGAAAAACTCAATCTACCTGCAACCCACAAAACACCGAAAGGAGAGCCGTCTACCAATGAAGCCGCTTTACAGGATTTAGCGCACCTGCATCCTGTGCCCAAATTACTTTTGGAGCATCGCCATCTCTCCAAATTGAAAAACACCTATACCGATAAATTACCTGGGCTGATTCATGCCAAAACAGGTCGGATTCATACCCAATATCAGCAAGCCGTTGTTGCCACAGGGCGCCTCTCATCCAGCGATCCCAATCTGCAGAATATTCCATTTAAAACCACAGAAGGAAAAAAAATTCGTGCGGCCTTTATTGCAGCCCCTCACTGTGTTTTAATTTCAGCAGATTATTCTCAAGTCGAACTTCGAATTATGGCCCATTTTTCAGGAGATATCGGCCTCATTCAAGCCTTTCAAGACGGCAAAGATATTCATCGGGCTACCGCAGCAGAGGTATTGAGCATTCCAGAATCAGAGATTACCTCAGACCAACGCCGCCAAGCCAAAGCCGTGAACTTTGGCCTCATTTATGGCATGTCGTCTTTCGGCCTTGCCCAACAATTACAAATCAGCCGCAAAGACGCAGACACCTATATCAAGCGCTATTTCGAGCGCTATCCCGGCGTCCTTCAATACATGGAAGCCACGCGCTTGTTGGCCCACGAGAAAGGCTATGTCGAAACGTTAATGGGCCGTCGTTTAGATCTCCCAAAAATAAACAGCCGCAATATCATGGAGAAAAAAGGCGCCGAACGTGCGGCCATCAATGCCCCCATGCAAGGAACCGCAGCGGATATCATCAAAAAAGCCATGATTGATTTCTGGCAATGGCAAAACACACATCCCGAATTCCATACGCATCTCACCATGCAAGTTCATGATGAACTCATCGTTGAAACACCCGAAATCTACGCCGAAATAGTGACAGCTCAATTGAAATACATTATGGAAAATGTCATTCAATTAAAAGTGCCGCTCCTGGTAGATATCGAATGCGCTCATAGCTGGGCTTAAGCTTTGAATCGGAGAACAAAGTAGCGAAGGCTGTTTTAGGCCTTTGCGATATAATCTGTCCATGAGCCTCAAAATTTGCTACAATCATTAGACTTAAAATAATCAGGTCATGTTGAAATAAAATTGAAAAAACCATCCCCTTCACGCTGGTTGATGCAACAAAAGAAACAGGCTCAATCCTGGATTCGGCTTTGTATTTTACTCGGAATTGTCAGCGCCGGCTTATTAATTCTCCAATTACATTTTCTGGCACGCATCATCGATGGCGTTTTTTTGCATGGCCTTAGCCTCCTTTCGATTCAATCCGCCTTATACAGCTTCATTGCATTGATTTTATTCCGAGGGGGACTTGCCTGGCTGAAAGACATCACAGGATTTCAAGCTGCAGCAAAAATTCGCCAAAATATACGCATGCAGATTTTTGCAAAACTAGAAGCCTTGGGCCCTATTTTAAGCCAGCAAAAACGCAGCGGAGAATGGATCAGTAGTGCACTGGAGCAAATCGAAGCATTACAAGGATTCTTTGCTCAATATCTCCCACAGATGTCGCTTTGCGTCATCGTACCACTCATGATCGTCGGCGTGGTTTTTACTCTCAATTGGCCAGCGGGCTTGCTTTTGCTCATTACAGCCCCTCTGATTCCTTTGTTTATGGCTTTGGTCGGAATGGGTGCAGCCTCAGTGAATCAAAAAAACTTTCAGGCGTTATCTCGTATGAGCGCGCATTTTCTGGATGTCTTGCAGGGCCTCAACACTTTAAAATTATTTAATCGCAGCCGTGCTGAAACCAGTAAAATCTATATTGTCTCAGAGGCTTATCGCAAAACCACCATGCAGACTTTGCGGATTGCTTTTTTATCCTCCGGCGTCCTTGAATTTTTTGCAGCTTGCTCCGTGGCATTGCTTGCAACCTATCTGGGCTTAAGCCTCCTGCATGACCTTCATTTCGGCCAGCCCATTGATCTCTACAGCGCTTTATTGATCCTCCTTCTGGCACCGGAATTTTTTCTGCCTCTACGTGAACTTTCAACCTATTATCATGCCCGTGCTTCAGCGATCGGCGCAGCGGAAGAACTCATGACATTACTGGATTTAAAAGCGCCCGTTTATTCAGTCACCCTCGGTGAATCTTTAAAACTGGATCAGGTTGATTTTACCTACCCCCACAGCAGCGCACCCGTTTTAAAAAAATATTGCCTGGAGGTCAGCGCAGGTGAACATATTGCACTCATTGGCCCCAGTGGAAAGGGCAAATCAACGATTCTGGCTTTGCTCCTGGGCTTTCTTAAACCTGATTCGGGTGAGGTAACGAGCCTACCCCATTCTCAAATAGGCTGGCTTTCACAAAATCCAACGTTGTTTGCAGGCACACTTCGTAGCAATCTATTAATGGCTAATCCAAACGCAAGCGAGCCTGAACTCTGGGAAGCATTGGATCAGGTCTTCATGCGTGAGACCGTACAGCATTTTCCAATGGGTTTAGATACCCCCATCAACGAGCAAAATCAAGGTCTCTCTGGAGGACAGGTACAACGGATTGCCTTGGCCCGCCTTTACCTGAAAACGCCCATGATTTTTCTGCTGGATGAACCCACTGCAAGCCTAGACCCTGAAAGCGCTACTGCTGTTATCAATAGCCTAGCCCAACATACTCAAGGCAAAACGCTGATTCTCGTCACCCATCGCCTAGAACCCCTCTTAAAAATGCATCGCGTGGTGACCCTATGAAAACCAAAATGGCACTTTTAGGATGCCTTCTTGCCACCCTGACCTTGGTCTCAGGCATTGCCCTTTTATCTTTATCGGGTTGGTTTATCTCAGCGGCAGCTTTTGCGGGCTTAACCCTCAACACCAGCCTGGCTTTCAATTATTTTTTGCCGAGTGCGGGGGTGCGCTTATTTTCAATGCTACGGATTCTCTCCCGCTATGCAGAACGTATTGTGACCCATGAAGTGACCTTTAAAACCTTATCCACGCTTCGCGTGACACTTTATTCCGCTTTGGAACCGCTGGCCCCGGCCCATTTACTGCGCTATCGCAGTGGCGAACTCTTAAATCGCATGGTCAGCGATGTCGACACCTTAGATCAGCTTTATCTGCGTTTAATTACCCCCTTATTTGCAGCACTGTCCATCATTGCTCTGCTCATTTTTTATCTGCATTATTTTAGCTGGACTCTTGCTTTTCTGATTTCAGGCGCCCTTCTCATCAGCTTGATTTTAGCGCCCTTGATACTTTCTATCTTAGGCAAAAAAAGTGGCGAAAAACAAGGCTTACTCACTGCACAACTCCGCAGTCAATCTGTCGAAGGCGTTCAAGGCTTAGCAGACCTGATTTTACTTGGACAATGGCAAACCCATCTCCACAGAATCGAAACCAGCAGCCGGGCTTTAATCAAAACACAATTTAAAATGGCCTGTATTCAAGGCTTTGCTAATGCCTTATTATTGACTTTATCTGGCTTCACCCTTGTTTTAGTGATCGTGATCGCAACCCCTTTAGTACAAACACATCAACTAAATGGAGCCAATCTTGCTTTACTTGCTTTAACGGCCCTGGCCGCCTTTGAAGCCATTGCACCGATCAGTCTCGGCGCTCCCTATTGGAGCAAAATTAAACTCGCCTCACAACGCCTTCATGCTTTAAAAACCACACCACCCAGCCTCTTATTTCCCGATCAAAGCCCTGCCTACCCAATCTATTATGACATTGAATTCGATCAAATTAGCTTTGCCTATCAGCCTGACCAGCCCATTTGGAAGGATTATTCCCTCACCATTGCAACGGGCGAACATTTTATTCTACGAGGCCCGAGCGGAATGGGAAAATCCACGCTCATGCATTTATTAAGTCGCTGTTTTGACCCCCAAAAAGGCGAGATCCGCATCGGTGGCATTCCCATTAAAAGCCTTTCAGAACCAGACTTACGTCGCTTGATGAGCGTCATCACACAGCGCTCACATTTATTTAGCGCAACACTCAAAGACAATTTATTACTGGCCAAACCCGATGCCCAAGATTCTGAATTGCTGGATGCACTTCAGCAAGTCCAATTACAAGAATGGTTCAACACCCTAAACGAAGGCCTCAACACCTGGTTGGGCGAAGGCGGAACCCTTCTTTCCGGCGGACAATTAAGGCGACTTGCTGTCGCACGTGCACTGCTTCACAACGCCCCTATCTGGCTATTGGATGAGCCGACAGAAGGGTTGGATCAAACAACTGAAGCTGCTTTTTGGGCGGCTCTGGCCCCCGCGATGAACAATAAAACGATCTTGATGATCAAGCATTTTTAATGGGTTTAATACAACCAATCTTCAAGAATCAAGGCAGGAACACGCTCAAATTCTTTTGTATTTTGCGTAACCAAAATCAATCCATGACTCACCGCCTGACTAGCGATAATAAGGTCATATGGACCAATCGGCGCCCCTAATTTTTTAAGCTCTGCTCGTAAAGAACCTGCAATTTTTGCATCACGTGCTTCGAAAGGCAAAATAGTGATATGTGCTAAAAGAGTCTCAATGACCAGATTGATTTGTTCTGCACGCGCTGGATTTAACTTCAAACCATACTCAATTTCCATCAAAGTCGTGGTAGAAACAGCCAGAAAATTAGGCGGCGTTTGCTTCAAATGTTGACCAATGGTGAGATGACCCTTCGTAAAATGACTGATCGTACAGGTATCTAAAAGATACTTCATGCAAGCGGATCCTCTCTCGATGGCAATAATTCAGGGCGACTCAATTCAAAAGCGGGAAAATCCGGGACCCCCTTAAACTGCAGAATCACAGAAGGCCAAATCGAACGCGTCTCCTGAACATACCGCTCCAATACCTCGTGAATCAATTTATTCCGTGTAATTCCCTGATGACCTGCATACTCACTCAACTGCTGTCCTAGCTGACGATTAACATAGATATTAAAATGCATGATAGACCCTCTTTAATCAAGATGCTTTTAGACTATCACATATAGACATGTTATGTCAATTTAAACGCGAACCAAAAATCGCCTCACCAATTCGAACATCCGTCGCCCCCTCAGCAATCGCCAAGGGATAATCGCGTGACATGCCCATGGATAATCGGGGCAACCGCATCCCCGTTTGTAAAAGCATGCGTTCTCGCAACGCCCTCAAGCCCGAAAAGGCAGCTGCATTACCAATTGCAGGAATGAGCATGAGGCCCTCCAAATCCAAGTGCGTCATATTTTTTATTGCCAATAAAACAGCGGGCAGATCCGGGGGAAGAACGCCTGATTTTTGGGGTTCATGATCCAGATTCACTTGGATAAAAATAGGCATTATTTTATTGAGCTTCTCACAAATCGCATTCAATTTACTGGCTAATTCAAGGCGATCAATGCTCTGAACGACATCAAAATGCGCGGCAATCTCCTTCAGCTTATTACTTTGAAGATGACCAATAAAATGCCAACGCAGATCTGGATGCTGAATTTGCCTTATTTTAGGCAAGGCTTCTTGAAGATAATTTTCAGCAAAATCCAGACAGCCCGCTGCGTAGACTGATTCAATCTCAGCGACTGTTTGTTTTTTAGAAACAGCAATCACCCGCACTGAAGCAGGCGTATTTTGACGCAACTGAGTATAGGCAAGCGCGCTAGACATCATCTTCAGACAATAACTCCAAACGCATATCAAAACGCCCCGGCACTTTCGACAAACCCAAAGCTCGCTCTTGAAAAATCACGTATCCCAAATCTTGATAGAGCTTGACTGCGCCTTTTTTATGCTGCATCACATTGAGATCAATCAGAGGAAAAGTATGCTCCCGCGCCCAAGATTCCAACCATTGCATAGCAAAACGCGCATAACCCAAACGCCGATGCCCCGGAAAAATACTGATATAATCCACAAAAATAAAGGGAATTTTAGAATCCCTACGCAACAAAATCGAAAAAGCCAAAATCCCTACTTTTTCACCATTCGCTGCATTAATAATATGATAAGCAAAATGTGATTCTCCGGGAACGACATGCCCATAGTAATAAGTAATTTCATTACGTGCAGCACGCACCGCGGTCTCATAATCTGGATATTCCCCCTGATCCAGCATCCCCTGCGCGTATTCCCTCTGCGAAAAAGCCTGATAAGCCTGAATATCATCATAATTCATTTCAATCAATTTGAGCGGCGTAAACATGGGCAATATCCAAGATTTAAAATTTAATGATAGCTTTTTTGGCCCTGCAAAGTCAAGACAAGCTTGATAAGCCGTGTTATAATGGCCATTCTATTGAATTGATCTGTACATCATGACACAACGCCAAATTCTTGTTACCAGCGCCCTCCTCTATGCCAATGGCCCCATTCACCTGGGACATATGATTGAGGCCATTCAAACGGATATTTGGGTGCGCTTTCAGAAAATGCGCGGGCATGAATGTCATTATATTTGCGGCTCGGATGCGCATGGTACTCCCATTATGCTAAAAGCCGAACAAAATGGCGAAGCACCTGAAACCATGGTAGCCCGCATTAGCGCGGAACAACAACGCTCTTTTGCAGGATTTCACGTCCACTTTGACTATTATCAGTCAACACATTCCCCCGTTAATCAATCGATTGTGAATGATATTTATGAAAAAATCAATGCACGAGGCGATATCGTTCTGAAAGAAATTGAACAATGTTTTGATACGGAAAAAGGCCTATTTCTTCCAGATCGTTTTGTCAAAGGTGAATGCCCCCGCTGTCATGCCAAAGATCAATACGGCGACAGCTGTGAGGCCTGTGGCGCCACCTATCAACCGACTGAACTCATCGATCCTATTTCGGCCTTATCCGGCAGCACACCAAGCGTCAAAAAAAGCATTCACCATTTTTTTAAACTGACGCATTATCATGATTTTCTGCAGGAATGGGCCCGCACCCACCTCCAGGCAGAAATGCAAAATAAACTTAAGGAATGGTTTGATCAAGGGCTTGCTGATTGGGATATCTCTCGTGATGCACCGTATTTTGGCTTTTTGATTCCCGGAAGTGATCAAAAATATTTTTATGTCTGGCTGGATGCACCCATTGGCTATCTCGCGAGTTTTAAGACCTATTGCGAACAACATCAGCTTGATTTTGATCATTATTGGAATCAAAATGCCACGCCTGAATTGCATCATTTTTTAGGCAAAGACATCATGTACTTCCATGCCCTATTTTGGCCAGCCCTTTTACATGCGGCAAATTTACGCACGCCCACCCAGATCCATTGTCACGGTTTTTTGACGATTAACAGCTTGAAAATGTCCAAATCACGCGGCACTTTTGTCAATGCGGATCATTATCTTTCGCTTTTAAATCCAGAGGCCCTGCGCTATTATTTTGCCGCAAAATTATCCTCCGGAGTCGAAGACATTGACTTAAATTTAGAAGACTTTACCGCACGCGTTAATTCAGACTTGGTCGGGAAATTTGTTAATATTGCAAGCCGCTCAGCCTCTTTTATTCACAAAAAGTTTGACGGCGCTTTAGCGGATCACATCATGAATCCAGAACTATTAAAAACCTTCACTAACAAAAGCAACGAAATCGCCCAACTCTATGAAACCCTACAATACAGCAAACTCATCCGAGAAATTATGCAACTTGCGGATCTCGCCAACCAATTTGTAGATCAGCACCAACCCTGGACACTGGCCAAAGACGAAACACGCCTCCCTGAAGTACAGCTGATTTGCACACAAGCCCTCAACTTATTCAAAATTCTCCTGGTCTATTTAAAACCCATTTTACCTGCCTTGAGCGAACAGGCAGAATACTTTTTAAATACAGAAAAATTAGACTGGCAGAGCACCGAAGTGCCCCTGCTCAATCAAAAAATTAATGCCTTCACGCCCCTCATCACTCGCCTGGATTCAGAGCGCGTTGCTGAGTTGCTGAATACTCAAAACTGATATGAAGCAGATTTCTGTTCAAGATCTCTATTCCATTCAGCAATGATGTCGTCATATCCTAACTTTTTCAAGACTGGCTCAAAATTAGACTCCCGCATTTTTCCACCAAAAAAAGCATCTTGGTGCCTTTTGACAAAGGCTTTCAGCTGCCTCTCTTTCTCTTGCTGAGTCAAATCGTATTCCACCCAACTATTAACCAACTCAGTCAGATCATCGTGCATGGCGTTGACACTTTTTTTCCCACGCGCTCCAGCAAAAATATCAAAAAAAAGAAATTTGAATGTTGGAATAGCAATGTACGCATTAATTGCTGTAATAATTTCCTGCGATTTATTTACTGCATTCATAAATTCCCCCTTAATTTTAAAATTAAATACATGACTTTACACTAAATAAATCTAAATATCAAGCATCCTTTTAGGCATTAAAATTTACACTTGCCGCCCCTAAAATTCAGTGATAAAATCCTCGTTTTTATGATTCAAGGACTCCTTATGAAAAAACGCATAATTCTCAAATTATCAATTGGTTTTTCAAGCTTATTCATTATAGAATCGAGTTTCGCAGCAGGCTTTCAAATCAATGAATTAAGCCCAACCATTCAAGCGACAGCATTGGCGGATGCGGCTACCGCTTCAGGAGATATTTCAGGCATGGCTTATAATCCTGCTACTTTATCGACCATTAAAGGAACGGAAATTTATCTAGGTGCAACAGAATTAATGCCTGATGTGGGATACAATAATGCTCAGGCGAATATTGACTATTTCGGAACTCACCCCGTAACGGGCGTTAACTCTGAAAGCAATATTACGCTCTCTGCATTTGTCCCAGACGCCTACATCGGCACCTCCCTTTTCCCCAGACTGACTGACAACAATCTCAAGATTGGCCTGGGCATTGATGCCCCCTTTGGCTTAGAGACTAATTATAATAGTGACTGGGTGGGCCAATACAATGCTCTTGAATCTAAAATACAAGTGATCAATGTATTCCCAACCATTGCCTACCAAATCACGCCCAAACTTTCTGCAGGTGCTTCTATCAATTTTGAAAATATCTCTGCCACTTTATCCAACAATTACATTCTTGGAGAACAATCTTCACACTGGACTGAAGGCAATTCTTCCTTAACAGGCAATGCCTGGTCAGTCGGCTACGCTCTAGGCCTGATGTATCAACTCACCTCAACCACGACAATAGGGGCAGATTATCACTCTTCGGTTGATGAAAATATTAATGGAACTGCAACAGTACAAAGTAACGGCCCACTCCATATCCCAAGCAGTGGCGCCTACAACGGACAAGTTGATTTAGTCCTCCCGGCCACCGCCAATTTCGGAATCTCTCAAAAAATAGGGAATAAATTAACCCTCATGGCAGGCACAGAATGGACACAATGGGATTCCATTCAATCGATTAATGCGAATATTGCCGGACTGATTCCAGGGGAAACCTCGACGCTGGATAGCACGCCACTACACTATACTAACAGCTGGCTGTATTCTTTAGGTGCACGCTATCAATTCACCCAAAAATTTTCCACCTCTGGCGGGCTGGCGTATGATGCAACGCCCACCAATGACCAATATCGCGATGCGCGCATTCCAGATACCAATCGCAAATGGGTCACGATTGGCTGCCAATATGCGCCCACTGCCAACTTCAATTTATTTGCAACCTATGAACATATTTTTATGAATGATCAAAGCATCAGTCTGACACAAAACCCCATCTCCAGCACCTCCCCGGTAGAACTTTCTGCAGATTATACGGGATCGGCTAATATTCTTGCCGGGGGCTTGAGTTATACGTTTTAATTTGACACAGGGGAAGGCCGATTTTGGAGATTATTTTATCCTGTCAGAAGGCGCTGTGCACGGCAGCCATCAAGTGGCAAGCTTTGAAAAAACCCTCTGCAAAGACAAAATAAACTGCCACCATCCCAATCATTTTATATCGACATAAGCCCCCAAACCATCTCATCCATCCCATGCTCACGCAAATAGGCATTTGCTTTCGAAAAATGCTTACAGCCCAAAAATCCTCTCACTGAAAAAGGAGAGGGATGCGCTGATTCTAAAACCAAGTGGCGTGTCCGATCAATCAGCCGCCCTTTTTTCTGGGCATCATTGCCCCAGAGCATAAAAACAAGATGTTCTCGATTTTGATTCAAAACCGCAATGATCGCATCGGTAAAACGCTCCCAACCCTGCCCTCGATGAGAGGCCGCTTGATTTTGCTCGACGCTTAGGACGCTGTTCAAAAGCAGGACACCTTGTCTTGCCCAGGACTCCAACGAACCTTCATTCGGCAATTGAAGACCGAGATCCGCAATCAGTTCTTTTTGGATATTTTTGAGGGAAGGCGGTCGCTTCATGCCTTGCGGGACAGAAAAAGACAAGCCCTCAGCCTGACCCGGACCATGGTAAGGATCCTGACCTAAAATCACCACTTTGACTTGATCAAAAGGCGTGAGCTCCAAAGCACGAAATATCAATGCACTAGGCGGATAAATGACTTTTCCTGCTTTGCGTTCTTGCACTAAAAATGCATTGAGACTTTGCATATAAGGCGCATTCCACTCTGATGTCAATTGTTTTTGCCAGGCGGGTCCTATTTTTTCACCTCTTATTTTGTTAGAATGCATGGGCTCATTATACAAGGATTTGGCATGACTTTAAAATCACTCACGCGAAACACACTGATCGGCCTGATTATTGTGCTGCTGATTTATGCATTATTTTATATGGAATTAGACATCCCTCTGATGTATTTTATCTACCCCCCCTTTGTGGGGACAATACTGGCAGAGGTCTGCGTTATCATCAGGGCTGTTTTTTCACCTTCTATTTGGCTGATCATCGGCCTGATTGCTTTGGGATACGCGGGATGGCAGATTAAAAGCAAAAAAAGCTGCCCTGCTTTTGCGCTATACTGGGGTGCGGATATCCTCGTCGCCTTTATCGTCACAACCATGCTCAAAATCGTATTAGCACGATACCGCCCGATTGAACTCATCAATGCCAATCTCTATGGATTTCACTTTTTCTCGATGACGCACAATTTTAACTCCACCCCCTCTGGTCATGCAACCCTTGCTTTTGCAGGATTATTTGGCTTGGGGCGTCGCTTAAAAAACCATTTTATCATGATGGTTTTAATTCTGATCGCCATTCTGATTTGCGTAAGCCGACTCCTGATTGCAGACCATTATATCAGCGATATTATTCTAGGCGCTTATATCGGAGTGACCTGCGTGTATTGGACAGACTTTATTCTCGACCACTGTAAAAAATGCCTCCCATCCGAATAATCCTCAACGAACCCATCCATCCCGGAAACATCGGCGCCACTGCGCGTGCAATGAAAACCATGGACCAGGACTGCCTCTATTTAGTCAAGCCACGATTTTTTCCCTCCCCTGCCGCGCATGCCTTGGCCTCAAAGGGAAGCTCTATTTTAGATCAGGCCATCGTGACCGAAACCTTGTCAGAAGCCTTAACGGATTGCCAATTGATTTTAGCAACCGCGGGCCGAGACTCCACGTTACATTTCCCGAGTTTAGACCTCCGTGAAGCCGCTATTCTGGCACGCCAACATCAGGCCTCCGGCAACTTAGTGGGCATTGTTTTTGGCACGGAAAGCATTGGCCTCTCCAATGCAGAAATCAAACTCTGCCACTATCAGGTTCGCATTCCAACATCCGACACCTTTTCATCTTTAAATCTCTCTCAAGCCGTTCAGATTGTCTGTTATGAATTATTCATGGCCCTAAAACACCCTGCACCCCCACTTGTTTTCCCGACTCTGGCTTCCCATCAAGAGACAGAGCGCATGTATCTTCGCCTGGAAACCCTATTGCGCCAAGTTGATTTTCTGAAACCGGGCCATGACAAAATCATGATGCAAAAAATCCGCCGCCTTTTTCAACGTGCACAACTTGAAGTCAATGAAGTCAAGATTTTGCAAGGGATTATTACGAATACTGAAGCGCTCCTTTTAGCATACCGAGATAGAAATGTTTAAACTCATCGCCCCCTACCTCCCCGCCGGAGACCAACCGAGCGCGATCAAACAACTGACCGAAGGCCTAGAAAATGGGCTCATGCACCAGACTTTGTTGGGCGTGACGGGTTCAGGCAAAACCTTTACCGCCGCGAGCGTCATTGAAAACGTACAGCGTCCCACCCTGATTTTGGTGCATAATAAAACCTTAGCTGCACAATTTTATGGGGAAATGAAAGCTTTTTTCCCCCACAATCATGTGGAATATTTTGTTTCATACTATGATTATTATCAGCCTGAAGCCTATGTCCCAGCTTCTGATTTGTATATTGAAAAAGATTCTGCGATCAATGAACATATCGAGCAAATGCGTCTCTCCGCAACCAAAGCCCTGATGGAATATCCCGATACCATTATTGTTGCAACCGTTTCCGCCATTTATGGATTGGGAGACCCTGAATCTTACCTCAAAATGGTTCTGCATTTGCAACGCGGACAAACGATCAAGCGCGATGAAATCATTCGCCGCCTGGTCGAATTACAATATATGCGCAATGATGTCGTTTTAGAACGTGGGAATTACCGTGTACGCGGTGAAATTATTGATGTTTTTCCGGCAGATTCCGCGGTAGATGCCATTCGCATCAGCTTATTTGATGATGAAATTGAGTCCCTCAAGCTCTTTGACCCACTTACAGGCAAAGTCATTCACGAACTCCCGCGCCTCACGATTTATCCCAAAAGCCACTTTGTGACCCCACGTGAAATTACACTCGGCATGCTCGATCAAATGAAAATAGATCTTGCAGATCGCTTGACTGAATTTGAGCGCGAACACAAACTGGTTGAGGCGCAACGTCTTCGCCAACGCACGATGTATGATATTGAAATGATCGTTGAAATCGGCTATTGCAAAGGGATTGAAAATTACTCACGCTACCTCTCAGGGCGAGCGCCCGGTGAGCCACCTCCCACATTGATTGAATATTTGCCCAAAAATGCCCTCCTCATGATTGATGAATCACATGTCACAATTCCACAATTGGGGGCCATGTATAAAGGCGATCGCGCTCGCAAGGAAAACCTGGTTAATTTTGGTTTTCGCCTGCCCGTAGCGCTCGATAATCGCCCCTTACAGTTTGAAGAATTTCAAACCCTGACCCCCCAGGCTATTTATATTTCAGCCACACCGGGCGATTATGAGTTGGCCAAAAGTGGTTCGGATATCGCTGAACAGGTCGTCCGGCCTACGGGCTTGATTGATCCAGAAATTGAGATCCGCCCTGTTGCAAGCCAGGTTGATGATGTGCTGTCGGAAATAAAACGCCGCCGAATCATTCAAGAACGCGTCTTAATCACTACACTGACCAAAAAAATGTCAGAAAATCTCACTGATTACCTCAGCGAACAAGGCATTAAAGTTCGCTATCTTCATTCCGATATTGATACGGTTGAGCGAATTGAAATTCTGCGCGATTTTCGCCTGGGCACTTTCGATGTCTTAGTAGGCATTAATTTATTAAGAGAAGGCCTAGACTTACCGGAAGTCTCTCTCGTCGCGATTTTTGATGCCGACAAACAAGGATTCTTGCGCTCCAGCCGTTCGTTAATTCAAACCATTGGCCGTGCAGCCCGAAATATTCACGGGAAAGCCATTCTTTATGCGGACTCGATTACTCCCGCCATGAAAATTGCCATCGACGAAACGGACCGCCGTCGCGCCAAACAAATCGAACATAACCAAAAAAACGGCATTACGCCCAAAGGCATCGAGCGCGCCATTCACAATATTATGGAAGGCGCCCGTGCAACACCCGAGCTGACGCAAGATCTCAACACCACTGATTTAAGCTTACTCACGCCCGATCAAGTGGGCAAAAAAATCAAACAACTCGAAAAACAAATGCGCGATTATGCAAAAAATCTAGAATTTGAAAAAGCAGCCGCTCTACGCGATGAAGTACTGGCTTTAGAGCGTTATTTTAAATAGCGCCGCGCTGACGGCCAACTTCGTATAAAGCAATTCCACACGCTACCGACACATTCAGACTTTCGGTCTGACCTTTCATTGGGATTTTTGCTAAATAATCACATCTCTCTTTGGTCAGCCGGCGCATGCCCTCGCCTTCATTCCCCATAATCAAAATCGTCGGCATGGTAAAATCAACATCCGTCAGTAGAAGATCAGACTCGCCTTCAAAACCCGTAATCCAAAACCCTTCTTCTTTTAATTCATCCAGACTTTGACTTAAATTGACTACGGTGACCAGAGGCAAAATTTGACTTGCACCTGATGAGGTTTTATGCACTGTCGCATTGACAGAAGCTGAGCGATCCTGAGGCAAAATGACTGCATCACAGCCCAATGCTTCCGCTGAACGCAAACACGCCCCTAAATTATGAGGATCGGTAATCCCATCCAAAGCTAAAATTAATTTATTTTTATTCAACGAATAGGCAATCAGGTCTTTTACAGTCATGACTTCTGGTTGATTTTGACCCTCTTCTCGTGCAGTCAGCGCCACAATCCCTTGATGCCCTTTTCCATAAGGATCCAAATCGGCCCGCGCAACCACTCGAACGCTCACCCCTAAAGATTTCGCCTTCTGAACAATCCGGGCCTGTTCAGAATCCTGACGATCTTTCAAAGTCAATAATTCTAAAATATGTTCGGGTTTACGTTCAATCAATGCTTTGACTGCATGCAGTCCGTAAATACAATGCTTCATTTTTCTCAAAGTTTTGTTATGATGGGCTGAGTATAAATTGATTTTGAAGTGAGCGCAACCATTAATCCGATTGAACTAGTCAACGAAAACGATCACCTCCAACTGATTAATCGTCTCGATCCCAAAATGACGCCGCTTGCCATTGATTTTTTATCCTACTATCACGATATGACTTTAGGACAAGGTGGGCGTCGCCTACTTCTTAAAGCACTGGGTGTAAAAGACAAAGTCCGCATGCATGTTCTGGATGCCACAGCGGGGTTAGGACGCGATGCGTTTTTCATGGCAAAATTTGGCCTCGATGTCACCATGATTGAGCGCTCCCCTTTATTGGCTCAATTGCTGAACAATGCTTTAAAACATAATGCCACCACGATTAAACGCCTCAAACTGCTTAGCGGCGATGCGCTCAAATTGATTCCCACCCTGGCACCCTTTGAAGTCATTTATTTAGACCCCATGTTTCCTCAAAAAAAATCGAAAGCCAAAGTGAAAAAAGATCTCCAAATTCTGCAAATTCTGCATCAAGATGAGCCTCAGGACAGCACAGAGCTTCTTAAAATTGCGTTAAAACATACCAAAAATCGTGTCGTTGTCAAACGCCCCATCAATGCACCCTTTTTAGACTTTATTCAACCACAGTGGTCATTACGCGGCACCACCATTCGCTTTGACGTCTATGTATCACGCTAAAAAACTAAATCCTTTCTGGATCAAAAATCGCATCTAAATTATATTCATCACAGAGAATCATAAAGTTTTCACGCAACTCAGATAGATTGAGATCCAGGGGAATCCAAACCGTCAAGCGCGTAAGCTGCAAAGGAACCTGGGTTGTAGGCTGCAGATACGTCTGAGTCCGCATATTTTTAATCTTCACGCCTTTCACATTAAAAAATTGGCTAAACACTAAAATTAAATCTGCCTTGACTAAAGATACCACCTCTACTTGATAGGGCAGATAATTGGAGAGCGTATTTTCAAATGAACGACGCATCCAATGCAAACTGCCCTGCTCGGCGGACTGTGCCTCGATGTGTTTTAGTGCAATCTCAAGCTTGGCACTTTGATGCCAACTCCCTCTCAGCTCAATCTGAAAATGAAAAGCCTCGCCTTTTTCGCTTAATTCCGCTTGAATCACAGACAAACCCGCTTGAACAGCCTCATCTAAAACAAATTGCCACAAGGCAAGATCAGGGCAACAAGCCCCAATCACCACGATTAACTCTTGTTTCTTTAACATCAGAAATCCACTTTCAAGTCAGGTTTATACTGCAACATCAGGCTTTTAAATTGCGCCATGATTTTTTGAAGGGTCGCCGTATCTTTCGCCTCAAAACGCAAAGTCAACATAGGCGTGGTATTGGAACAACGCACCAAGCCCCAACCATCCGAAAATTCAACCCGTAAGCCATCCATCGTAATGATTTTCGCATCGGGGAAATTAATATGCTGCTTTAAAGTTTCGAGATAGGCATATTTTTCAGCATCGGGAATCATGACATTCAACTCAGGCGTACTGATGCTATCTGGAATCGTTGCAAAAATTTCATCGAGATTTTGATCGCTTTCAGACAAAATCTCGAGCAAGCACATACCCGAATAAATGCCGTCATCAAAGCCATACCAGCTCTCGCGGAAAAAAATATGCCCACTCATTTCGCCTGCCAGAATCGCATCTTCTTCTAGCATTTTTTTCTTAATCAGCGAATGCCCCGTTTTGTACAGGATGGGAATTCCACCCGCGTCTGCAATCACTTCTCCCAAAAGCTTAGAACACTTGACATCAAAAACCACCTTACGGCCGGGATTACGCTTTAAGGCCGCACGTGCAAAGAGCATCAATTGGCGATCGGGATAAATCATTTTTCCACTCGGAGTAATCACACCTAAGCGATCAGCATCCCCATCAAAAGCCAAACCGACATCTGCTTTTAATGCTTTGACTTTCGAAATCAATACTTCTAGATTTTCAGGCTTGCTGGGATCCGGATGATGATTGGGGAAATGTCCATCGACCTCACAAAACAAGGGCGTCACATCACAGCCCATTTTTGCATAAAGTTCCGGTGCGACGACCGCACCCATGCCGTTTCCAGCATCAATCACCACTTTTAATTTTTTGTTAAAATGAAAGCGTTTACTGACATCGGCAATATAATCTTGAACAATCTGCGTATACGCCACTTCTTGACCCTTTCCTGTCACACTATTTCGGGCTTGAATTCGGCGCAGCAATCCTTGCACTTGATCTTCAGTGAGCGTCTTTCCTGCAATGACCGTTTTAATACCATTATCATCTCGTGGATTATGACTTCCTGTCAGCATGACACCTGAACGGGAAGACAAAGTGTGGGTTGCAAAATACAATAAGGGACTCGGCACAATGCCAATATCAATCAAATCACAGCCCGTTGCCAACAAGCCTGCTTTCAAAGCCGCAAACAAAATGGGGCCAGACAAACGCCCATCCCGCGCGACAATGATTGTTTTTTCACCCTGAGATAAAGCCTCAGCACCTAAAGCCAGCCCAATATCATGGACCAAATCCGCCGTTAAATCAGTCAACGTATTGCCTCGAATATCATAAGTTCGAAACACATGCGTCGGAATTTTATCCAAAGCTAAACGAAACATCTCACCCTCCTAAGCTTTACCGGTTGAGCCAAATCCTTGCGCCTCACGTTTTGAGGCATTAAATTCAGTCACTTGTTTAAATGCGACTTGCAAAACCGGCACAATAATTAATTGCGCAATTCGCTCCCCACGGGTGATTGTATAGGCATTTTGACTACGATTCCAGCACGAGATCATTAATTCACCCTGATAGTCAGAATCAATCAATCCCACCAAATTCCCCAAGACCAAGCCATGCTTATGCCCTAAGCCTGAACGTGGCAAAATCATCGCCGCATACCCCGCATCCGCTAAATGCATCGCAAGGCCCGTGGGGATCAAATGCGTTTCACCTGGCTGAATCGTCAGGCTATCCGTCAAAGCAGCGCGCAAATCCAAGCCCGCCGAGCCCTCTGTTGCATAAGCCGGCAAGGGAAATTCCTGATAAAAATCAGCGTTTACTATTTTAAGTTCTACGGTTGTATTGATCATGACTTTACCTCCATTCCTGAACTTCTTAACAAGGCGTCCACCGTCGGCAAACGCCCTCTAAATTTGACAAACACATCCATCGCATCAACTGCCCCCCCCAAGGCTAAAACCGTTTCACGAAACAGCAAGCCCAATTCCCGAGAATAGACTCCTTCTTCTTCAAAACGGCTAAAAGCATCACAAGATAAAACTTCTGCCCATTTATAACTGTAATAGCCAGCCGAATAACCTCCCGCAAAAATATGACCAAAACTATGAACAAAGCGATTGTAATCAGGAACGAGCAGAATGGCTGTTTTTTGACGCACTGTTTTTAACAGATCGAGAATATCTGACGCGCTATTTAAATGCAGGGTTTCATGGAGACGCAAATCAAAAATAGCGAATTCTAATTGACGCAGCATGTGCAAGGGCGCTTGAAAATGGCGGCTTTTTAATAATTGATCCCTCAAATCAGCAGGCAAATCATGCAGAACGTCTTTCTGCCAGGCAAAATTTTCCATAAACTGACTGGGTAATTCAACCGCATCCCAAGCGACTCCGCTGATTCCAGCAACATCTGGCTCATCCACCCGCGTTAGAATATGCTGTAAAACATGGCCCATTTCGTGAAACAGCGTAATCAGATCATCATGGGTTAAACAAGGCTCCAACCCCTCTCCTGCCGACAAAAAATTAGCCGTCAAAAAAGCAATGGGATCTTGCTGGCGCCCGCCTTTAAAGACACGCCCCTGACAATCATCCATCCAGGCACCTGAACGCTTCTGCGGACGCGCATACAAGTCAAAATAAATCCCACCTCGCAATTGATTACTTTCATCATACACTTCAAAAAACTGCACATCCGGATGCCAGGCCTCCACTTTCACTTCCTGATAACGCAGGCCAAAAACGCGCTGCAATAATTCAAAAAAGCGATTCAATACTTTCGAAATGGGAAAATAGGGCCGCAGCTCTTCTTCTGAAAAGCCGAACATCTCTTGCTTCAAAAGCTCAGAATAATACGGCACATCATAGGATTCTAACTGACCTGCAAAACCTTTCTGTTTGGCGAATGCCGTCAGGTTTTTAATTTCAGCCTCGGCATAAGGCCGACTCTTCACACAGAGATCTTCTAAAAAAGTGAAAACCGCTTCTACAGAAGGGGCCATTTTATTCGCCAGCGAATAATGCGCATAATCTTTAAAACCCAATAAAGAAGCCTGCTTTTGCTTGAGGTTCACAATTTTAACCATGATCTCTGAATTATCAAAACCCGCCTCGCCCAGATCAGACGCACGCGTCACATAAGCCTGATAAAAACGCTGACGCACAGCGCGATTTTCTGCATAATTCATTAAGACGACATAGGTGGGCGCATCGATGCCAAACACATAGCCTTTCAGCCCCTTTTGCGCGGCCTTGCTTGCAGCATGCGCCAGGATATGCCCTGGAATGCCTGACAATTCAGCAGAGTCCTCAATATGAGCACTCCAAGCATCCGTTGCATCCATGACATGCTGATCAAATTGCGTAGAAAGTTCGGACAGCTCTGTTTCAATCTCCTTATACGTCAACTGATCGGCATCATTTAAGGCCACCCCCGCCAAGCGAAAATCACGGAGTGCATGCTCAACAACCTTTTGCTGGGCTGCAGTTAGGCTTATCAATTCAGGAGAAGCGGCGATTTTTTCATAGATTTGATACAAAGCGCGATCCTGCCCCATTTCAACCTGATAAATAGTCAGCTGAGCAATCCCCGCCTCATACACCTCACGCAATTCAGGGGTGTTTTTAACCGCATTCAAGTGACTGATAGGAGACCAAAAACGACCTAATTCATCATGAAATAATGCCAGCGGCTCGACGACATTCATGTAATGAGGGCAAGATTGCGATTTGACCTCAATCAATAACTGACGCCCTCGATTTAAAAGTGCTTCCAAATTTGGATTCACTTGAGATAAATCAAAGTTAAAATCAACATTCACCTTCATGACACGCCCCTCAGCTAATAAATCAAGTCATGATAAGCTTTATTCAAAATCTGTCAACAAGGACAATGGACTTGCAAGCATCAAAGAAATACTATTATAATTCGCCAATGCTAACAAAATGGATACAAATATCATGCTCATGAAAGCTGAAGAAGAAGAAAAATATACTGAAATAAAAATCACCCAAGGCCTAAGAAAAAGCAAAAAAGACCTGAAAAAATATCTTGGACGTCGCACTGGGAGCAAGATATTTAATCAGTATGGACAGCAGCCCAAGGAGATCATCACTCTGATCGATATCCTCTTGAGCGAGATAAAAAAAGAAAGCTGGCGATGCCTCCCCCCCTCATACTGGGCGCTGCTCACTCTTATCACAACCACCATAGAAAAGGGTGTAGAATTCTGGAAAATTGAAAAAGCCGCTCCAGATGATATCCTCTCCGCACTCTTAACCTGGAAACCAGGAGAGGGTGAAGCGAGTGAAGCATGCGCAAGCACACCGAGCCGAAAATGATAATCAACCGGGTACGACACTTAAAAGTACGTGACAAGCCGCCTATATTCTTGCTATAATGAACCCATGAAGATAGAAAAACCTAATTTAAAACCCACCATCCAACTGGCTCAAACAGATTGGCAAACGATGGAGCGCGATGTCTCCTTGGCGCATGAAGTCATCACTCGGCATCATGATGCTGATGAAGGCCCGATGTCGGTTTATCTCCAGGAAGCCACGATCTCCCTTGAAGGCAGCATTAACATCAAACAGGCGGGCTGGGTTGTAGAGCTACAGGAACAATACGAAATACAATATGGCGAAGAAAAAGGTGATGAAGTACTCAAGCGAGTCTTGACTGCACTTCTCACTCACGGGACAACCATTCATTAAAATGCATTTACGACAAATCAAAAGTTTTGCACTTCGACAAGGTCGCATGACCCGAGCCCAAAAAGAAGCGATGGATTTGCTTTGGCCACAATTTAGCATTGACTCCAAAACTCAAAATTTTGCAGACACCCTCAGCCTGTATTCTGAAATTGTTCTGGAAATTGGTTTTGGCATGGGCGATGCACTGCTCGCCATGGCACAAGCAGAACCCCATAAACTCTTTATTGGTATTGAAGTCCATGGTCCGGGTGTCGGCCGTCTCTTACACTTGATTGGAGAACATCAAGTTCAAAATATTCGGGTCATCCAATGCGATGCAATGACTGTTTTACAGGATTTTTTCCCTGCTGATTCACTCAATCAAGTCCATTTGTTTTTCCCTGATCCCTGGCCCAAAAAACGGCATTTTAAACGCCGAATTGTCCAAACTGAATTTGCCAATCTCATCGCACAAAAATTAAAGCTTTATGGCATTTTTCACCTGGCCACAGATTGGAAGGATTACGCACAGCACATGATGAAAACACTTTCAAACGCTCCTTCTTTTATCAATCTAGCGGGGATCAATCAGTATGCAGACCGCACAGGGCGCCCCCTCACTAAATTTGAAAATCGAGGCATCCAATTAGGACATGAAATTTTTGATCTACGCTTTCAAAAAAATAGCTTTACAACTCCCTCTAAAATCTGATAGAATCCCCGGGCTCTCCTTGCCTCAGCCCTTCGATGGGTCGTATCAAGAAGGCTTAAATAACCATTTAATCCATAAGGAGTTAACATGAAACACTACGAAGTGGTCCTGATGCTTCATCCTGACCAAAGCGAACAGGCAACAGCGATTGTTGGTCGCTATGTCGAGATGATCAAGGCCAAAGGCGGTCAAATTCATCGCCAAGAAGACTGGGGCCGTAAATCTCTAGCTTACCCAATCAACAAATTACACAAAGCACATTATGCCGTGCTCAATATCGAATTAAACCCAACTGATTTGAAAGAATTAACGGACGGCTTTCGTTTCAATGATTTTGTGCTGCGTTACCTCGTCAGCAATATGGATGAAGCGGTCACCGCGCCTTCTGTTATGCTGGAACCCCGCAAAATCAACGAACATCAAGACAACTAGGAGAATAGAATGAGTGGACGTAGAAAAGCCTGTCGTTTTTCCTCTGAAAACGGCTTGAAAATTGATTATAAAGATATTCCTTTATTAAAAGAATACATTGCAGAAAACGGTAAGATTGTTCCCAGCCGCATCACAGGTACTGCTGCGAAATATCAGCGCAAGCTGGCTGCAGCTATTAAAGTAGCACGCTTTTTGGCATTATTGCCTTATTGCGATCGTCATAAATAAGAGGACCCTATCATGCAAGTTATTTTACGTGAAAAAATTAGAAAACTCGGCAACCTAGGCGAGCTTGTTAATGTTAAACCGGGTTATGCGCGCAATTTCCTCATTCCTGGCAAAAAAGGAATGATGGCAACCAAAGCAAACCTGGCTCGCTTTGAAGCAGAAAGAGCGGAACTTGAGCGCCTTGCTCAAGAAACCCTAGACGGCGCTCAAACACGCTCTAATCAGCTCCAAGCATTAGTCATTAGCCTAAGCGCAAGCGCGGGCGAAGGTGGAAAACTCTTTGGTTCGATTGGAACACGTGATATTGCAGACGCTATCACCAAAGCAGGCGTTGAAGTGCACAAACATGAAATCAGAATGCCCAATGGTGTGATTCGCCAAACTGGCGAGTATGAAATCAGCGTGCATTTGCATACGGATATCGACACACCCATCAAAATCAGCATCACTGCTGAGTAACGTCTACCCCCAGGGATAGACAAAGGCCCTCTTGAAGCGCTGCGCTTTAAAGAGGGCCTTTTTTTTGGAAAATATTTCAGAAAAAAACAAGGCTATGATAGGATGCTTTTTCTTATTTTTAGATCACCTATCACAACCCTTCTCGCTAGGAGAAAAATGGAGACACTCTTGTCTCCGAGGTCCAGTATAACCCAGACATTTTAAAAATCTAAAGTTTTTTCATAATATTTTGTTACATTCAAATGATAAGAACCTTACGAAGATCAAATAAGGCGCAGCATCATATCGCAATTTCAGTCTTAAAATATAGATTTTCAATGACAGTTATGAAATCACAAGATTTAGGGATTTTTTAGATATTGAAATACCAGACTTGCCTATTTGTAGCATTTGCAAGATCCATTTAATTTTGCCAAAAAATAAAAATTAATATATAAAATACAAACCCACTCACCCTAAATAAAACTGACACAAATCGTATATTTAAAGACTTTGGGCTTGTTTTAGGACGCCCAAGTGCACATTTACAAACAAACGCCTGCCTTTTCCCATTCAGGCCCGAAAGGCGCAACAAACTTATAAGTCTGGCCTTCCCAAGCAAAAATAACCTGATAAGCATGAAGGAACATTCGCTTCAGACCTGTTTTATGAAAAAACTCACGATTAAATTTGAAATCTCCATACTTGTCATCTCCCACAATCGAATGCTGTGCTGCCTGACAATGGATGCGAATTTGATGTTGACGCCCGGTATGCAACAATGCCGATAAATACGTGACAGGCCCCATTTTTTGTAAGATTTGAAAGGTCGTCAATGAAGGCTTTCCTTCAACAGGTAATTCAATTCGATTCAAATTTTTAGGCCATTCGCCCTTAACCAACATATGGTACGTTTTTTTAAAATCACGATCACGCAGAAGAGCATGCAGGCCTTTCAAAACACTTGGTTTTTTTGCAATTAGCAAACAACCCGAAGTCTCTTTATCAATTCGATGCGCCAATTCAATAAATTTAAGATCAGGACGATCAATCCGCAAGGCTTCAATCAGCCCCACTCGCGTATCACTTCCGGCATGCACTGAGACACCAGAAGGCTTATTAATGACCATAAAATCATCATTCTCAAATAAGAGACAGGTTTTTACCCAAACTTGTTGATCGCTATTTAACTGCGTAATCGGTTTTAAAACAGGTTCCTCTTGAATCAAGGGAGGAATACGAATTTCGTCATTTAAAATCAAGCGATAATCTGCATCTACTCGTTTTTTATTGACACGGACCTCTCCTTTTCGCAAAAGGCGATAAATCCGAGTTTTAGGCACATTTTTTAAAAGACGAAACAGGCAATTATCCAAGCGCTGCCCCTCATCCCGATCAGTGACCAGATGAAACTGAACGGGTGTTTTAACGGGTCTTTCTTCAGAAGCATTCATTTATTAATCCTTAGTAAAATAACGGAAAAGCCCGTAGCCACTGCTGCTACAATGATTGGCAACAGCGGCGAAACATGCAAAAGCATCCCTAAAAATAAAGCTAATATTCCCCAGGTCAATCCAAACACCGCACCTGCGCCCCCCATGACCCGGCCTTGCTCATCAGAATTAACGGCATTGGAAAACAGGGCCATTAAACAGGTATAAACCAAACAATCTGATGAGGCTAAGAAAAATCCAGCAATCCACTGAACACTTAAATCCCTTCCAAAAATAGAGAGCAAAATAAAAATAAACATGCTCGTCAAACCCAATAAAGTGAGAAAACGCAATGGAAATCGTTTCAATAAAAAAGGCTGCAACCATAGGGTCATGGATAAAAAACTAAATCCAATTAAGGCATAAAAAAAACTAACCTCCACAGGGGTTTGCCCAAAATGACTACTCAGCAATACGGGAATCGTTTGCACATAAGCGCCCCAGCCCATTTGCATTAAAAAGAAAATGGCAGTTAGAAACGCAACACGCTTATCCAGAAATACAAATTTACAGGTTGTAATCACGCTTAAAATACGAATAGGTCGCTTAGACCGCTGACCATTACTATCTTTCAATAAGCAAAAAATAGAAAGCGTATTTAAAGTCGCCAGCACCGCCGCACTCAAAAAAGTCCATTCAGAACCATGCGCAGAACCTGCAAAATGATAGGCCGTCGCACTCACCAATGGACCAAACACAAACCCAATAGACGCAGCCAAGACCACCCAGCCCAAATTACGTGCCCGCACCGCTTCCGGACTAATATCAATAATAATCGCCTGAGCCAAAGGAAAAGAACTTGAAAAGAATCCATTTAACAAACGACTTGCCAAAAACAACCCGGCACTGCCCGCCAGCAAACTCATGTATGAAAACACATAACTTAAGGCGACCAATCCCAGCGCACTACCCAAAACCCAGCGTCGCCCAAAGCGATCCGATAATTCACCTAAAAAAGGAGAGCCAAAAAAAATCCCACCCGCCCAAAGCGCCAGCGAAAATCCATACAAAAATTCACGCGTTCCAATTGAAACCCCTGGCTGCAAAATAGGGGAATGAGCACTTAAAAAAAGATCGGGCATCAAAGGAAAAATAAGCCCCATACCCATTGTATCCAAGACAATTGCAACCAAAACAACTGCAATAATGACATTATTTTTTTTCATATTATTAACCCAGAACACCCTTTACAAAAACCACAAAAGCAGCATAAAATCACAGCACGCATTATAACAGCAAGGTTCATCCTATGTACAGCTTAATTTTATTTGCCTACCTACTTGGCTCGGTAAACAGCGCCATCATTGTTTGCAAACTAGCAGGCCTGCCGTCTCCTCGCACCATTGGGTCCGGAAACCCAGGCGCGACCAATGTTTTACGCTTAGGAAGCAAAAAAGCAGCGGCATGCACTTTGCTCGGCGATGTCTTAAAAGGAATCATCCCCATCCTGATAGGCCACGGCTTTCATTTACCCCCAAGTGTGCTTTGCTGGATTGCACTGGCTGCTATTTTAGGACATATCTACCCCCTCTATTTTGGATTCAAAGGAGGAAAAGGCGTGGCCACCGCAATGGGCTGTGTCTTTGCCATTCATTTCCTATTAGGCATATGCGTCGGCGCCACATGGTTAATCTCAGCTAAAACAAGCCGCTATTCTTCTCTATCCTCGATGATTTCAATGACCTTAATGCCTTTTTTTGCACTTGTATTGATTGGCCCAGACAGCTTTATTCCCTTACTTTTGATCACTCTTTTTATTTTAATCCGCCACCGCTCGAATATCCAAAAATTAAGACTTGGACAAGAATCTAAAATCTTCCAAAAAAAATAAAAATAAAATAAAATTTCACCGCCACTGCTTAATAAACAGACGGCTCGCCCAAAGGCCGCGTTTTGAAACGCCGATGCACCCAGAGATATTGGTCGGGATAGAGGCGCACATGGGCTTCGATCAGGGCATTGATCCGCAATGTATCTGCTTCATCATCTCCACTCGGAAAATTTTCTAAAACTGGAAAAGTCATCACCCGATAACCGCCGCCATCCGGCAAGCGATGCATAAAAATAGGCATCACTTGTGCACGACCCAGCTTAGCAAGAATTGACGTACCGACAATAGTCGCTGCTTTGGCATGAAAAAACGGTACAAATACACTGCGAACCCTTCCAAAATCTTGATCCGGCGCATACCACAGAATGGCTTTTTTACGCAATACTTTGACCATTCCCAAAACATTTTCGTGCGCAATCATATACTTCACCAAGCGCTTGCGAGAACGATAAACCAAATCATTAAACAACGAGTGACGACTTTTTTTATACACCAAACCCCCATTCGGAATCCGCTGCGCAAACTGGCGACAAAACACTTCCAGACAATCAAAATGGGCGCTGAGACCAATAATACCTTGATCCTTCGCCACCGCTGCACGATAATTTTCTTCACCATCCCAATAAAAAGGAATTTTATTAAAACGCTGATCACTCATCAGCCAGGCCATTAGCCCTTCCATCCCCGCCATGCCCAAACTTTTAAACGAATTCACACGAATACGTTTACGTTCGGCCTCTGTTTTTTCGGGGAAACAGAGCTTTAAATTCACATCTGCAATATGACGACGTTTTTTCATCAGCCTCATCGTGATTAAACCTAAGACTGAGCCTAATTTTAACTGTGTTTTGTAGGGCAACAAAACCAACAAGCGCGCCAAACCCACAGCCGAATAAAATCCTAGTTTTTTAAACATGTCCTATGTCCGTGGCAAAGTCACGCCTTTCTGCCCCTGATACTTACCTCCACGATCTTTATAGGAAGTCAAACAATCTTCATCTGATTCTAAAAAAAGCATTTGCGCAACCCCTTCAAACGCATATATTTTAGCAGGCAAAGGTGTGGTATTCGAAAACTCTAGAGTGACATGACCCTCCCATTCTGGTTCTAAAGGGGTGACATTCACAATAATACCACAGCGTGCATAGGTGGATTTACCGAGACAAATAGTCAGCACATTGCGCGGAATCCGAAAATACTCCACCGTCCGCGCGAGCGCAAAAGAATTAGGTGGAATAATACAAACATCCCCTACAAAATCAACAAAATTTTTGGCATCAAAGGCTTTGGGATCCACAATCGTTGAATTGATATTCGTGAAAATCTTAAACTCATTCGCACAGCGCACATCATAACCATAACTCGAAGTGCCATACGAAATAATTTTTTGTCCATCCCGTGTACGCACTTGCCCTGCATCAAAAGGCTCAATCATGCCAGCCTGCGCTTTTTCAACGATCCAACGATCTGCTTTAATCGACATATTTTTATCCTTTCTCTACAACAATCTTAGGAAAAACACCCGCATATTCTTTTTTACACAAAGCCAATTCATCCAGCATTTTTTGTGCAATGGCGAGATAGGCTTCTGTAATTTCATCACGTCCCTCACATAATACACTGGGACATCCTTGATCACTATCCTCACGAATCAAGCGACTCAGTGGCAATGTACCCAGAATAGGCACTTGATCATGCTCAGCAATAAATTCTGCCGCGCCCGCGCCAAAAATCGCTTCTTCATGACCACAAGCAGGGCAATGATAAAGGCTCATGTTTTCAATCACCCCTAAAATCGTGACTTTTACTTTTTGAAACATGGCAATTGCGCGCCTTGCATCAATCAGCGAAAGATCTTGCGGCGTGGTCACGATCACTGCGCCCGCCAAAGGTATTTTTTGACAAAGCGTAAGCTGGATATCACCCGTTCCAGGCGGAAGATCAATTAACAGATAATCAAGAGGATCCCAAGCCGTATCATTCAATAATTGCTGCAAGGCTTGACTGACCATGGGTCCACGCCAAATCATGGGTGTTGCAAGATCGACTAGATACCCCATCGACATCGTCGCAATGCCATGACGCATAATGGGTTTAAACTGACCATTTTGAGTTTCGGGTTTTTCATAGGCCCCCATAATCTGAGGCTGACTGGGGCCATAAATATCCGCATCCAAGATCCCCACTTTAAAACCCATTTTATGCAAGGCAGCGCCTAAATTCGCAGTGACTGTTGATTTGCCGACGCCGCCTTTTCCAGACGCAACGGCAATCATATTTTTAATTTGTGAATGCGGCTTTAGTTGATTTTGAACCTGCCTTGCAACGACATCAGTCATGAGCCCACAAATCCTTTAATACCATGGTATGATCGCGCTCTGCCCCTGTTGAAATTAAGACAATCGGCACTTCTAAAAAATCTTCTATAAATTGCAGATACTGCCTTGCAAGCTCAGGGAGATCTTGATACTGAGTGATCCCTTCAGTTGAATTTTTCCATCCTTTAAAATCCTGATAAACCGGCTGACACCGCGCGTAAACATGCGTATCTTGTGGAGGCACTTCGTGCTTGATTGCCCCCTCTTGATAAGCAACACACATTTTAATTTCGGCCAATTGATCTAAAACATCCAATTTGGTGATCGCAAGTCCGGTTAAACTATTGATTTGAACTGAACGCTTTAAAGCGACTAAATCCAGCCATCCACAACGGCGCTGACGGCCGGTCACCGTCCCCACTTCTTTGCCTACGCGGGATAAATGCCCCCCCACAGAGTCGGTCAATTCAGTGGGCATTGGGCCTCCTCCAACACGTGTCGTGTAGGCTTTAACCACCCCAATGACCCCATTCAGAAAACAAGGGCCCACACCACTTCCAATCGCTGCATTTCCAGCAGATGTATTGGATGAAGTCACGTAAGGATAAGTGCCATGATCAATATCTAAAAACGTGCCCTGCGCCCCTTCGAAAATAATTTTAGCGCCATGTTTTTTAAGCACACTGAGCTCCTGCCCCACATCGGTGACCAAGGCTTTAAATTTTTCTGCTTGCAGCAAAGTATGGTCATAAATTTCAGCATAACTGAGGGCCTGCGCCTTGAAAAAATGAGTCAGCACAAAATTATGATACTCCAAAAGTTCTTTTAATTTTAAAGCAAACTGTTCGGGATAAAGCAAATCCTGCACGCGAATAGCCCGTCGCGCCACTTTATCTTCATAAGCAGGGCCGATGCCCCGCTTGGTGGTTCCAATCGCATTCACCCCTTTTGCAATTTCCCGCACCTCATCCAAATAAACATGAAAAGGTAAAATCAAGGGGCAATTATAGCTAATCTGTAATCGTTCAGAGACAGGAACGCCGCGATTTTCGAGCTTCGTCATTTCCGCACAAAGCGCCTCTGGAGATAAAACCACGCCATTACCAATAAAATTACGCACTCCTTCATGTAGCACACCAGAGGGAATCAATTGTAATTTGGTGACTTCTCCATTCACAATTAAAGTGTGCCCTGCATTATGCCCGCCTTGAAAACGAACCACTGCATCAACATGATCAGTGAGATAATCAATGACTTTTCCTTTTCCTTCATCACCCCATTGTGCACCCAAAACGACCAGCGCCTTTCCCTGATTATTTTTCATCTTGCATCCTTATGAATTTCCGTTTTTTTAATTTGCTGCGTTTCAGCCTGCATATAGGCTTTGAATAAAGCTGGATTTTTAGCATAAAGCGGGGTCAGCAATTTGACCGCTGCAGCCTGACTCGCTCCCATTATTTGCGCTGAAAGATCCAAGGCTTGCTTTTGTGTTGCTAAAAAGCTATTTTCTGAAACCATACGGATATCTTGCGCTTGCGCTTCTCCCACTGTTAATATGTTTTGCGCAATTTGCGTGGATAATCCTTGCATATTTTGAATGACCTTTGCCTGATCCGCATCTGAAAACGTCTGGCCTGTCTGCATCACTGCATCAACTGAAATGCCATCCTGCGCTAAAGTTGTATCTTGCTGCAAGGCTATCGAGCTCTTTCCCCAAGCCTGTTTAACTAAATCACTCAAAGAGTGGCCTGCGCTATTTTTAAGATACATTTTGGGCTGTGCAATCGCAGCCACAACAACCCAATTTGTTCCAGCTGTATTTAGATCAATAATTTGATGACTGAGATCCAAGCTTATTATTTTCTGCCAGGGCCACTTAAACTGTAAGCCAGGGGCATAGAGTTTATCTTTTGCACCCACGGCAACCTGACCTTGACTCACTTCAAAAGCACAGAGATAGAATAGAATCGCAGCGATGACCAAAAAAGACATCAACACATTAATTCGTTTGCGCATCTTGTGCCTCCTGAACTTGGGCATCATTGCCAGCCTGCCAACGCAAATAAGCGGTATTTTGATTAGAGGCTTGTGACTGAGTTTGATTAATGGCTTCTGCACTACGACTGTTTTGCTGTAATAATATTGGCAAATAAGCAGCGGTCACCGCTGGATTTTCAGAATAAGCAGTTTGTAACGCCGTTAAATTAGATGCGTCTCTTTGCGCATTCACTAAAATTGAAAACTGCTGCGCATTCGAATTTTGAAGGGTGCTCGATGCTTCTTGTGTAGACAATGGTTTAATCAAGGCTGCAAATTGATTAGCCGAATCCATCATTTTTTGCACTTGATTTTTCGCGATTTGAACCGTAGCGTTAAAGGTTTGACTCATGGTATCAGGAACACTCACATTATTGACCGATACGCCTTTCAGCGTAATTCCATATGCTGTCAGACTCGGTAACGCCGCGTCAATTTGCGTATTCAAATCAGGCCAGGCATGCACGCTGAGCAAAGACACTGCATTTTGATTCTGCATCACCGAAATCAGGGCTGCAGCCAATTGTTTTTGCAAAAGCAGAGTCACCGGGCCGTAAAACAAATATTTTTGCGGATCCGCAACCTGATAATTTAAAACCACAGTGGTCTTGACCAGATCACCCTCTTTGGTCAGAAGCAAGGCTTGGTCAGAAACACTCAAGACTTGTGTTACATCCACAATCGTGCGCTGATCCACCAAAGGAATCGTCCAATGCAAGCCAGGACCTTCCACCGCAGTCAGCGCCCCAAAGCGTGTAATCACCATTTTTTCCGTTGGTTTCACCGTCACTACACTTGAAAAAACGAGCAAGACCAAACACAAAATAATTAAAATAAAAAGCCACCACCAAGGCGAGGCTTCATTTTGTTCTGGACCCATACTGAGTGGATTTTTCTTTTTAGGCGCAAACGAGCGACCCACTTTTTTAAACCACTCCTCTAAATCAGGCGGGCCACTATTAAACGCTTTCAGGTAAAAAGGCATATCCCTTGGGGCTTTTCTATAAAAGAACCTATTTTAGAAACTTTTACAGCTTTTGTCGATTGGTGTACTCATGCGAGAGAATCAGATCACTGCCAATAATGCTCAAGAATCCGAATCTCAATGGTAGGGTCTGCAACCCAGTGATGTTTTTCTAAAATAGGTTTGATATAAGCCTTGAGACACTCAAACAATTGATCTCCAATCATTTTAAGCACTTCTGGTGGACGGGGACGCAAAGCAAGCTCCAGAAAAATAAGGACTTCAGGATTTTGATGCTCGCCAATATACACCGTCGAGACGTCATTGATTCGGCTTTTACACTTTGCAATGTCGGCATAGGGACTTAAAATCAGATGTGCCTGCTTAAAAAAATCATGCCAATCTTCTCGCTTTAATTCTGGACTCAAATGTAAAATAACATGTGGCATTTAGGAAAACCCCATTACGGTTAAGAGCATATCGATCAGTTTAATCCCAATAAACGGGACAATCAAGCCCGTCAAACCATAAATCAAAGCATTGCTTTTTAACAACTGTACGGCGGAAACATGACGATACTTAACCCCACGCAAAGCCAGGGGAATCAAGAAAACAATAATCAGCGCATTAAAAATAACCGCTGACATAATCGCACTGCTGGGGGAAGTCAAATGCATAATATTCAGTTGATTTAAAACCGGATAGGTCCCTGCAAAAGCAGCAGGAATAATCGCAAAATATTTGGCTAAATCATTCGCAATACTGAAGGTGGTCAAGGCCCCCCGAGTCATCAATAATTGCTTTCCAATTTCAACAATCTCAATCAGTTTAGTCGGGTTAGAATCTAAGTCTACCATGTTGCCTGCTTCTTTTGCCGCTTGCGTTCCTGTATTCATCGCCAATGCCACATCTGCCTGGGCTAAAGCAGGCGCATCATTCGTACCATCTCCGGTCATAGCGACTAAACGCCCTTCCGCCTGTAAGGTCCGAATATATTTAAGTTTATCCTCCGGAGTTGCATTTGCTAAAAAATCGTCCACTCCAGCCTCGGCTGCAATGGCCGCTGCAGTTAATGGATTATCTCCAGTGATCATAATGGTTTTAATACCCATGTTTCTTAAGGCAGCAAAACGCTCTTTAATACCACCTTTAATAATATCTTTGAGGCGTACAACACCGAGCACCCTGTTACCTTCAACCACCACCAAGGGGGTACCACCCTGCTCTGCAATACCCTGAACTAATTGGCGAACCTCAAGGGGAAAAGCGCCACCAAGATGCTCAATATACACTTGAATGGTTTCAGCTGCGCCTTTTCGAATCTCACGCCCAGGCATATTAATTCCACTCATTCGGGTTTGGGCTGTAAAAGGGACAAAACTGGCATGAAGCTCGCTGATATCACGCCCTCGCAAAGCATATTTTTCTTTGGCCAAAACGACAATACTCCGCCCTTCTGGCGTTTCATCAGCAAGCGAAGAAAGCTGAGCTGCATCAGCCAATTGCTGAACAGTCACACCTGGCGCAGGAATAAATTCAGTGGCCTGACGATTCCCTAAAGTAATCGTACCTGTTTTATCCAATAAAAGAACATCAACATCTCCCGCTGCCTCCACTGCACGGCCAGAGGTGGCAATCACATTGGCACGAATCATACGATCCATTCCTGCAATTCCAATCGCAGATAACAGCCCTCCAATCGTTGTCGGAGCCAAGCACACGAAAAGAGCGGTTAAGACGACCATTCCAATGACCTTCCCCGTTCCTGACGCCATCACACTATAAATTGAAAAAGGTAAAAGCGTCACACAGACTAACAAAAAGATAATCGTCAGCGTGACCAACAAAATATTTAAGGCGATTTCATTTGGTGTTTTTTGACGCTTTGCGCCTTCAACTAAACTGATCATATGATCCAAAAAGCTCTCACCTGGATTTGAGGTCACGCGAATAATTAACCAATCAGAGAGAATCTGGGTGCCTCCGGTCACTGCATCGCGATCGCCCCCCCCTTCACGAATAACAGGCGCACTCTCACCGGTGATGGCACTTTCATTGACGGAAGCAATCCCTTGAACCACTTCTCCATCACTGGGAATAAAATCCCCCGCTTCAACTAAAACATAATCCCCCGCCCTCAAATTACAAGAGGCGATCCACTTAAACTCAGCCGTACGTAGGGGTTCAGAGAGACATTTTGCCTGGGTATCACGCCTGGCTTTGCGCAAAGTATCTGCCTGCGCTTTACCTCGCCCTTCCGCCATGGCCTCTGCAAAATTCGCAAACAAAACCGTAAACCACAGCCAAATACACACCGAAAATACAAAACCAGGCGTCGCCTGATTGATGCGAAACAAGCTAAAAACAAATAAAACCGTCGTAAAACAACAACCCACGTAGACTGTAAACATCACTGGATTTTTAAGCTGCTGCTTGGGATTTAATTTCAAAAAAGCAGAAATCACGGATGATTTTAAAATTTGACGATCAAAAAAGGACATTTTCTTTGCATTTTGAGTCATGATCTAAACCCCAACCATCTGTAATTGCTCCACAACCGGCCCCAGCGCTAAAGAAGGAATAAACGTTAACCCCCCGATAATGAGAACCACCACAATCAAAAGCCCAACAAAAAATCCAGAATGCGTCGGCAAGGTTCCAAGACCCACTGGGACAGTTTTCTTTTTAGCAAGCGAACCGGCAATTGCTAAAACCGGGATAATCACACCATACCGGCCCAACACAATGATTACAGCACCCAGGGCATTATAAAAAGGCGTATTTGCATTTAAGCCTGCAAAGGCACTGCCATTATTATTCGCCATAGAACTCATTGCATAGAGGATTTCAGTCAATCCGTGGGCGCTGGGATTTCCCAAACTCAATAGCGCTGTTTTACTCAAGACCGCCCAAGCCGTTCCAATTAAAATGAGGGCAGGAACAATTAAAATAACAATCGCAGCCATTTTCATCTCAAAGGGCTCAATTTTTTTACCTAAATATTCAGGAGTACGCCCAACCATCAAACCTGAAATAAATACAGCAATCAGGACTAAAATCAACATCCCATATAAGCCCGAACCCACCCCCCCAAAAACCACCTCTCCCAATTGCATCAAGAAAAGCGGAATCATTCCCCCCATCGGGGTATAAGAGTCCAGCACACTATTGACTGAACCATTCGATGCGGCAGTCGTTGCAACTGAATACATAGCGGAATCCGTAATACCAAAACGGGCTTCTTTTCCTTCCATATTACCGCCCAGATTCATTCCATCTACTGCACTGACATTGATGTTCAGGCTATGCCACACAGGGTTGACATTCTGTTCCATCCGCACGGTTAAAAATAAAGCGCCCATAAAAATAATACCCATCGCAAAAAAGATAACCCAGCCTTGACGGATATCGCGAACCATTTTTCCAAAAGTAAAACATAAGGCAGCAGGAATCAAAACCAAAGCGAGCATTTCAAAAAAATTACTCATCGCAGTCGGATTTTCAAAAGGATGGGCAGAATTCGCATTAAAAAATCCCCCACCGTTGGTCCCTAACGCTTTGATTGCCACTTGCGATGCAGCGGGCCCCATCGGCAAAGTTTGGGTAGCCGTAACAATATAAGCATGCAGGTTTTGAATCACACCCTGCGACATTAAAATCAGGGCCCAAATGACCGCTAAAGGCAATAAAATATACAAGGTGCCGCGAATCAAATCGACCCAAAAATTCCCAAGATGATCGGTTTCACGCCGACTAAAGCCGCGAATCAAAGCCATTAAAACCGCCATTCCCGTTGCAGCAGAAACAAAATTTTGCACCGTCAAACCCAGCATATCAGTAAAATAACTAATACTCGACTCACCTGAATAGGCCTGCCAATTCGTATTACTCACAAAACTAATCGCCGTATTCATCGCTAAACTCAAATTCATATTGGCTTGATGCTCTGGATTCCAAGGCAAATGCGCCTGTAACGTCAAGATAAAAAAAAGAACGAAAAAGCCGACTAAATTAAAAGCTAATACAGCGAGTAGATACTGCTTCCAATTCATCTCCTGCACAGGATTCACCCCTGAAAAGCGATAAAATAAACGTTCAAGAGGCCCCAAAACCCAGTTCAATCCAATGCTTTTGAACTCATAAACCCGGGCCATATAGACACCCAAAGGTTTGGCCAAAACAAATAAAATCAGCGCAAAGCCTAGAATTTGTATCATTGCATTTTGACTCATTTTAATCGATCCACTCTGTTGGCAATTCCGCGTATACTACATCTCAAATCCTATCACTGTCAAAGCGCATCAAAAACGAGATAAGCTCGAATGATGCATCAACCAGTATACGACCAGCCCCCAAACACCGGTCAACAATCCTACTAATACCCACGCAAGTCCTGGCAGTAATTGCGGGAAAATTTGCCTTTTTGCCAGCAGACTGATATCTTTCGCAATCGCAGTCGCAATCACAATATGTAAGACAATCATCAGCATGACCAAGAGAATATGAAATTGCATCATACTCAAATTCATCGTATTAATGAGTTCATTCATTGCTCAGACCTCCTAAAATGTAGCATGCCCCGGCACACGCGGAAAAGGAATCAAATCCCGCACATTTCCAACCCCGGTTAAATAGCCCAGAAGACGCTCAAAACCCAAGCCAAATCCAGCATGTGGGACCGTACCATAACGACGCAAATCTCGATACCAACTATAATCCTGTACATTCATACTCATCTCAATAATTCGTGCGTCTAAGACATCCAAACGTTCCTCACGCTGGCTTCCCCCAATCAATTCACCAATTCCAGGAACGAGCACATCCATCGCCGCAACGGTTTTACCATCTGCATTTTGACGCATATAAAAGGCTTTGATTTCTTTTGGATAATTCATCAAGACCACCGGGCCCTTGACAATCTCCTCACACAAATAACGTTCATGCTCTGATTGTAAGTCCAAGCCCCATTTTACAGGGTAATCGAATTTTTTATTTGATTTTTCCAGTAAGACAATGGCATCCGTATAATCCATCCGCATGAAACCCACATCCAAAACATGCTGTAAGCGCGCAATGCAGCCCTTATCCACCCATTGATTAAAAAAAGCAATATCATCTTCTCGACGATTTAACACCGTGGTAATCACGTGCTTAATCAGACCCTCTGCTAAAGTTGCATCATCATTCAAATCTGCAAAGGCGATTTCAGGCTCAACCATCCAAAATTCAGCAAGATGCCGACTCGTATTCGAATTTTCTGCTCGAAAAGTGGGCCCAAAAGTATACACCTTCGACAAAGCCAACGCATAACACTCTGCGTTCAACTGTCCTGACACGGTTAAAAAAGCTTCTTTTGCAAAAAAATCATGCGCATAATCAACTTTACCGTCTTTTAATGACGGATTCAGGGCATCCAAGGTTGAGACTCGAAATAACTCTCCCGCACCTTCGCAATCACTGGCCGTGATAATGGGCGTATTAACCCAAATCAAACCCTGGGCATCAAAATAATCATGAATGGCTTTGGCTGCAACATGACGAACACGAGATACAGCCCCGATAATATTGGTTCGTGGCCGCAAATGCGCATATTCACGCAGATGTTCCATGCTATGCTGTTTAGGCGAAATCGGATAAGTTTCAGGATCTTCAATCCATCCCAGCACTTCGACTTGGGTCGCTTGAATTTCAACACGCTGCCCTCCCCCCATGGAGGCCATCAAGAGTCCGTCCACCTTGACCGCACAATCTTTGGTCAGCCTTAAAATATCTGAAGTATAGTTTGGCAAATCTTGGGGGATCACGGCTTGAATCGATGCATGACATGAACCATCACTAATCGCTAAAAATGAAATCCCTGCCTTAGAATCACGGCGGGAACGGACCCAACCATAAACAGAAACCTTCTGACCCAATTGATCCGATTGTAAAATAGTTGCAATAGAAGATTTTAACATTATTGTTGCACCACACTGACTTGAACTTGATGAGCCGCAAGCTGTTGCTTGACGGGACTATAGGCCGCAACACTGGAGAACGGCCCCACTAAGACTTGATAAGCGGGCTCTCCATTATCCTGAGTCGTCACCACCGTCGCATCCACACCAACCAATAAAAGTTGTGACAGCATTTGATTTGCATCATCAGAATTGGCATAACTTCCCGCACTTAAATAATATTTAACAGCCCCAGTCGTCTTGGGCGTAGGAACAGGCGTAGCAGGCGGTGCCTGTGTGACGGCTGGCGTTGCAGCGGGTGTTGCTGCTGCAACACTCGAAGTGGCGCTTGCACCTGTGCTCGCTGTAACCGCTGACGAAGCCGAGACGGATGCAGCGGGAGGGGGTGAGGCTGTTGAAGTTGAAGCAGAACTTGGATTATTGCCACTCGGCAAAACAGAATAAAAATCATATTGCGGAGCTGCAACCTGATTGGTTTGCGTTGGTTTTTCGTCATGATCTTGAGTCAAAAAAGCCAGGCGGTGGGCATGTTGGCGGTAAGCAGAAAATAAAACAACCAAGATAATCAAGGCCACAAAAACCCATAACCCCGTTTTAGAACTCGATTGCTTTTTGGGGGCAACGGCCTGAGGTCGCCGATATGATGACCTAACTTCAGGACGACTCGACATAGGTGACTGGCCGACAATCTTGGCATAATCTTTCATTTCATATCCTCTAACGCGCCATAATTTCTTTCAAAACAGTTTGCAGAATTCCACCGTTTTTAAAGTAATCCAGCTCAATTTCATTATCCAGACGCGCCAAGGCTTTAAAAGTCTTAACGGGTCCATTTTGTGACGTAGCCTCAATTAGCAATTCCTGACGTGGCTGAATCGTATTTAAACCTTTAATCGTCAATGTTTCAGAACCTGTCAGGCCTAAACTTTCACGATTTTCATCGTTGATAAACTGCAAAGGCAATACCCCCATCCCGACTAAATTACTGCGATGAATTCTCTCATAGCTCTCTGCGATGACAAATTTAACACCTAATAAATAAGTGCCTTTTGCAGCCCAATCGCGTGATGATCCAGTACCATATTCTTTTCCAGCCAGCACATACAATGGGACGCCAGCCTCTTTATATTTCATTGCAGCATCATAGATATACATGATTTCATCACTGGGAAAATAGCGAGTAAAGCTACCCTCTTTTCCATCAGCCAAGACATTACGGATCCGCACATTTCCAAAAGTACCGCGCATCATCACCTCATGATTACCACGACGGGAACCATAGGAATTAAAATCTTTGACCTCCACACCATTCGCACGCAAATATTGTCCAGCGGGATAATCTGCGGGAATACTGCCTGCAGGCGAGATATGGTCTGTGGTGACACTATCACCGACTACAATCAATGCAACGGCATTGTCAATGGATGCAGAAAGATTCGCACTCTTTGCTAAATCATCAAAAAATGGAGGGCATTGAATATAAGTTGACTTATTATTCCACTGATAAAGGCGCCCGACAGGGACAGATAATTTCTGCCAAATTTCAGTGCCTTTAAAGACGGGAGCATATTTTTCAGCAAACATTTCGGGCGTCACTAACGTTTCAATAATATGCTTAATTTCATCAGAGGAAGGCCAAATATCTTTTAAATAAACAGGCTGACCCGCTTGATCCAAGCCTATCGCATCATGATCTGCATCAAAGTCAACGGTTCCTGCCAAAGCAAAAGCCACAACATGAATCGGAGAGGCTAAATAATTCGCTTTTACATACGGGTTAATTCGTCCTTCAAAATTACGATTTCCACTTAGTACAGCGGCCGCAACCAAATCCCCTTCTTTAATTGCTTTAATCATTTCATCTGATAAGTTGCCACTATTTCCGATACAGGTTGTACAACCATACCCCACCACGTTAAAGTGCAGTTGATTTAAATATTGCATCAAGCCTGATTTTTCCAAATATGCAGTGACGACCTGAGAACCTGGAGCCAGTGAAGTTTTAACAAATGGCTTAACCTGCAAGCCTTTATTCACAGCATTACGTGCCAATAATCCAGCACCAATCATTACAAAAGGATTTGAGGTATTGGTACAAGAAGTAATGGCTGCAATCGATACGACGCCATGTGAAATTTCCGCATCCATACCGACCACTTTTACTTTTTTCTTTATTTGATCCGCAGACAAGGCAAAGCCACGTTTATCTACAGGTGCAGTCAAAGAGGTATTGAACTCTGCTTTCAAATTACGCAAAGAAACGCGATCCTGTGGACGCTTTGGCCCCGCCAAAGTGGAGTCAACGATACCTAAATCCATTTTCAGTACAAGCGTATACTCTGGTTCTTCCTGCCTATTTTCACGGAACAGGCCTTGATGCTTCAACACAACCTCAATTAAATCTACAAATTGCCCCCGATTAGATTGTTTCATAAAAGCAAGTGTAACGTCATCAACCGGGAAAAACCCCATCGTTGCACCATATTCTGGCGCCATGTTCGCAATGGTTGCCCGATCAGGCAAGGAGAGATACTTCAAGCCTTCGCCAAAAAATTCAACAAACTTACCGACCACGCCTTGTTTACGCAGCATTTCCGTCACATACAAAACCAAATCCGTCCCGGTCATTCCTGGACGGAGCTGACCCGTTAAATGCACCCCAATCACATCAGGCAACTCCATATAATAAGGCTGGCCTAACATCACGGCCTCAGCTTCAATTCCACCGACCCCCCAGCCCATCACACCTAAGCCATTAATCATGGTAGTATGAGAATCCGTCCCCACTAAGGTATCCGGATACGCAAAGCCATTTTTTTCAATGACCACGGGGGAGAGAAACTCCAAATTGACTTGATGAATAATCCCCATTCCAGGCGGAACTACTTTAAAATCTTGAAAGGCGGTCTGTGCCCATTTGAGTAATTGATAACGTTCGCCATTCCGCTCAAATTCGAGATGAATATTTTTACTTAAAGAAGTGGAATCCCCTGAAAAATCAACTTGAACAGAATGGTCTACCACCAAAGCCGTATCCACTAAAGGATTAATTTGATCAGGATTGCCCCCCATTTTTTTTACAGCATCGCGCATCGATGCCAAATCTACCACCGCAGGGACACCCGTAAAATCCTGCATCACCACACGTGCAGGCATAAAAGGAATTTCAGGCCGAACTTTTTCATTTGGGTTCCAAGCTAAAACATTCAAGATATCGGTTTCTTTGACTTTTTTTCCATCCCAATTCCGCAATAAATTTTCAACTAAAATACGAATGGAATAAGGAAGGTGAGTCATTTCCTTTGCAGTTTCTTTCGCCAAAACCTGTAAACTATGCACTTTGACTTCAGCGCCACTTTTTAGTTTGAGAGTCTGTTCTGTTTTTTGTTTCAAGCTCATGATTTTCTCCATTTTCTTATTTTAAAATATAAGTCGCGCTACAATACGGGCAGACTACTTTTTTCTCCGCCTCAATCGGCAAATAAACACGGGGATGCATATCCCACACTTCTTGATTTTTCGGGGGACAAGATAAAGGCAAATCCTTTTGCGTCACCGTATAGATCGTGCTTTTTTCTGATTTTTGCGCTGACATCTCAGACTCCATCCGATTTAAACAGGCTTTATTATACCTTAAGCCAGGAAAATTTAAAGCCTCGCTCTTGCCACAACCCAAAGATGCACTTCCTCCACACCCGCCTGATGCAAAGCGTGCGCCAACTCGCGCAAAGTACTGCCTGTTGTCATGACATCATCAATCAAGGCGACTGATTTCACCCCTTGCATTTTTTGAATCTGAAAATGCCCCTTCAAATTCCGCACACGCTCTTTTTTAGTCAGCCTTGCCTGTGCTTGTGTTCCCTGAGTTTTATGCGCAACAAGGGAAGAATAAGGCATACTCAAATTTTTTGCCAAACGCCGGCCCAATTCATGCGCCTGATTAAATCCACGCTTAAACTGTCCTGAATACTGCAAAGGAACGGGGATGATTAAATCAGGAAATGGGCGTTCTCCATAAGATTTTTTAAGGGCTTCAGTCATCTCCTCGACCAAAAACGGCAAAACCTGCAAGCGACCCGAGAATTTAAGCCCTTGAATCAAATGCGCAATCAACGCCTCATAAATAAAACAGGCATGTGTTTCCTGAAAATACGGCGGATCTTTTAAGCAACGCCCACATTTACTCTGATTCGCTTCCACAAAAAGCAATTCTGAACAGCACAAACAATGCGCATAATGGGCCACAAATTGCAAGCGAACACGACATAACTGACACAAAAACGTTTGCGCCAACTCAGCGCTTCCACAACATAGGCAATATTGTTTTAAAAATTTACTGAAAATCATTTTGTTTTATGATATATTAGATTGACTAAAATTTTAACAGATTTGTTCGTTTTATGCACCTACCTTATTCATCAATTCAACAAATCAACCAGATGCTTTTGGAACGGGTTAGTATTCTGAATCTTCAAGCAGAAAAGATTCTCTGCCTGGATGAATACGATTTATTAGCGGCGCTATTTTCTCCAGAACGAACACAAATAGCCAAAGCCCCTTTTACAAGCCTTCCTTTTGAAAATGAAAGATTTGATTTAATTCTTTTTCATCTGGATGGACAATTACTCGATCCCCTAGAGCAAACACTGAAAGAATTTAAGCGCGTCTTGAAAGTTCAGGGCATTCTTCTGTTTGCAACGAAAGGGCTTGAAATGCATGATCTGGGAGATGCATTGCTCAAAACAGGTTTTGCAGACCCTGTCACGGACAATGAGCATTTTGAAATCGAGATGACCTTTGGTTATGCGTGGCGCAAACCAGAATCGTCTTATCGGCTTGAAAATGGGGATGTGATCATTCCAATCCTTAAAACCAAGGCTTGACATGATACATGACTAAAAAGGCAACGACGATCAGCCAGAATAAAGTCAAAGGCAAAAACACTTTCCAGCCTAAACGCATAATCTGATCATAGCGATAGCGGGGAAAGGTCGCTCGAATCCACAAATATCCAAACAAAAAGAGACACATTTTAGCCAAAAGCCAAACGAGTCCAGGAACCCAAAAAAATGCATTTTGCAACCAGGGAATATTTTGGAAAGGAGACAACCACCCCCCCATGAAAAAAGTCGAAATCAAAGCTGAAATCAAAATCATATTGGCATATTCTGCAAGAAAAAATACTGCAAAACGCATCCCTGAATATTCAACATGATGCCCCGCGACGATTTCTGATTCGCCTTCTACAACGTCAAAAGGTGCGCGATTGGTCTCAGCCACGCCTGAAATACAATACACGACAAATAAAGGAAATAACGGAATAAAAAACCAATGCCAAAAACCGCCAGATTGGGCCAGAACAATCTGATTTAGATTCATACTACCTGCGGCTAAAACCACTCCAATTAAGGCAAAACCCATCGCCAATTCATAAGAAACAACTTGTGCAGATGAACGCAATGCACCATATAGGGCATATTTAGAATTCGATGCCCAGCCCGCAATAATAATGCCATAAACACCCAAAGAGGTCATCGCAAAAAGATACAGCAAGCCCGCGTTCACATTGGCCAAAATCATATGGGGACCAAAAGGAATCACCGCCCAAGCAGCTAAAGCGGGAATCAAGGTTAAAATAGGCGCGAGTTTAAACAAAAAAGAATTCGCCTGACCCGGCATCACCAACTCTTTCATCATAAGCTTTAAACTATCCGCAATTGGTTGCAATAGACCAAAAGGCCCCACCCGATTAGGACCAATTCGATCCTGCATATAGCCAATCACTTTCCGCTCAGCAAACGTCATATACGCAACGCCGATCAACAAGGGAATGATAATTAAAATAATTTTTAAAACAATCCAGAGAATAATCATGATTCCACCCTCTCTACTTCAATCTCGCCATAGGCCTCACCAAAACCATAGGTCGCTTCAATCCCACGAGGCAAAAAGACGCAATTTTTTGCAATATCCATCAACTTGACCGGCAGCACTAAAGTCATCTCAGCTTGCTTAAGTTGAACTTTTTCCCCCTCTTGAACACCCAGTTTTTTAGCATCCTGAGTCCGCAAGCCGACATAATTTAAATTCTGCATGACAGGTGTAGCCTGTAAAGGGAGCGATTGCCGGGCCAATACATCACTCACATACATGGGTAAGCCTCCTAAACGCTGCATTCCTTTTATTTTAGAAATTTGCGTTGGCACACGCAGACTTAAGGAATTTTCTTTTTGATGAACCAAATGGGCTTCTAACTCTTTGATCACGTCCAAATGAGTATCATAATCAAAACCCGGCAATTCCATCATATTGCCCAGAACACGCAAGATTTTCCAACCGGGACGAGCATCACCCTTGGGTTTTGCAGCCCCTTGCCAAGCCTGCCACTGCCCTAGCAAATTAACAAAAGAACCCGCTGTTTCGGTATAGGCAGCCAAGGGCAAAATCACATCGGCCTTCTTCTTCAAATAATCTGTCACAAAAGGAGAGAAAGCGACAACATAATCCGCCTGGTCCAAAGCTTCATTGGCTTTTTCAGGATAAAGACTGTCGATTCCTGGCTCAACATTAAAGAGCAAATAGGCTTTTTGAGCCGATGCTGGATCCAACATGGCTTTCGCTGTCAAGCCTTCTTCACCCAAAGCATGTCCAGCCGCACCCGCATGCGGCACACAACCGGATAAAAGCGCGCCTGCTGAGTTGGCGCCAGGCGTCAAGACAATCAGCCCTGCATTCAATACTTTTTTCAGAACAGCCATTAAACCCATTACTTCACTGAGATGAGGATGTCCCATCAAAATTTGACCTGCAACCATTACGACTTTTTTCTCTGAAGTCAGCAATGCAATTAAATCCTGCCATTCTGCTGCATTCACTGTATGCTCAAGGCGCATTACATCATCTTGAAAAGGCGCACTTAAAGGCTTAACTTTCAGGACTTCCTGAGCAATATATGCAAAAACTTCAGTCATTTCCGTAAAATTCAAAAGATGCGACACGGCTGTTGCAATATGATGCTCGATTGCAAGGGGATTGAGATAGATCACCCTCACGCCATTCAACGCCGCCTGGCGCAGACGATGATGAAACAAAGGGACTTCCTGACGCGTATCCGACCCCACCACCAAAATGACATCCAGATCAGACAATTCCGCCAGACTCATTTCCACTTTAGGGAGGCTTTTTAAATCATTCTGATAAGCAAAATCATTAAGATGATATCGAAAATCAATATTATGAGAACCCAGTCCGCGCATCCATTTTTGTAATAAATAAAGCTCTTCCACCGTACTGGAAGGCGAGGCCAATGCAGAAATATGATTTGCGCCGTGTTTTTTGCGAATCTGCTTCAGTTTCTTGACCAGTGTTTCAAGTGCATCCGCCCATTCCACTTCTTGCCATTTCCCCTGGCGTTTCATCAGTGGTTTTTGGCTACGCATTTCGGTATTCAAGGCATGCACACTATAACGATCACGATCGGAAAGCCAATTCTCATTCAGACTGTCGTTTTCACGCGGCACAGCACGCATCACCTCATTGCGACGCACATGGACATACAAATTAGAGCCCAAACAATCATGAGGCGAGATCATTGGATACTGTTGCATTTCCCAGGCCCGAGCCTGATAACGAAACGGCTTATTGGTCAAAGCGCCTACCGGACATAAATCAATGACATTTCCCGACAACTCCGAACTGACGGCCCCTTCTAAAAAAGTCGCAATCTCCGCATGTTCACCGCGATGAATCATGCCCATTTCACGCACTCCCGCAATTTCTGCACCAAAACGTACGCAACGCGTACATTGAATACAGCGGGTTAAATCGGTTGAAATCAAAGGGCCAATGTCTTTATCTTCAATCGCTCGCTTACCTTGGTTATAGCGAGAAACATCCTTGCCATAGCCCATGGTCATATCTTGTAATTCGCACTCTCCACCTTGATCACAAACAGGGCAGTCTAAAGGATGATTAATCAACAAAAATTCCATAACGGCTTTTTGATAAGAAATCGCTTTGGGAGACTTCGTATTCACAACCATTCCATCTGCAACAGGCGTCGCACAAGCAGGAACGGGCTTGCGCGAATTCACAACATCCACCAAACACATCCGACAATTGGCAGCAACCGATAATTTTTTATGATAACAAAAACGCGGAATGGTAATCTGCGCATTATCCGCCGCTTCGATAATCATCGAGCCTTGTGGCACATCCATTTCCACGCCATCAATCGTAATTTTTACCAGCGGTGTCGTACTCATCCATTATCCCAGAAAAATAAACTCGTGGTCATTTTACCTGGAATCCCACGATATGACAATGCCCGATGCAGCTTGACAGAACGCAAAGAGCGACGTCTACAGCACCTGAGTTAAATCGTGCTGTAAGCGGGCAAGCAAAGCAGGCAAATCAGAGACCATAGCCCCCCCGCCCTGCGCCAGCTCTGGTTTACCGCCGCCTTTTCCGCCGATTTGCTCTGCTAATAATTTGACGATATCCCCTGCCTTGAGCGTTTTACTCAAAGCGTCGGTTACTGCGACAATAAAACTTAATTTTCCTTCTTGCCTCGAGACTAAAACGACGATTCCCGCGCTGATTTTGTTTTTCACATCTGCAGCCAGAAGACTCAAATATTTAGATGCCAATTCACCGACATCCGCAATGATCAAGGCTTTATCTTGAACGATCACTTTCTTTTCTAATAAGCGCTTGGGCAAATCTTGCATTACACGCTCGGTTTCTAAGGCTTCCTGCTGTTTTTGCAAAACACGTAGGGATTCTTCTAGCTCAAGTGATCTCGCTTTGGCCTTCGCGCATTCAGATTCTAAATAGGCTTTAGCCACAAGGGAAGTCACCCCTTCAATTCGACGTACACCCGAGGCCACACTCCCTTCTGAAGTGATTTTAAAAAGACCAATTTCCCCCGTATTTTTGACATGCGTACCACCACATAACTCCGTAGAGACATCACCCATTTTCAAGACGCGCACATTCTCGCCATATTTTTCACCAAAAAGCGCAATCGCACCCATTTTTTTAGCCGCTTCTATTCGCATATGCAAGATCTCAACAGGATAATCTGCAGAGATATATTCGTTCACCAAATCTTCGATTTTTTGGCGCTCTTCTGACGTGAGTGGCTTAGGATGCGAAAAGTCAAAGCGGAAACTCTCTGCCGCGACCAGCGAGCCTTTTTGCTCCACATGCGCCCCCAAAATTTGACGCAACGCGGAATCCAATAAGTGGGTCGCAGAATGGTTACGTGCGGTATAACGACGGGATAAATCCTGAACTTCCGCTTCAACAAGCATTCCCAGGCGAATCTCACCCGACTCAACGACACCATAATGCAAAATCGCATCATTTTGTTTCTGGGTGGTTTTCACGACAAAGGCACCGCCTGCAACATGCAAGACACCCCGATCTCCAATTTGCCCGCCCCCTTCTGGATAGAACGGTGTTTGCGCAAGGATGACGATCCCCTCTTGACCTTTTTTCAAAGCAGAAAGCGCTGAATTTTCGCAATAAAGACCTGTTACTTCTGAACTTTCTGTCAAAGTATGGTAACCCACGAATTCACTCACACCTTCAATCTTCGACAAAGCAGGATAATCCAATCTGAATTTATTATGTTGACGGCCACGCTCTTTTTGCTGTTGCATGCACACTTCAAATCCTGACACATCGAGTGTTAAGTCACGTTCGCGCGCCATATCTTCAGTTAAATCAACAGGAAACCCATAGGTATCATAAAGCTTGAAAATCACTTCACCGGGAATCACTTTTCCAGATAAAGCAAGGACGGCTTCTTCATACAGTTTCAGGCCCTGCGCTAAAGTTCGAGCAAACTGCTCTTCTTCTTGCGTCAAGGTATCAACAATCAAACGCGCTTTACTATGGAGTTCGGGATACGCTTGCCCCATCATTTCTTTTAAAGGCGCCACCAATTTATAGAAAAATGTTTCCGCCATCCCAAGCTTGTGACCATGACGAATCGCACGGCGAATGATACGACGCAGGACATAGCCTCGGCCTTCATTGCTCGGAATCACGCCATCCGCAATCAGAAAACTAGCAGACCGAATATGATCACTAATCACCCGCAAAGAGCGCTGACTTAAATCTTGAACATTGAGAATGCGCGCAGCCTGTTCAATTAAGTACTTGAAAATATCGATATCATAATTATCATGAACACCTTGCAATACCGCTGCAATGCGCTCCAGACCCATTCCTGTATCAACAGAGGGTTTGGGCAAGGGCGTCATTGCCCCTGAAGCATCGCGATTAAATTGCATGAAAACTAAATTCCAGATTTCAATATAGCGATCACCCTCTCCTTCAGGCGTACCGGGAGGCCCGCCCCAAATCCCCTCACCATGATCATAAAAAATCTCAGTACAAGGGCCACAGGGCCCCGTGTCACCCATCATCCAGAAATTATCTTTGGCACCGATTTTAGAGATTCGCTCAGGATTAACTCCGATTTCATTTTTCCAAATTGCATACGCCTCATCATCTTCTTCAAAAACCGTAACCCAGAGTTTTTCTTTAGGAATATGAAAGATCTCGGTTAATAACTCCCATGCAAAGGAAATTGCTTCCCGCTTAAAATAATCACCAAAACTAAAATTACCCAGCATCTCAAAAAAAGTATGATGGCGTGCAGTAAATCCAACATTTTCTAAATCGTTGTGCTTGCCACCCGCCCGCACACATTTTTGCACCGAAGTGGCACGCTGATAAGGACGCTGCTCTGCACCTAAAAAGACATCTTTGAATTGAACCATCCCTGCGTTAGTAAACAGTAACGTAGGATCATCTCCAGGAACGAGCAAACTAGAGGGGACGGCTGTATGGCTTTTTTGCTCAAAAAACCGAATAAATGCTTCACGAATCTGCTGACTGTTCACTAAGCTAACCCACCCCTTTCAAACGCATTAAAGTGATACCCCAATAAGCCCCCAGCAAACTCAAGGATACACTGGCAAGCATATAGAGCCCTGCAAATAAGGCCTTCCCCTCTTCAAACAAACTCAAAATATCCAACGAAAAAGTTGAAAAAGTCGTAAAGCCCCCCATCAATCCCACCATCAGAAACGCACGCAAGATTTCCTGATGCATGGAACGGGAACAATATACAAAAAAAATACCAATCAAAAAACTACCCAATACATTCACAGTGAGTGTTGCCAAAGGAAATCCCTTAACAAAAATGTTAATCAAATCAGCTAATAAATAACGCCAGACCCCACCTAATGCACTCCCCGCAGCCACGAGCCCAATGAGAACCCATTTATTCATGAACTCCCCGTAGAGACTGAGTGAGGCAGATTTGCAACAGGCGGAATAAATCCAGAAACAGGCGCTGAAGGTGTTACAGATGACGCAGGAGGCAAGGCCAATTGATTTTCAGAGGCAATCATCTGTTTTTGAATCATGGTTAAAGCAATACTGCTGATAAAAAATAACGCCGCAAAAAAAATCGTCAGCTTAAATAAAAATGAAGCCGGTCCACGTGATCCAAATACAGAGTTTGCTGACCCTGATCCAAATGCAGCCCCCACATCCGCCCCCTTGCCTTGCTGCAATAACACCAAAGCAATAATTGCAAAACAAAACAACACATGCATTAACAAAATAAAATTATACATCTTTTACAATCCTTCCGTTTCTTTCTCAATTTTCTACTGACTATACTGACTATACTGATGTCCCGCCTGACAGATGGCCATTAAATCTTTGGCATTCAAGGATGCCCCACCGACCAAGGCACCATCTACATTTGTCAGACCTAAAATTTCTGCCGCATTGCTCGGCTTCACACTTCCACCATACAATAAAATCGCAGCGGGATGATTATACAACTTTTCACGCAAAAAAGCATGCGCTTCTAAAATATCATTTTGAGTCGCTGCAACCCCTGTTCCAATCGCCCAAACAGGTTCATATGCAATCCAAAATGCTTCTTCTGGTTTAAAACATTTCAAGATCGGCGCCAACTGAGCCCATAAGACTTTTTCAGTTTGATTCTCCTTACGCTCAGCCAAGGTTTCACCAATACAAACAATAGGAATCAAACCCTGCGCCTGTGCCTGCTTAACTTTTTCAACCACCAATGCCGTTGTTTCTTGATGATAGGTTCGGCGCTCTGAATGACCGATAATCACATATTTACAATCTAACTCTTTCAAGGTTTTTGCTGAGACTTCCCCTGTATAAGGGCCCTCCGCATAAGCACTTACATCTTGCGCACCAAAACAAATTTCCCGATTATGCTTTAATTTAGCCTGAACCAAGGCGACATGAACAAAACTAGGACAGACAACCAAATCAGTATCGTAATGAAAAATCTCTCGCTTATAGTCTGTCAACAAGGATTCAGCGAGCTTACGATCTGCGCCCATTTTCCAGTTTGCGACTACTTTTTTACGCATCATTATTCTCCTTTTATCAAAATATTTACAACGCGAATAAAATCCGTTAGAATCAAATTCGCTTCTTAAAAATTTTTACTCAACGATTGGAGAATCATACCATGAAAAAACTCGTTATGGCTACTGCGGCTGTTGCAGTTCTGGCAACCGCACAAATTCACGCAGATGACCTATCAGCCAATCCAGCTGCGGCCTCAGCTTCAGCAGGAAACAGCATGAATTGCGGACCCAACACCGCGCCTTGCGCATCAATGTGCGCACCGTGTAATCCAGATGCATCCGTCGGATGCAGCCCTTGTGGCCCACTTTGCGCACCATGCAATCCTTGCGCCTCAGTCAATCCTTGCGCAGCAGGCACTTGCAATCCCTGCCAGCCTGACTAAATAAAAATGCTGCCTCAAGATCATCCTGACTGGCTTCAAATCAATGAATGCCAGCGAGTTTTGACCAAAGCAAAATCAAATGTAGTGTGGGAAATCTTACGACAATCTGACCCTTTTACCCAATGGTCTCATTACCCCAAAGGGGATGTATCTGATCACACTACACATTCTCAGTATTTCTACCACGCCCATCCCGCAGCAGTGGCCGAAAATGCGCGTGATCATGAAAATGGGCACTTTCATTTATTCCTGAGAAAAAAAGGCATTCCCGAGCAGATTCAACCCAAATACATTAACTTATCACAAAGACCAGAAGGCAGCAAAGAAGAAGATATCTGTCATCTGATTGCAATCTCCATGGATAAGCACGGCAATCCGGTTTCTTTATTTACGACCAATCGCTGGGTCACCGGCGAAACTTGGTATAGTGCAGCGGATGTCATTCAGCTGATTGACTATTTCAATATCGATCACAGCTACCCTTCCTGGCCTCTGAACTTATGGCTATCCTCAATTGTGCGGGTCTATCGCGATGAAATTATTGCACTGATTCATCAACGCGATCAAAAAATAGAAGCATGGCAAGCGCAATACCCCGAAAAAAACGCTTATGAGGATCGCAGGCTTGAAGTGACCTCTACTCTTGTGCTATAATCATGCAAAATTTGATTATTTAACTGGAGACACTCTAATGAACGCCCAAGATATTCATGCACGAAATGTTACCCCTGCCACCATTGCCATTAATAAAGTATTGCGCAATACCTATATTTTACTTTCACTGACTTTACTCTTTAGCGCCTTTACTGCAGCAATTTCTGTCATGCAAAATGCAGCTTTTGTCAATATCTGGATACTTCTGATTGTCATGATTGGCTTTCCTTTTTTATTAAATCGCGTAAAAGACAGTCCAATTGGATTAATCCTGACTTTTGCTTATACCGGCTTTATCGGCTGGTATCTGGGGCCTATTTTAAATATCTATTTGCATAACTTTAGCAATGGAAGTCAATTAATTACCATGGCCCTAGGTGGAACAGGTTTAATCTTCCTACTTCTCTCCTTACTCTCACTTAATCCCAATAAAAATTATACGGGCTGGGGACGTGGCCTAGCGATCGGCGGGATTGTCGTTGTCATTGCCATGCTACTCAATGTCTTCTTTTTTAAACTTCCTTTCTTTCAACTGGGCCTCTCTATCGTCTTCGCTTTTATTTCTGGCGGATTCATCATGTACCAAACCAACATGATTGTTCGTGGTGGCGAAACTAATTACATTACCGCAACAGTGGTTCTTTATGTATCCCTCGTTAATATTTTCTTGACGCTTCTTCAAATTCTGGGGATGTTTGGCGGAAATCGAAATTAGATCAAACGCAATACTCTTTTATTTTGCACACCTTTCACGAGGCTGAGTCATTACGTATTTGGACCTCCCACTTTCTAATTGGAGTATCGATCTACAATCAACTGCTTCAAAACCATTAATTGTCCATGAAAAAAATGACTAACCCCTGCCAGCTTAATCAATTGATAAGAGCATTTCACCTGGCGTAGCCAATCAAAGGTATTCTGGACTGAGACCACCTCATCCGCATCGGGGACAATCAAAGTCCATGGCATTGCGGGCTCTTCTGCATCCTGATAGCCTATTTCATTCACGGCAGGTGCGATGCATAAAAGCTGTTTTGCACCCAGATTATTTGCCATTTTGTAGGCAATAAAACTGCCAAAAGAAAACCCAGCCAGCCAAATATCGCAGCCGGGATAACTTTCACGAACCCAATCCACTACTGTTTTGAGGTCCTCACATTCTCCAACAATGTGCCCATACTCCCCCTTGCTCTTGCCTACGCCTCGATAATTAAAACGTACAGTGATCAAACCGAGCTGATTAAACGCGCGCGCAGCAGTGGTGACCACCTTATTATTCATCGTCCCCTGCATCAAAGGATGAGGATGACAAAGCACCGCAATCGGCCCTGATTTCAATTCTATTTCAGGATGATCTACAACTACCTCAAGTTGATCAATACGCATTGTGACACTCCCTATTTTTACTCTGTGAAATCATGTGAGATAATGGCTTAAAAGTCAATGATCAAAAATAAGGGATGGCCTCTCTATGCCTCTGATGTTTCATGAAGTCCCTATTGCCTGTATCAATCAAGCAGCTGAAGCCTATCAAGTGCCTGCCCCCCTTATTATGGCTATTATTTTAACTGAAAATGGCGAAGATGGCACACAATCAAAAAATAATAACGGCAGCTATGATTTAGGTATTATGCAAATCAATACCACCTGGGCTCCACGCTTTAAACACAGCGGCTATACTTTGAATGAAGTCACGAATGACCCCTGCAAGAATGTCTATGTCGGCACCTGGATTTTAAGCCGGTGCATCAGTGAAAATTCAGATTTAATCAGCGCAATCGGCGATTATCACTCCCATACTCCTGCCTATAATCTAAAATATGCGCAAAAAGTAATCGAAAAATACCATCAAATCAATACGCAAATTAAGCCCTATCTGAGTCCGCATTGTGCCCAACTCGGCTTAGTATGCTAATCTCTACCCTCAAGTCAAACCTGCTTTCTGGGCTATTTTCTCTTGCACTCAGAATTTTCATTAATACCGTGTAGCATATTCACTTTGACCTGTATATAATGATCGAATAAATTGATAAAAGGAAACATCATGTCACGTGGAACACTCAACAAAGTCATCTTAATCGGCCGTGTCGGCGCAGATCCTGAAGTCCGCTATATGCCCAATGGAAATGCTGTGGCAAATGTCAGGCTTGCAACCAACGAAAGCTATAAAGACAAAACAACAGGTCAAATGCAGGAATCAACAGAATGGCACCGGGTTGTCATGTATAGTAAATTAGCAGAAATTGTAGGCCAATATGTTCAAAAAGGTAAGCTTATTTATATTGAAGGCCGAATTCGCACCAATAAATGGCAAGATCAAAGCGGTCAAGATCGCTATACCACTGAAATCATCGCCAATGAAATGCAGCTTCTTGGCGGCAATGGCGGGAGGGATGAGGGAGGAGACGGCTTTAATCAAGATGCTGCGCCTTCGGCAGCAAGCACCAAAGCGCGCCCTAGCGCAAAAGGGGATGCAGCCGCTCCTCCAGCTGATCTCGATAAATTCGAAGATGATGACATCCCATTTTAAGCTGAAATTCATTCTATGCTAAAATTTACATCTCATTTAATTCGAAGTTTTATACTGCTTATTTTGGCCTGCACTTTCTGTTATTTTTTCCTGGACAGACCTGTAGCAAAATTGATGTATACTCTTAATCATTTTTTTATTGCAGGGCCCACATTAGATAACGCAAGCTTAATGTCAGATCTCACCGCAGTGGCCTACCTCATCATCATGCTTTTGATGATTTGGTACGCCTTTGAGCGCATTTATAAAAATAAAAATACACGCCTAATGCGTTGTATTTGCTTAATATCCCTCAGTGTCGGCATTGCCTTCTTTGTCAAAACCAATTTACAATTCTTTTTTGGCAGAATAGGGCCTCGTTATAGCGATACCGCAAAGCTTGTATTTTCTAGAAATGATGCCTTATATGGATTTCATTTTTTTCAAGGGGGCGGCGGCAGTTTCCCCTCTGGACACATGTGCGTCTTTACCTCGGCATTACTGATTCCATGCTATTTTTATCCCAAACTAAAATGGTTTTTTTATGCCCTATTGGGATTACTGGCTTTTTTATTGATCTTCTGCAATTATCACTTTTTAAGCGATGTGATTGCAGGCACTTACTTAGGCGCATTTATTGCAAGCACATTGGTTCGCTTAAATAATTTAAACGGACCTCGCAGCGATCAAGCTGCTCTTGTATTTGGAACAGACGCGCCACAAAATCCTGCATCAAAATAGGCGAAACCAAGCTGCTTCGTTCTTCCTGATAATATTGAATCCGATTGCGCACAATTTTCTTTATAAAATCAAAATTAAGATGCTTCAGAGTTGGAATCAAGGCTTCTAATTTTTCAAGAAGCATCAAATCCCCTGAAAAATCAATCTTTCGAGCCTGCAATAAGCGCTGACGTGCCTCTTTCACACAGAGAAACTGGGCAAAGTCTATGCTTTTTCCCCAAAGTGATAATTGCGGCTCTCCATAATCAGGCTGTACTTCGATATAAGTATGATGAAAAATCAAGCCACACTTGAAACGCAGATCGGTGATTTCAAACTGAATAGAGGCCCCCACTAAAGGCTGAAGGGTCTGCATATATTCAGGATCACGCACTAAAAGTACGTTGATTTTACGCTCTAAAATACAATGAATCCAACTCATAAATCAAGCCTTCCGCGCTAGATGAATCGCAACCAGCCCCTGCAAAATATTGCGATAATGGACCTCTGAAAAACCCGCCTGCTCCAACATTGTTTTTAACACCACCTGCTCAGGGTGCTTACGGATGGACTCTGCCAAATAACGATAACTATCTGCATCTCCGGTCACAAGCTGGCCCATTTTTGGCAAAATATGGAAAGAATACCAATCATACGGTTTGGCAAGCGGCCCCTTCATTTTTGAAAATTCTAAAATTAACGCACGCCCACCTGGCTTTAAAACGCGAAACATCTCTGCCAAAGCAGTGGCTTGATCCCGGACATTCCGTAATCCGAAAGCAATGGTAATCGCATCCAGCGATGCATCCTGAAAAGGCAAAGCCTCCGCATTCACCACCCCATAATCCAAGTCAGAAAACTGCCCCGTACGATCAAAGCGTTTAACCCCCTCACGGAGCATATTCAAATTGATATCCGTCAAAATGACGCGCCCGCGACCGTGCATACGCTTCAAAATCCGCTTGGATAAATCACCCGTTCCGCCCGCTAAATCTAAAATCGTTTCGCCTTCTTGAGGAGAAAGCATCCGCACGGCTTCATCTTTCCACAAACGATGCAGGCCCAACGACATCAAGTCATTCATCACATCATAGCGTTTGGCAACCGAGCTAAAAACCTGATTGACGCGAGATTGCTTTTCCTGCCAGGAGACATCTTCATACCCAAAATGCGTTTTTTTCTCATCCATGCAATTTTTCCTTCAAAACAAGTTCAGCAAATGCCGCTAAGTTGGCACAAACCACTATTTTTTCTTTTAATTCCGGATGACACGCTAAAGTGACCTCGCCCTTTCCTGTCAAAACCAGCACCGCCTGCGCCCCAAGCGCCCAAGCTGATTCTAAGTCTCGATAATGATCACCCACTACAACAGTATCAAGCGGCAACACATTCAATTCAGAAGAAATAGCAGCCAATAAGCCGGGCTTTGGTTTTCGGCAATCACACTCTGAATCCGGCCCATGAGGACAAAACGCAATCATACTGATTTTTCCGCCCGCAGCCTGAACCCAATCCAGCAACTGCTGATGCATCGCAAACAAATCATCCTCAGAAAATAAGCCCCGCGCCAAACCCGATTGATTGGTTGCGACCGCAATAAAAAAGCCCGCTTGACTTAAACGGGCAATGGCCTCAATGCTGCCGGGAAGGGGGATAAATTCAGAAAGCGATTTCACAAACGCATCAGAATCCTGATTAATTACACCATCCCGATCTAAAACAATTAAACTAAAGGGCCTCATCATCTTCCAACAAACTCTTATCATCCAGATAATTATACAGAGTTTGTGCATGACAACCAATCAATTTCGCAATGGATGCTTTACTAATTTTGAGAGACAAATATTTTTTGATCTCAGGCAAATGTTTATCCAATTTGCGACTTTTATTTTTACGACCTTTAGGACGCCCCAAAGGCACACCAGACAAATTACGTTTTTCAAAAGGATCCGCATTACGACGGGCTTCATATTCTGCTTCAGCATGATTCAATAATTCCAAAAATCCTTTCGTATCGACAATGTCCGCAGGGGTAAATGTTTTATTATATTTAACCAAAAATAAATTCGCACCTTTATCAGCCAGTGCATCCATCAATTCCAAAAACTGAGTCGTAGACCGAGTCAAGCTGAGTGCTTCATAACTCGCCAACACTTCGCCTTTTTTAATCCCTTTCACAATCTGACCCAAATCACGCAATTTCCAATCAATTCGGTTTGATTGCTGATCCACCACAAACGCTTTCAACTTGAGTCCTTTCTTAGCAACCGCTGCCTCAATCAGCGCCCGTCCATCGCATTGCTCTTCTTGTGGATTGCAATCTTCCGCAACGTAACCATAAGCCATTTCACACTTCTCCCTATAATTAATGATAGTATATTTTTGTCATTATAGTACAAAAAAAAAGGCAAAGCAAGCCTTAAAACAAGATTTCGATCAAAGAGGAATCAGGAGTTGACAAATGCAACAGGAAATAGTATTCTTGAGGCATATAAACAATTTAAATGAGGTGAGCCCATGCAAACACCAACAGTAGCCATAAGACCCGGCAACATTATTGCTGCAGAAAAAATAGCCTTACTAAATAGAGACGCTACCGAAGACTTTGCAATAACTTCACTTGTTACATTAAAAAAAGAACTTGAAATTGGTTTGGAAAGCTTCTCCGACAGCTCAAAAGCAGAGCGCAAAGCTGCTTTTGATAAATTTTTAGAGATGTTTGCTGCTGATGAGCCTAAAACACTTTTATTTAGAGCAGCTTTATATGCCCAGCATGTGCTAAAAGGTCAAGATCCATTTATAGCTAATCCACTTCAAGAATTTGCTGATACTACGTTAAAAAGTTCAATCAGTACAGCTGAAGAAGCTATAAACTACAGCTCAGCAGGCTTTAATATTTGCCAAACTTTAAATAAATACCTTGCTGATGTAACAGGAAAAAATGTAACAAACATTTCAGCAGATGATATTGCCGATGCAGCCCAACCACTTATCGCATTATGCCATATCAGCACTCCAGCACAGCTCGCGAAATCTATTCAAAAAATCTATAACATTCAAGCTTCGCTTACACGCCCTGATTATGAAACTCAATTTCCAGATAATCGTGACATTAAAATAATGTCAAGCCCGCCCACAGGGAACGAATTGCTCGCTCACAAAAGCAAGTACATTCTAGTAATACCGACTATTAATGTTGACGCAAGTAGTCATGCAGCACCACCAGCCAATGATAACCAGCTTTATTATATTGACTCTAACAGCCTTTTAAACAGAGTTAATATTGAGAATTATCCTCTTCTTCAAACTAAGCTTACGACTCTTAACAATGAGAACCCTTTGACTACAGAAACAACAATTTCGCTTACTGCCCAGCAAGTTAATAAGGTAATAAGGGACAATGGGCGTCACACACCCACAGACATAGACTATGAACAAAACAAAACATTTTATTCAACGACACTATTACTAGCGATGCAAAAAAGCCTTTCCCTTGAATATATACTTCCAAGACCAAACACCTCAGCAAGTCTTCCATCGATACAGGACCAGATTGACACTTCACGTCAATTAATATCCTACATTCAAAATTTAGACCTAAAACCTGACGATCTAAGCAGAGATATCGTTAAAAGTTTATCACGCATTGAGTATGCCGAAGATAGAGAAGCATATAATTTCCAATATTTTACACAACTGAATCAATCCCTCAACAATACAATGAATCGCTTTACACAAAGCGAACAAGAGCTCATCAAAAAATTTCAAGAAGCAACAGCAGCACCTGCCCTACATAATGCAAGCCTTCAGCTAAATTTAATAAACAAATTAGAACAAACAAAAGGCCAATATAGAAATATGTTTTATAGAAGAACGCCTGATAAATATCCTGAACATGCTAAAGCAATGCTAGATTTTCTAAAAAAAACACCTATGGCTCCAAATTGGCTAGATAAACTTTCTCAATATCTCGATAACATACCGGAAAATAAGAGCCGAACTGCTGAAACAAAAGCAATATATCTAGACGTCCAACAAATGGTTAACGCTGAAAAGGACAGACTGAAAGCCGCAGCAGCAGTCAATAAACTCGAAACAACAGCCCTAGAAACCTACAGTACTTTTACAAAAAAAGGGATGGAACTACCCGAAGATTCCGTAATAGAAGGCTATCAAAAACTAAAAGATGAATATAATAAGGTCGCTACTATAGCAAACATACCCTTAACAAATTTTGCAATGACGCTTTTATCATCTACTCCACATGCACTTTATCTAGAATTTCGAATTAATGCAATGAATAGCAACTTAATAACTTATCAAGAAAAGGCCTCTTCCATTATGGCAACGCTAGAAACAGCATCAACCAGCACCGATATAAATAAGTTAATTGCACAATACAACGAAACACTGAAAGCAATCAACCTGCATACGCATTCCGAAGGTGACTTAGAGCCACTTGAAACCGTAAAATTAAACGCAGAAACTCAGCTACTCCAATTTCAAAACAGCCTATTAAGTGCATTTGACCAAAAAATGGATCAAATCAGAACCTCTATGGAGAATATAATAGAAGCAATGGTATCATTAGAATCTACTACAGCTGATCTTGAAAAATATACAAATACACTCACTGAGCAAAGCAAGATGATCCTTGAATATGAAAAATCAATCAATGAAATTTCTTTATGTCTTCCAGATAATAATATCATTCAGACAAACAAAATAAAAGAAAAAATAAAAAATAAAGAAATACTTTATGCCGACTTTGCAGACATAATGGAGGACTTCTCAGCACCCCTTAGAGATAGCATTGATGACGACACTCAATCCGATTTATCTCGCAGCTCCAGCACCTCTTCCTCCACCTCTCTTTCCACAAGACAAGGCGATTATAGTCCTTCAGATACTGACAGCCAATTCATTAGATCTGACTCTACCCGCCCTACCACGACGCCTAGCGCCCCCACTCCATCACTTGTCTTTTTTCCACGCCCACCTGAACCCTACACAACCTTACAACCACCAATTGCACCCACACCGATTCCAAGCTAGAATAAACACACTCTAAAATCAAGGCAACCCAAAAATGGCACAACAGCAACTCGAGACCTTATTTGAATTTCCTTGCCAATTTCCGATTAAGGCGATGGCGCATAAAGAGGTCAACCTGAGCGAGATTGTTCGCGCTGCTTTGACAGAAGTGGGTGTCAATCCGGATACAGCGGAAATGCAATCGCGGGAGAGCAGTGGCGGCAAATTTTTATCTGTCACGGCTATTTTTACAGCGCAATCGAAGAGCCAGCTGGATCAACTGTATCAAATTTTGTCAACGCATCCTGAAGTGAAAATGGTGTTGTGATTCAGGCATTCTTGGCACCCCTTTTTTTAAAAGACTATATTGCAATCAATTTGATTACCATATAAACTGATCTTTTTTAATTCAGCCCCTTGAACCATGAAAAATATACACGATAAGCATTTTAAGCAATTGATGCAGGAACGTCGTTTTTTTGAGCCTTTTCTTAAAACCTATCTTCCCAGCGAACTTTTAACGCGGATCGACTGGAACTCCATTGATTTTTATAAGATGGGAGGTCGACATCGCGAACAGAACACCAAAAAGGAATTTGAGGCGGATGTGATTTATCTGTGCAATCTGGATGGAAAACAGGCGATGCTCTGGGTTCATGCTGAACATCAATCCGGCTCGGATCCAATCATGATTCTTCGGGTGGCCAATTATCAATTCGCTGAATTACTCAGCTTTGCGAGGCAAAATCCAGCTAAACCTTTGCCGACGATTGTGACGATTCTTTATCACCAGGGCAAAAAACCTTGGAAAGCAACCCTGAAACTGGAAGATTTATTCGCCGAACCCGCATTGGCAATGCGTTATCTCATGCGGCCTATTTTGGTTGATCTGCCCAGTCGTTCTGATCAAGAACTCACAGCCCATGAAAATATCGGCCCCGCGGAACTGATTATGAAATATATCCGACGTAAGGATTTTGCTAAAAAGCTGTCTCTTTTTGCGCGCATTATCCATACAGTGGATGACAAATCACGGAGCACTGTGTTAGAATATATCATCAATGCAGTACACATAACAGAAGCAGAGTTAACTGAGGTAGCACAACATTGCATGCAAATAGAAGACAAGGAGAAACTAATGACTTTAGCAGATCGTCTAGTAGCAAGAGGAATGCAACAAGGCGTGCAGCAAGGGATGCAACAAGGCATACAGCAAGGCGTGCAGCAAGGGATGCAACAAGGCATACAGCAAGGCGTGCAACAGGAACGTCTTGCCATTGCCAAGTCTATGCTTCTGAAAGGGTTTGAGCACGATTTGATTGCAGAAACAACCGCCTTAACACTTCAAGAAATCAAAGCACTTCAAAAGGGATTAAGCCATTGAACAATGAATGGACGGCCTGATTCATGCTGATTCGACGCTTAGGGTTATGTGACTACACCCCCACTTTAGATGAAATGATCGCATTTACAGAAAACAGAACCCCCTCTACCCCCGATGAAATATGGCTTTGCGAACACCCGCCTCTTTTTACTTTGGGACGCAATGGCGATCCATCCATGATGCTGCAGCAGACGGACATTCCCCTCGTCAAAACCGACCGCGGCGGGCAGATTACCTATCATGGGCCGGGACAGTTGATGATTTACTTTTTAATTGATTTGCGCCGTAAAAAAATAGCTGCCGCGGAGTTTGTCAGCCAGATTGAAACCCAAACGATTCGGCTGCTGCAAACATGGGGCATTCGCGCCCATCTACGCGAGGGCATGCCGGGTGTGTATGTTCAGGATGCGAAGATTGCCTCGCTGGGCCTGCGTATTCGCAATGCGCGCGCCTATCACGGCCTGGCGTTGAATGTCGACATGGATCTCTCCCCCTTCACACAGATTCATCCCTGCGGTTATGCTAATTTACAGATGACTCAGATGCGCGAATTTGTCAAAAGCGCGAATTTAATGGAGAATGTCATCACACACTGGATAGAGGATTTTCATGACCACCCCTGACGTCACCCAAAAACACCGCGATTACGATAAACTCTCGCGCATTCCGATCAAAATTGAAAAAACCGAAACGCGTTTACGCCTACCGGAATGGCTGTATGTCACACTTCCAAAAGTCAATGAGGCCTCCGAAATCAACCGGATCAAAGCGATTTTGCGTGAAAAAAAATTAAGCTCCGTCTGCGAAGAAGCCTCCTGCCCCAATTTGGCGGAATGTTTCAGCAAGGGCGCGGCCACCTTTATGATTATGGGTGACAAATGCACGCGCCGCTGCAGTTTCTGTGATGTCGCGCATGGCCGACCCGATGCATTAGATATCAATGAACCCACTAATTTAGCCTCTGCTATCAAAGAAATGGCCTTAAAATATGTTGTCATCACCTCCGTCGATCGCGATGATTTACGCGATGGCGGTGCTGAACACTTTGCCCAATGCATTCAAGCCACGCGTGCGGCCAATCCCGGCATCAAAATTGAGGTGTTGGTTCCTGATTTCAGGGGAAAAAGTCGCCTACCTCTAGCGCTGGGCACTTTAGTTTCCAGCCCACCTGACATCTTTAATCACAATATCGAAACCGTCGAGCGTCTCTATCCACAAGTACGCGCCGGCTCCGACTACGCCTGGTCTCTCCGCTTACTCAAAGAATACAAAGAACGCATGCCGCATATTCCGACCAAATCCGGCATCATGCTCGGCCTCGGCGAAACCGATGAAGAAGTCGAAGTCACCCTCGCCGATCTCCGCGCACACGATGTCGATATGGTGACCATCGGGCAATACCTCCAACCCAGCAATTTCCACTTTCCCATCCAGCGCTACGTCAGCCCCGAACAATATCACCTCTTCGGCGAAATCGCAAAAAAAATGGGTTTCAAAAACGTCGCCTCCGGCCCCAATGTCCGCTCATCCTATCATGCTGAACATCAAAGCGAAGGCGATTTATTTTAGGCTAAGGCGTTGTCAGGAAATAAATATACTGTTTGCGCTTATACATTGAGTATTTAAGATAATGTGTCATCCTCGCGAACGCGGGGACCCAGTCCAATTCTATTCCTGCCTGTAGGCTTTTAAAGTCAATGAAGAAGAGCCTTCTAACTGGGTCCCCGCGTTCGCGAGGATGACACGAAAATGGATTAATTATTTCCTGACACTGCCTAACTGCAAAAAGGCAATTTCTTTTTCCACCTTTACTGCTTAAGCTCTCCTATAAAAGCAAAAATGCCCTAGCCTGTAGATAAAAGGCTAGAGCAAATGAGTACAGCAGATCTCTTTATTACAGAGTTTAAGCTTTTAGTGCTTTATGCTGCTGGTGCTGGTGCTGATGTAGAAGCAGGCAAGGTATTCGCAAACGTCAGTGCACTATGATAGTGTGCATCTATCCCCATTTTTTTACCACAAAAACTAGCAATGGCACTCGTGACTTTTTTGACTAAACCCCAAAAGGAACTGCTCTCATTCACACGCTCTTTATTCGAAGGCGAATCAATGCTTATCGATTCCCCAGTTAAAACATGACTTTCAAATTGAGCTTTAGCATTTTGACACCATTCTTTTCTTGCCGTCAGAATCCCTGAATCGCTAGTACTGGAGCTTGCAGTATTTTTTCTAGCCTCATAGTATTTCTCTGCCTGTCCAAGCTCGCGAATGATTGGCTCAACAGCAACCGCACGTGCTAAACGTTGAAAATTATCAGTTTCTATAGCATTAAGCACTTTATTTCTTAAACCTGGATCGTCTAAGTCGCAGTGCTTGTTTTTCTCTATTCCGAAGTTATTTTTTAAAAAATTTCTTTCAGGATCAACAGTAAGTTCCGTAAACCCACCAAATATATTAAACCGCTCTACAGACCCAGAAGCAGCGCGTAAATATTCATAAACCGGACCTCCAGCATTCCTTTCAGAAATATCATATTGCGACACACCGTTAGAATCAATATGACTAAATACCTGTTCTGTCCCTTTTTCAAATAAGGTGTTTAAGCGCGCTTCCCTGTCCCCCTTTGGTAACAAAGCGATCTCAAGAAGTTGTTTTGATACGGGCGCAGATTGTAATAATTTTGCTGTCTCAAGAGCCTCTTTCAGATTGGGACTCAAATATTCTACCTGCGTACTTGCCTGCGTACTTGCCTTCGCCCTCTTCCTCGCCATCATCATTCTCCATTTCATTTATACTATTACCATCATGCCAAAAATACAGTAAAAAGTCAAGGAACATCGCTTTAAATAGACAAAATAAATTGATAAGTACTTTAAAAATCGTAATAAAAAAACGTTATGGCAATGAAGTGCTTACCTCCAGCACCGCTTCAGATGAGCGAGACTGGATAAGAGGATAAAACACTGCGGAATCATCGGCTGCCTTCATTACGAGTGAATGCAGACTCTTCAGGTTATTGATTCCAGCTGGATACAGAACGGGCTTGAGGATTCTGTTTGCTTGCCTGATTTGCTTGCCTAACTTCACTGGCGAGAGAATCATTTCACCCCTTCGAAGGTAGTTTTCTGTCAATATCATCAGGGCAGAATGGCATTCAAAAAAATCGCCGTATGCTTTAGTGAGCAATTCCAGACTGAGCAATCTAGCACCCTGGGTAATTTTAAAATATTGTATTTCCCACAATCCTAGATAAACACTAAGATTTAGCTTTTTCTGATCTGCTACCTCAACAAATTCTTCTGCCCACATACCCTTATCCCTTCTATTATTTTAAATTCAGATGCATTCTATATCAAAAACAGAGCCAAGCCAGTGAGCATACTCTGACAATGGCGGCTTGCAGGCTATAATCCTGCCGCTTTCTACTTGGAATACCAGCTTCTGGCCATTGATTTCTCGCTCTTCTTCAAAAGGAAGCGTCTTGTGATAGATCCACTCAAGACTCTGATAGCGTTGCTGCTCTGCCACGACCAGGGGATAACGCAACGCCTGCTGATCTAAAACCAGGGGAGGAATGGCTTGCTGATGGTGATTTTCAAACGATTGAATGAGACTTTTTTTGACGGACTCCAGGCTTAAATCAGGCATAAAATCAGTGAGATTCATGACGGAGCTGCGCACGGATCGAATCGCATTGGTTTTGATTTTTCGCGGGGGCGCAGCCAAGGCCTCTCGCAGCATGGCGAGGTCTGAATGAATCAGCAAAGTGCCATGATGAAAGCAGTTTTCCCGTGTTTCGCGAAAGGCACTGCCTGAGATTTTTTTGTCTTGCACAATGAGATCGTGGCGTTCGTTCATTTGTGCTGGAATGCCTAATGTAATCAAAGCATTCAGAACCATCTGGAGATGCGTTTTTTTGTCATACTGCGCTTTGGGACTGATAAAACTAAAGTTGAGATTCCCGAGATCATGCACAACCGTTCCGCCGCCGCTTTGACGTCTGACCAAGGGCATCTGATTGGCTTTAAGGAAGGGGAGATTGGCTTCAATCCAGGGGTTTTGGGCACGACCGATGACAACACAGGGTTGATTCACATACAGGAATAATGTGGGAACAGCTTGCGTCTGAAACAGGAAGTGTTCAAGTGCTAAGTTTTCGTAGGGATTGCGCACAGAACTGACAAAAATTTGAGCGCTCACTTTATCGCCCTTCTACCACATGCGCTTCAAAACGATCGAGATTATCAGGCAGGCCCGCGACAATCAAGACATCGCCCGCATGGACTTTGGTTTGATGCGGCGGTTTTGCACCGACAATACCTTTTTTACGCATTGCAATCACATCAACCCCAAACTGATGAACATCTAGATGAAAAATGGTTTTTCCTTCTGCAAAATGGCCGGATTGAATCAACATCGCGCGCTGCTGTTGACGCGGTTCACCCTCATCCCCTTCTTGATCTTCACCCACGAAATAGCCTTTTAATAAACGATAGCGATCCTGACGCAGACCATGAGTCCAGACCACGGCTTCCGCCATATCCATTCCCAGACTCACTAAAATATGCATGCTCAAAATCAAACTGGCTTCCAACGCATCCGGAATCACCTCTGTCGCACCCGCCGCCATTAAGGATTCAATATCCGTATCATCCTGCGTCCGCACTAAAATCGGAACGGTCGCATGACACAAACGCATTTGATGAAGGACCTTCAGCGAAATCACGGGATCCTGAAAAGTCAAGACAATCGCTTTAGCCTGATCAATCTGTAAATTTCGCAAAATATGCGTATCAGACGCATCCGCATACACGACATTTTCGCCTGCCAGCCGCGCCTGATTGATAATCATCGGGTCTAAATCCAGCGCCAGATAATGATGCCCCTGCGTACTGATCGCCTTGGCCACCCACTGCCCCACGCGACTAAATCCGGCAATCAAAATCACGCCGGGCCGCACTTCAAGATGCTCAATATCATCGGGAACCAGCTGAGATTTTCCAAATAAAAAAGTAGTCAGTCGGGGCACAATCTGCTTTTGAAACCGCAGACTTAAAATCGATAGCAACATACTGACAATCAAAGAGGCCAACACGATTTGCGCTTCGGTATCCTGCAAAAAATTAAACTGTGACGCCAGGGCCACCAGCACAAATCCAAACTCTCCCGCCTGCGCCAAGAGCAAGCCGACCTTCATCGACTCCTGGGCATTCGCCAATTTTAATACCTTGACCAGGCTTGAAATAATAAACAATTTGCTGACAAAAATAATCAGCGCAATGATCAAAATAAAGGCGAAATTTTGCATAAACACTTCGATATTCAGCAGGGTTCCAATCCCGATAAAAAACAATCCCAGCAAAACATCCCGAAACGGCCGAATATCACTTTCCACTTGATGATGATAGGGTGTCCCACCCAAAATCGCACCGGCCAAAAAAGCACCAAACTCGGTCGACATCCCCATTAAATCAGAAAAATACGCCGCGGCCAGCACGACAAATAGGGTCGCTAAAGTCGAAAGTTCGGGAGAACGCAGACGCGCCACTTCGGTAAAAACAGGCGTAAATATTTTTTTACCCACTAAAACCAAAACCCCAAAAGTAAACACACCCTTTAACAATTCCACGGCGAGTGAACCGAAAATATTGCCGCCGGTATTCGTCGCAAAAAAAGTCGTAATAATAATCGCAGGAACCACCATCAAATCCTGGAAAATCAACATGCTCATAGTGAGATGGCCCACATGCGTCGAGGTCTCACCATTTTCTTTTAAAATTTTACTGACAATCGCAGTAGAAGACATGGCGAGGGCGACCGCCACCACAAAAGAAGTGCGCGCATCCAGACGGATAATTAAACAAAAAAGATACGCCAGTCCGCAACAGGCCAGCATTTGCAAGCTACCCAAACCAAAAACTGTTTTTTTCATACTGATCAAACGCGGCAGGGAAAACTCCAAACCAATCGAAAAAAGCAGAAAAACAACACCATACTTAGCGAGAACAGTTAGATTTGAAAAATGTTGAAAGGAATTATGACCGATAATACTAATCAAAAGGCCAACGACAATATACCCAATGATGGGCGGAAAATTGAGGCGGCGACAAATCGCAACCACCACAATTGTTACGACCAGAACCACAAGTAATTGGTTGAATACGCCCACTAAAAGCATTTTGTTTTATTTTTCCTCTTTATCCAATCTTCAAGCCGACGCTTTTAAACAGCGTCTTCACCTCCGGATCCGTCAACATCAAAGTCTTCCCACGAGGCAAATCTCGTGGCAACGTCAGATCACCAAAGCGAACCCGAATCAAACGACTCACCACCATATTAAAATACTCAAACATACGACGCACTTCACGATTACGCCCTTCTGTCAAAACGACATGATACCAATGATTATGACCTTCTCCGCCTTGATCTTTTAGGTCTTTAAATTGCGCAAATCCATCTTCTAACTCAACGCCTTTCAGCAAAATCTTGATTTGCTCTTCGGTCAAACTGCCAAACACCCGCACGGCATATTCCCGCTCGACTTGCTGACGGGGATGCATCAGCGCATTCGCCAATTCACCATGCGTCGTAAACATCAATAATCCAGAAGTGTTAAAGTCCAGTCGTCCAATCATAATCCAGCGCGCATCCCGCACTTTGGGCAGCGCATCAAATACAGTGGGTCGACCCTCAGGATCTTTGCGACTACAGACTTCACCCACGGGCTTGTAATACATTAAAACCTTAGGCATGGCGACTTCCGGCCGCATAATCACTAAACGTCCATCCAGCTTAATGGAATCCGCATGCGTCATGCGATCACCCAGTTTTGCCAACTGATTATTAAGCTGAATTCGGCCTGCAGATAACCAAGTCTCGATCTCACGACGCGAACCATAACCATAACGGCTTAATACTTTTTGGATTTTTTCACTTTGTTGAATTTCACTCATGATAAAAACTCACTCACATCTCCACTTCCTTGACGAATGACCACAGGCATCTCTCCGGTTAAATCCACAACGGAGGTCGGCTCAAAGCCCGCATAACCCGCATCGACAATAATATTCACTTCTCCCTCCAACGCATCAGCCACATCTTCAGGATAACACAAAGGCACATCCTGTTCGGGCAAAATCAAGGTACTGGATAAAAGCGGCTCACCTAACGCCTCAACAATCATCAATGCAATTGGATGGTCCGGAATCCGGACTCCAATCGTATGATATTTTGAGGGAATCACATCTGGCACCTCGCGCGAAGCTTCCAAGATAAAAGTATAGCCACCCGGCAGATATTTTTTCAAAACCCGAAACTGTGCGTTTGACACTTTGGCATAACGCGAAATCTCAGACAAATCTCGACAAATAAAGGTAAAACTATGCCCATCATCCAATTGACGAATGGCGCGAATTTTCTGCAAAGCGATCTTGTCCTTGAGGCTACAGCCCAATGCATAGCCCGAATCCGTGGGATAAGCAATCACACCGCCGAGACGCAGACAATCCGTAATGACCTTGATCAAGCGCGGATTATTTTGACTAGGATGTAAGGTGATCAGCTCGCTCATGACGGCATTGTATCACAGTTTTAAACATAACGCTCGGCATATTTCACATTCAATTCAATTATTTTTGAGGGCTTTCCATAAAGCGGCAAGCTAAAGACAATATGCAGACGATCTTGTTCCTGAACAGGAAGATCTCCCGCATGACAGGCACCAAACCAAATGGCTTTAACGCGCTCTCCATCGGGGAAGTTTAATATTAATTCGAGATGATTATAGCTTTTCCCAAAACGACGCAGGCTTTTGACATAAGCATAGGACTCGAAAATAGGTTCGTCAAATTCTCGGCCGTAGGGTTGCAGGGTTTTTAATGCGCTCAGGCGCTCGAGATCAAATGCGCCCTCCCAGTGACCATCGGTCCAAATCACGGGCCCGACGGTATGCGCAGCCAGGTTTTCTGAAGCTTGCGCTTCAAAGGCTAAACTAAACGTTTCAAACTGATCCAGCTCAATACTCAGTCCGGCTGCGGCTTTATGCCCACCAAACTTTAAAATTAAATCGGGATGCTGATCCGAAATCTGCTGCAAAGTTTCTCGAATATGCAGCGCATCAATGCTTCGGCAAGAGCCCGTAATCACAGCGACATCATTCAACTTGGGCGAAAAAATAATAACCGGGCGACCGAATTGGTCTTTAATCCGACTGGCTGCAATTCCGTGCACGCCGGCATGACCTTCTTCCAGATAAACAACGATGGAGGAACGACCTGACATCACTTGATGTTCGGCTTGACGCAGGGCATCGCTTACCAATTCCTGCTGGATGCGCTTACGCTCCTGATTTTGTTGGAAAAGATTTTCTACCCAACGGCTCGCGGACGCAATATCAGGCGCCAATAAAAAGCTGACTGAGCCTAGCGCATCTGACAAACGGCCATCGCTATTTAAAAGCGGACCGATTAAAAAGCCTAAATCTTCAGGCGTGACTAAGCTATTTTTTAATAAAGGGCGCAAAGCTTGCCAGGCAGGGCGCGTAAACTGATTGATTTTTTGTAACCCATATTGCACCACCACGCGATTATTCAAGCTGCGCGCCATACTGACACAATCCGCAACAGTGCCCACAGCAACAAAATCTAATAAATCTGTCAGAGAGGCGGTATTTTTAGGCAAGTCACCTGCATCTACCATGGTTCGCCGAACGGCTGCCATCAAAAGCCAGGCCACCATACAACCTGCAATGTAAGGATCGGGAAAGGCACAGTCTTCGCGCGTCGGATTGATACAGGCATACGCACTGGCCGGAATACCTTCTGCGGGAATGCCATGATGATCGGTGACAATCACCTCAATGCCTGCTGCTTTCAAACGCGCAATTCTGAGCTCATCCGAACTGCCATTATCCGCCGTAATCACCAAATCAATTTTGACCGAATGATTGAGAATCCGGTCCGCCAGCGCATCAGATAAACCATAGCCTTCCTGCATACGATGCCCAATAAACGAATGAACATGATTCGCAGAATGACCCAAAATATCAATCAAAGCGCGCATCAGGACGGCGTGACTGGTCTGTCCATCGCAATCATGATCCGTCTCAATCGCAATATGCTGTTTTTTTAAAATCGCCTCTTGAATTCGCGCAACCGCTTGATTCATGTCCTGAAGCAAAAACGGCGAACTGAGGTCACTCAAGCGCCCCTCAAAAATGCCCATCGCTTGCTTAGGATGTTCTGGAATGGGACGGGCAGCAATGATTTTTGCCAAAAAAGGATCGATTTTATGCTGAACCAGCGCATCAAACACGACCTGATTGACAGGCCGCCTGAGAATTCTCGTCTTTTCAAACATCAGCGATTAAGAGGCTGAATGGGTCGCAACCGGCGTAGCCTGGGCAGGAACAAGCCAAGCATTGACAGCAGTAATATCTTGAGGGCCCAACAAACCCGCTTGCTCTTTTAAATTTAAGGTATCATTGATGTAATTATAAATCGCCTGTGCATAAAGCTGCTGACTGCTAAATAAATTACTTTGTTGGGTCAGGACATCCACGATTGTGCGGGTTCCCACCAAATATCCGGCCTTCATCGCGCGCAGGGAAACTTGGCCCGAAATCACAGCCTGACCATACGCTTGAATCTGACTGATATCCGACAGCACATTTAAATAAGCCTGACTGACATTGGTATCTGTCTGACGGCTGGTTTGGGTTTGATTCGCCACGCCTGCCTGATAGGTATATTGATTTTGTTTAACGGTTGCATAAGTTTGCCCCCCACTAAACACATTCCAGTTCAAAGCAACTTCACCTGCTTTGGTCGTGTAACGTGCATTTTCATCGGAAATCGGCGTGTCCACGGTGCTGCTGCTTCCACTTGCATTTTGGTAGCTTCCACTGACGTTGATTGTTGGAACATAACCCGTCATTTCGGTCACCCGAATCCCCAGCTTATCAATTTGACTCTGGAGTTGGGCCGATTGCAAAGCGAGATTATTTTTCAAACCAAAATCCACCCAGGCTTTCATATCCGCTGGCTTTGGCTTTAAAAGAGGAAAGTTCTGTTTGAGTGAAGCCAAGTCTTTTTCAGGCTGCCCCGTCACGACGGCCAATGAGACAATCGCATTATTGAGATTATTTTGATCCGCCACCGTCGTCGCAATCGCTGATTCATAACTCGCACGCGTGGATTCTACATCCGTTAAGGCTTTAATCCCGACTTTATATTGAGCATCTGTCTGGGTCATTTGCTCTGCCAAAGATTGCTGATTTGCTTCTGCATATCGTAATTGGTCTTGCGCTTCCAAGACATTAAAATAACTGGATGCAGTCGTCATAATCAAACTTTGAGCGGCCTGCGCATAGGTCACCGCTGCTTGCCGATACGTGGCCTCCGCTTGCGTATAACTATACCATCCCCCTAAATTCAATAAGGGCTGAGTCAAGGTTAATGTATAACCATTACTATTGGGATATCCCGCTGGACCCGGGCTGATATGGGTCACGGCAGTATCTGCCGCCAGGGTTAAATTAGGCAATAAAACAGCACGACTAATGGGTACGCCGTAGCTCGCTGCTTTATAGGTTTGTTCTGCCGCCAAATAAGTGCCATTAGTCGCAGCAGCCTGTTGATAAATGGTCGTCAAATCAGTGCTGGCCATCGCCAAACCAGGCATCACACACAACAACACAGATACATTCTTTAATTTCATTTTTTATCCTTAAAATACAAAGCGTTCCAATTCAGGCGCTTTTAACAAAAGCGGCACGGTTGTTTCAAACATTTTTTCTGAAATCCATTGCCGCCCCTTTAAACAAATCAGCGTCACTTGCATCGCAGCCCCTTCACCTAAAATCGCAACAATACGCCCATTGGGTTTCAGACATTTTTTAAATGCTTCAGGCAAAAAAGGCAAGCCTCCCGTAATAATCACGGCATCAACAGGGGCATCCAAGGCCCAACCAGTGGCTGCATTTCCGACACACAACTTCACGTTATGCCCGTTTACTTTTGCTAGATTTTTTAAAGCAATTTCGCTCAAATCTGCATAGTATTCCACTGAGGTCACGTGCTTCGCCTGACGTGCCAAAAGTGCCGTCAAAAAACCATTACCTGTTCCTACTTCCAAAACAGTCTCATGCACTTGCAGATTCAAAACCTGGAGCAATTTGGCCTGAACAACCGGCGACAACATGATTTCCCCATGCAGCAACGGCAGAGTCATATCCGCATACGCAAAATCCTGAAAGGCTGGGGCCAAAAAGCTGGCACGATCAATCAAGCGAAATAGATCTTCGATTTTCCCATCCACTTTCCCCCAGGTTCGAATCTGTTGGGAAAGCATATTATCTTTGGCGTTATTCAGCATAAAAAAGTAAAATCAGATGACAATGAAATAATCCTATCACAAAGCGTAAAAAGACGGTAGCTTTTGATACACTTTCCGATTAAAATAAAATTCAACTTCATTGAGGGGACATCCCATGCAATCTGAAAAAATGATATTCCTCGGCGGCGGAAATATGACCCGCGCCATAATCTCTGGCTTAATAAAAAACCACTACCCGCCGAAAAAAATAATCGTAATCGATCGCAACCCAGAAAAATGTGCTTTTTTTACCGAACACTTCGGCATGACGGCCAACTCGAATTTACAGGATCATCTGCCTGAAGCAGGGGTGATTATTCTCGCCATTAAACCTCAGGATGCAAAAACAGCCTGCCCCTCAATTCAAGCACATTGCAAAACACATTCCCCCCTGATTTTATCGATTATGGCGGGACTGACCGTAAATACATTAAGCGAGTGGCTGGGAGAAAAATTAGCCATCATTCGCGCCATGCCCAATACGCCTTCCGCTATTCAAGACGGTGCGGCAGGCCTGTTTGCGAATCGTCATTGCACCCCAGCACAAAAAAATCAAGCCGAATCGATTCTACGTGCAACAGGGGTCATCAGCTGGGTTGATACGGAACCAGATTTAGCTACAATCACAGCACTTTCGGGAAGCGGATCAGGCTATTATTTTTATTTTATGGAGATCATGGAAGCCGTTGCCATTAAAATGGGGATTTCAGCGGACACCGCCCATTTATTTGCTGCACAAACAGCTTATGGCGCAGCAAAACTCGCCCTCGAAAGCCCGGAAAGCTTTGCCCAATTACGGGGGCACGTGACGTCAAAGGGCGGAAGTACAGCTGCTGCCATTGCGAGCATGCAAACAAACCACTTGACGAATGTACTCGAAAACGCCATGATCGCCTGCCGAGACCGCGCACTCGAACTAGCAAAAGGATCATAATATGTCCGCTTTATTTATTCAAATTGCCCTTTTTTTGATTAACATTCTTTTTAATTTTTTTATTGGCCTGCTGATGCTGCGTTTTTTCTTGCAGTGGGTTAAAGCAGATTTTTACAACCCGCTCTCGCAATTTGTTATGAAGATGACTAATTTTGCATTATTACCGATGCGACGGGTTATCCCTGGTTTTTTTGGCCTGGATTGGGCCGCGGTCCTTCTGATGCTGGTCGCACAGGCGCTTTCTCTCGCCTTGATTGCAGTCCTCACGGGCGCGTCTTTGTCAGGACCCACTTTTATCCTCGTTGTGATCATACAACTGATCACCCTCCTTCTTAACCTGTATTTTTTCATTATTATTCTGCGCGCTATTTTGAGTTTTAGCCCGCAGGCACACCTGAATCCGATGTTTCACGCGCTTGCACAATTATCCGAACCACTTTATCGCCCGATTCGACGCATCATCCCAATTATTGCCGGATTTGATTTATCGCCGATGATTGCCCTGATTGGGATTCAAATTATTTTGATGCTTGTCCGTTACTTTAGCACTTCCTTGATGTAGGGAGCACGCTCCATGCTTCTTTATGTGATTAAAGTATTGCTTTCTGCGATGATCATTGTAGCCGTCAGCGAAGTCTCAAAATCCAACGCCACCCTCGGTGCATTGATTAAATCTCTGCCCCTTATTTCTGTTCTTTCAATGATCTGGGTGTATGTGGATACTAAAAACATTCAGATCATTTCCACCCTCTCAACCAGTACCTTTTGGCTCGTTTTACCGACTCTGCCCATGTTTTTGCTTTTACCTTATTTACTGAAATTAAAAATTGGATTTTATCCCGCACTGTCTATTGCATTAGGTTGTATGTTGGTTTTGTATCTCATCACTGCGCTCATCTTAAAACGCTTTGGATTTGAACTGTAATCAAGCTCGCGGGTGATGCTCAGCATACAATTTTTGCAGACGCTCCGTCGCGACGTGCGTATAAATCTGTGTCGTACTAACACTGCTATGCCCCAACAACATCTGAACGACCCGCAAATCGGCACCATGATTTAACAAATGTGTCGCAAATGCGTGACGCAAAGTATGAGGAGACAAGCCTGCATTCAACCCCACTTGTACCGCATAAAATTTAACACGATACCAAAAGCCTTGACGTGACATCGAACCCCCTTTCTGACTCAGAAAAAGCATAGAAGACAAAGCGCCTTTTTGCAAACCGGAACGCGCCGTTTCTAAATATTTAAGAATCCAGGCTTGCGCTTCTTCACCGATAGGTACCAGACGCTCTTTACTCCCTTTACCCATCACTTTGATCACACCAGGAGGAATGTGCACCATATTAGTCGTTAAACTTATTAATTCACTGACACGCAAACCCGATGAATAAAGCAACTCCAACATAGCCCGATCTCGCAAACCAATATCTGTCGATGAATCAGGAGCGCTCAAAAGCTGAACCACCGCCTCTTCACTGAGCGTTTTAGGCAAAGGACGGCCCATTTTGGGCTGATCCATCTCTGCAATCGGACTCACCGCAATCTGCCCGGTCTCTTTTGCCCAACTATAAAAATGTCGAAGGGAAGACAATAAACGCGCATTCGAACGCACACTCAATTGACGTTGGTAACGCAAGCGAAGATGGGCTTGAATATCCGCTGGATTCGCAGTCAATATGATTTTGTTCTTTACCGCTAAAAATGTTTGAAAATGCGTAAGATCATAGCGATATGAAGCAATCGTATTCGCGCTCAAACCCTTCGTTAAAAAACAATAATCACAAAAATGAGTCAGCATTTCTCCATACTCAGCATTGTCTTTCTGCATAACCCCTCTTGTTTTTTTTAAAAAAGAGGTGCATTATACCACAAGCTAAAGCATCTTTGGCCTTCTTAAAATCATTATATCATTTTGAAACCTGACATTATTCTTCCAAAAAACAGAGAGGCATCACACATGAGTGACATAATTATTACCATTAGCAACGATAATTTTGACAGCGAAGTCTTGAAATCAAGCACCCCCGTTCTGGTAGATTTCTGGGCAGAATGGTGTGGCCCCTGCCGCATGATTGCCCCTATTTTGCACGAAATATCCCTTGAAAACCAAGGAAAAATAAAAATAGCGAAAGTCAATGTCGATGAGTGTCAGGAAATTCCTGGCAAATACGGCATTCGCGGTATCCCCACTTTGATCATCTTCAAAAATGGCAGTGCCCATGCGACCAAAGTAGGCGCCCTCTCCAAAGTGCAACTCCAAGCCTTTATCGACGAAAATATCTAAGTTTTATCTGCGAGCGTTCCATGAATTTAAATGATCTAAAAAAGAAATCCATTGCTGACTTGATGGAATTAGCCCACTCTCTGGGCGTTGAAAACGTGGGGCGTTCCCGCAAACAAGAAATCATCTTCGCCATTTTGAAATCCCACACCCGCAAGGGCGAGGATATTTTCGGCGAAGGTGTTTTGGAAATCCTTCAGGATGGTTATGGGTTTTTGCGTTCTTCAGACAGTTATTATGTCGCTAACCCTGACGATGTCTATGTTCCACCGCAATTGATCCGCCGCTTTAATCTGCGAACAGGTGACAGTATTTCCGGACGTATTCGCCCTCCAAAAGAAGGCGAGCGCTATTTTGCCCTGACCAAGATTGATTCGATCAATTTTGATCATCCTGAACAAGCGAAACAAAAAATCCTCTTCGAAAACTTGACCCCCCTCTTTCCGCAAGAGCGAATCAAAATGGAAATTGGCAATGGCTCAACCGAAGACATTACCGCGAGAATCATTGACTTAGTATCGCCCATGGGCAAAGGTCAACGCGCACTGATTGTTGCCCCACCTAAAGTCGGCAAAACGATCATGATGCAAAATATCGCCAATTCGATTTCACAAAACTATCCCGAATGTTATTTGATTGTTTTATTGATTGATGAACGTCCTGAAGAAGTCACCGAAATGGCAAGAACAGTGCGTGGAGAAGTTGTCGCCAGCACTTTTGATGAGCCCGCTACCCGCCATGTTCAATTGGCTGAAATGGTGATTGAAAAAGCAAAACGTTTAGTTGAACACAAACAAGACGTCGTGATTCTATTAGACTCGATTACCCGCCTAGCCCGCGCCTATAATACGGTTGCACCTTCTTCCGGCAAAGTCCTAACCGGGGGTGTTGATGCCAATGCATTACAACGTCCAAAACGCTTCTTCGGTGCTGCACGTAATACCGCAGAAGGCGGCAGCTTAACCATCATCGCCACCGCATTGATTGATACAGGTTCAAAAATGGATGATGTGATCTTTGAAGAATTTAAAAGCACAGGTAATTCAGAATTGTACTTGGATCGTAAAATTGCAGAACGTCGCATTTATCCTGCGATTTTCTTCAATAAATCCGGCACCCGCCATGAGGAATTGCTGACTAAACCAGACGAGCTACAACGCTTGTGGATTCTCCGTAAATTAATGCATCCCATGACCGAAATCGCCGCCATGGAGTTTTTGACTGAACATCTCAAAGAGTCCAAAACCAATGATGATTTCTTCAAGGCCATGAAACGTCAGTAATGTCAGAAAAACGCCTGCACATCATCATCGGCATCCTTCAAAACGATCAGCATGAATTTTGCCTGGCGCAACGTCCAGCTCATGTGCACTTGGGTGGATTATGGGAGTTTTCAGGCGGAAAACTCGAACCAGGTGAAACACCTTTTGAAGGCCTCAAACGCGAGCTTGCAGAGGAACTCGGCATTGAAGTGATTTGCGCCGAACCCTACCTGGCATTTCCTTACGACTATCCCACACACAAAGTCTATCTAGACTTTTGGCGGGTCATTGAATTTAAAGGAAAGCCTCATGGGCACGAGGGTCAACCCATCCGCTGGGTTAAAAAATCAGACCTGACACACTATGACACTCCCGAAGCCAGTCAGTCGCTTATCGACAAACTATTAAGTGAGTCAACATGACCTATCTCAAACAACCGAAAGCGCACCTCTTTATCACCAATGCATTGATCGCGATTAATGTCATGATCATTGCCTCTGCGGCTTTTATGACTCCACTCTGGTCTGACTTTGTGCTTAAAATTGGGGGTAATTTGCAGACTGCGGGTATTGCCGTGTCTATCTTTTCGGTAGTGATTGGTGTCTTCATGTGCATTGCCGGCCGCATCGAACACCACTATCAAAACGATGAATGGTTTATGTGTTTCTCCCAGCTCATTGTTTTTTTAAGCTATACTGCTTATTTATTTGTCCATCATCCCTGGCAATTGTATTTAGTCCAAGTGGGTCTCGGCATTGGCGGCGCTTTTCAAACCCCAGTAATTTGCGCCATTTATCAGCGTTATTTTACCCAAAAAGAAAGCGCCATGTTCTGGGCCATCTGGAATGGCTTTTTTAATATCGCTATTGGATTCGGGGCGTTGATCAGCACCCTTCTCGTCGCCCACTTTGATTACACCATCATGTTCAAAAGCTTAAGTATTCTGGCTGGAATCTGCCTCATCGCCAATATTATCCTGATGATGCACATCCGCAAAGCCCGCTTTTTTGAAGTATTGACCTTAAGATCACAACACTCTGCTTGTGGGGGTAAGGGCAGACGTTACTGAAGCCACTGATAGCCAAGGCCGTGTATCTTTATAAAGCGCAGTTGACGTATTTTGAAGCTTATTGACCTGCCGTATTAAGTAATTTTGAGGAGAGTCTTCTGGCTTTTTTTCGCCTAGAGTTGCCAGACTCACAGCAATTTCAGTTAAAATAGATCTGACCATTTCTTCAAGGCCAATAGTCATTGCTGCATTCAAATATATTGTAGAAGCACCAGAAACAATGGTAGATCCAGTTGTTCTAGCGAAAGGCATATCCTCTGCAGAAGAATAATAGCAAAGCGATGCAGAGTAATTTCCTTTAGGCCAATAACGGCGAATACTAGGCTTCCTTAAGAAATCATAAAGCATAAGCCCTGCTAAATTACCCTGTTCGTGTTGATCAACAACTTTTACGGTTATGCTGCCCATGTCATTTGGATCAAAAAACTGCACACTGAAATAATTTTCTTCACGCTCATTTTGGAGCCTATTAACAACAATTGACATTGCGTGATTATCGCTCAATAAGACAAAAGTGCGGAACTCATTGAGAATCATATCAGAACATGCCAGCTCTAAAACCTCGCCTAAATCACTTAATTTTTTGTCAAATAAATACACATGATCAGCACTGGAGATTATTTTCAATCTATCAAAATTTAGTGCAGTCTCTTGAAGAGCACTTATCTTTTCTTCTGTATCCATATGCTGAAGATAATCAAATGATTTAATAGGTCTGATAGAGCTTGCAGGGCTGTGCTCTCTCATGTCCTGATTTTTTTTAAACTCTACATGAGCGAGCACAAGTGCTAGCCAAGCCATGTGCCGACAGACGATAAACCCACTTACTCTTCCAGCAATAGGCACCTTAAAATTGAGCAACATAGCAAAATGAATATTAAAAGAAAAGAACAAGCCCAGTCTAATCTCTTCTCCATCACTAAGCGTCACTGAAGCTATCGATTGATCGCTCAATAAAGCAAGATCTGGGGTGGTATGTTTTAGTGTTTCAAGCATTTCACTCTTATCTTTATTAATGAGCCTCTTGCAATATTATTTTCAGAAATGGCCAGATAAACAGCAGAATCTGAACGTATTGACGGCGTTAGGCGTCCGCGGGTAATTTTTCAGCTGTATTGCATCAAAAATAAACAATTTTTCGATTTTCCAGGCAGGGCATTCCCT